>CAZVHE010000095.1:0-10069 GCA_964627705.1 uncultured Chthonomonas sp.
TGCAGCGCCCACACGTCATGCAGGCGTCCAACGAAAGCAGGTGCCACTGCGTGTATTGATCCGCCGTCGCCACCCCAATGCGGCCCGTTTCTTCCACTTGGGCCATCGAAATCGGCTCCAGCCGCCCCATGCTGGCCTCGGGGTTGTGGCCGGCGGCGGTGAGCGTGGCGGTGAAGATGTGCTTGATCTTCATCTGCGGCAGGGTGATGAAGAACACGGCCACCAGCGCGGCGTGCGACCACCAAATGCCTCGATATACGTCGTTGCTAATCGCGGGCATGACCTTGGAAAGGGCATAGCCCACCGGAGCATAGAAATCCCACGGCTGCGGCGTGTTGGCCATGCGTGCGGCCTCCAGCACGTAGCCACCGACGCCCAAGAGGAGCAGGAGCGCCAGCACCAGGTGGTCCTTTACCTCGTGGCTCAGCGGGTTGCCATTGAACTCGGGCTTGCCGGTCTCAGGGTTCACCACGGTCGGGCCATGTTGCCGCAGCAAGTTGATGCGCCGCCCCCACGCCCAGGCCACTCCCACCACGAAGAACATGCCCAGCACGTCAAACACGCTCTCGTAAGCCAGGTAGTACGCGCCTTTGTGGAAGTTGGGGATGCCCACGGCCTGGCCGTAGACGGCAATAAAGAGCAGGGTCGTCGCCAAGAAGAGCGCCATGAACCCGTAGAAGATCATCAGGTGCATGGGCGCGCCGCTCTTGGGGCGGCTACTCTGCACCTTGCGCTGGCCCAGGATGAACTTGGCAATGCTCCCGAGCGGGTCCGGTTTCCAATGGATCGGCACGCCTTTGCGCCACACCGGCAGGCGGCGCAGGAATTGCGCAATCATGAGCGCCAGGCTCACCGCCATCACCACGTAAAACACGGTCTTCTCGGCGGAAGAAAGGTGCATGTACGACTGGCGGGTAGGCACCGTTGCCAGAACCGAGGCGAGACTCACAGAACTATTGTGACGAATCTAAGCGAGGCGCGCACCGGTGGAAACGCGATAAGCGCCCGCGCGGAGGGCAAACGGCTGGGTGTCCACCACGTCTTTGTGTTGGCTGAGCCAGGTGAGAATCTGTTGATGTAGGGCGACGTCAATCCCGCCCGATTCTCCCACCGGGCCGAAGGCGAGCACCAGCCAGGAGCCGTCATCGCGGGCAAGTTCGAGGCTACGTAGCACATCGGCGGCCGGAGTTTGCTGGACGTGGAGACACGCCACGAGGTCGGAATGAGTGGATTGCGGCCGGTTGAAGCCCGCCCGGCCCGTCCGGATGCAACGGTAGATGGGTGCCAGCCGGGGCGCGTAGTTGACGTCGTTGAAGCAGCGAGGTTCGCCGGCGGGTAGGGCCAACGAGTGCTCGTACTGCGCCCCAAAGAGCTCATGAATCATGTGCCGTGTGGTGCGGATTTCGGCTTCCACCATGTCCGGCGTCCAGGCGGGGAGGCGACCATCCGGGAGGGCACTGGCGAGGAGCGAACCGTTGCCAATTTCGTGGCCCTGATGGGCGACCTCGCGCCAGGCGGCAGCACGGGCCAAGAGATGACTAGGGTCGGCAAAGAACGTAGCTCGGAGCCCGGCTTTCTCCAGGGCCGGAACGACGACCTCCAAGTGGTTCAGTGTCGTCCCATCGTAGGTGAGGGTGACCGCCGCCATACCTCTATTTTACGCCGTTTTGGGGTGCCAATAATTGATTTCCTTTGAAGCGGCAGGCTCGAAAATGACTGTTGCCAAAAGAGGATGCAGAAACAAATCACAGTCCGAATCCCCTCGAGTGAGTCGGCATGCTGATCGCGATAGATTGGACCGCAAGCAGAAGTATTGGACTTACCCTTGGGCTAACAGTATCGTGCTTCGAAGCTTTACAATGAACCGGACGGAGGGTGTTCTTCCGGCGTAAGGCAGAAGTAGATTGGAAGTTCTTCTGGCGTAAGGGATTCAATCGCATTCATTGGACAATGGCCATGCTGACACTGGAAGAAAGGGTAGCGGCGTGTCTGATTGGTACAGCCGTCGGAGACTCAATCGGGCTGCCTCGGGAGGGCCTCACTGCCTCCCGAGCACGCAAGATATTCGGAGACGAAGTGCACCATTCTTTCCTCTTCGGTCGGGGAATGGTCAGCGACGACACGGAGCATGCTGCGATGACCGTGATCGCCTTTATCCAGTCGTCAGGTGATGTAAAGCACTTCCAACGCGCCTTAGGCCGAGAATTGGCGCAATGGTTGATCAGTGCGCCAGCGGGCATCGGCTTCGCCACCCTGAAATCCTGCCTGAAACTCTGCATCGGGATCCCAGCCTCGAAGAGCGGAGTCCGCTCGACAGGTAACGGACCGGCGATGCGGGCCCCCGTTCTGGCGGCGTTGATTGAGGACTGGCAGAAGTTGATCGAGTACGTAGACGCTTCCTCCCGTGTCACGCACACCGACATCCAGGCGGTGGAGGGCGCACGTCTCTTGGCGATGGTGACCCGACTCCTGATTGAGGGGCACCCTCAGCCACTGGAGGAAGCCATCCGGTTCGTCCACCTTTCGGATTCTTGGACCGAGGCTCTCGAATCGCTTCGGGTCGCGGAGAGCCGTTCCACTGAACATTTCGCGAGAGAGCTCGTCGGTGGAGATCGGTTAAGTGGCTACATCCTTCACACGGTGCCGGTGGTGCTGCACGCCGTACTCCGAAACGGACCGGACTACGAAGACGCTATTCGGAGCCTTATTCATTGTGGCGGGGACACTGACACCACCGCCGCCATCGCAGGGGAATGATTGCTGCCGCACACGGTCAAGATGTGATCCCCGAAGCGTGGCGAGACGGCATCCGCGACTGGCCTTACTCGCTACGCTCGCTCCGTGCCCACTCTACGATGCGTACATCGTTGCCACAGTTCCTTCGACACCCGTTACCGCTCCGATGGGCACGAAATGCTCTCTTTCTTGCGGCCGTTTTGGGGCACGCGGTTCGTCGGATTTTCTAAGGTCTATCCCCTGGACATTGAGCTGTTCATGGTGGCGCAGAACATCCAAACCTCTTGAATGGACCTTAAGGGGCGGGCTCCGGGTGCTTCTTGAGGCGGATCGGACTTGCCGTCTCCGGACATCGAGATGGTGCCCGCCGATTGGTTGCGTGTAATTCGGTAAGTCATGCCATCCGCACGGAGTAGCACGGTTGTGGGGTCGGGGCGATCCCATTTGCCCTTGGAGACCTTGCCGAACATGCTGAATTCAAAGGTCCGATCCGCGTTGAGGGTAAGTCGAATCCCGCCCAGTTGATCGGCAAAGCCCGGGCTCATCTTGATCTCCCGGCCCTGGTCGTCCTTCAGCACCTGGGGGTCTTCGCTTTCGTAGATGCCGGCCCACCCATCTTCGGTGGCGGCGCCGACTTCGGCGGGGGTCATGGGCTGGGAGTCTGCCGACTTGGCGACCGGCTTGCCGGGGCTTGAGGAGTCCGAAGCGGCGGGTTGGCAAGCGACGAGCAGCACCAGGCTGGCCAGGGCGAGGAGGCTAGAGTGGAACTTGACCATGGTAACCATCAAGGGTGAGACGGGCATCTTCGATGCTGAGGGCGAGGAGACGCTTGAGCACCACCAACTCGGGGTGATCCTCGGCGAGACTGTTAACAATTCCGAACGATTCCTTGAGGCTAAGGAAGGCGTTCTCCGCTTCTTTCACGCGGCGCAGGCGCTCCTCATCGGCGCGGGCGAAGTCCACCTTGATATCGGCGGGGGTCGGAATCTTGGTGGCGATGGCCGAAAGGGAAGCCCCGGCGTCATCGAGCAGGTTGAGCGATTCGGTGAGGGCTTCTTTCAATGCGCCTTGGGCTCGCTTTTGCTGGTTCACCGCTTCTCGGCGCGTGTCCACCAGCGTGTTGAGCGAGTTTTGCGCCCTGACGGAGCCTTCGCGCAGGGCGTCTTCCAACTTGCGCTCGGCGGCCCGCTGGGCAACCTTATCCACCTCGGGATCGGCCGGTTTCACCGGGGCAGGGGGCAATTTCGCGGGTGCGGGCTTGGGCTGCGTGAAGTACCACGCCGCCCCGCCGAGGGCGAGCACACTCACAACAATGGCCACAGGAAGAACTCGCACGAATTTGCCTACGACGGAATTGTACTGAAGGCACTCGCGTTGCTCCGGGCTTCGATTACAATTCAGACATGACGACGACGTTGCTGACGGCCGCCTTAGTTCCGGCGATGGCGCAGAGTGAGCCTGCGAGCCCCTATCTGCTGGAGATCAGCCAACCCGGACGGGTGGCCGCTCCGGCGGGGGTCACGGATACCGCGACCGGCCGCACGGTGAGCGTGGATGAGATCGCGAAAGCCGCCCGTGGCACGCGGTTTGTGCTGGTCGGCGAGCAACATAACACCCCCGCGCACCACGCGATGCAAGCCGCTGTCATTGAAGCCTTGGTGAAGGATGGCCGCGACGTTACCGTGGGCTTCGAGATGTTCACGTTTGACAACCAAAAGAGCCTCGCGGGCTGGACGCAAGGTCGCTGGACCGAAGAAGAATTCATCGCCAAGTGCAGCTGGGAAACGCAGTGGGGCTTCCCGTTCTCGGCTTACCGCCCAATTTTCGAAGCGGTGCGCACACACAAGTTACCGATGGTGGCGCTCAACGTGCCGCGCACCTGGGTGCGCCAGATCAGCCACAACGGGGTGGACTCCATGTTGCCCGAAACCAAGGCCCGCGTGCCGAAGCTGGACCTGACGCACCGGGGGCACCGGATGGTGTTCGACAGCCTGATGGGCGGCCACACGGGTTCGAACATGGACAACATTTACGCCGCCCAAGTGCTGTGGGACGAAGGCATGGCCATCAACGCCCGCCGAGAAATGGACACGCGCCGCGCGAATCCCAAGGCCGTGATGGTGATCGTGGCGGGGGCGGGGCACGTGATGCACCACGCGGGTATCAATCTGCGCATCACGCAGGGCACCGGCGAGCCCACGCTGAGCGTGATCTGCGTGGAGCCCGATGCCCCGAATGAAGTGGCGCGCAGCCTGGGCGACTACGTCTATCGGCCCGCCGCCGATGGCTAGGATTGGGTCCGGTATACAAAACCAGGTATCCTGCCGATAAGAGGATTACGTCTTGATCTACGTTGCCATTCACACCGGAGAAACGCTTGATAGTGCTATCAAGCGATTCAATCAGAAGGTTCAGCAGTCCGGCTTGCTCCGCGACCTGAAGGAACACGCTTTCTACGAAAAGCCGAGCGAAAAGCGCCGTCGCGCCTCTCGCCGACGCGGACGCGCCTAAGCGCCCCCATTTAGGTTCCCCCGGAGCCCTTTCATCCGGGGTGCTATGGCTACTCCGAAATCGATCCAACAACTCCAGTCCACAACATGGGGGCGTTGGATCGTTCGCATTTTCGGGTCGCTCATGGTGGCGGCGGCGATTACGCTGCACATGCAGTGGCCGATTTCGCCGCTCGTCGGGCTTGGCCTTACCTGTCTTTCCTTAGCCGCCGGGGCCATGATGGCCGTGCATTTGCGGCAAAGCGGCCTGCCGGCGGATGAAGTCCGCCGCGATGAACTCATCGTTTTTGCCACGAGCTTGGTGGCCATTCTCGGCACCCAAATCATTGTCACCTTGCTCAAGGGCGAAACGAGCCCGGGCTTGGTGTATCTCAGCCTCGGCCCGATTGTCGCCCAAGCCATGTTGACCTCGGCGTTGCTTGGCCCCAACATCGCGGTCATCGGCGTGACGGTGGTGAGCTTGCTGCTGGGTATGAGCGGAGCCCTGGCCCCCGATATGGTGATGGCGAGCTGGATCAGCGGGGTGGTGGGGAGCCACGCGGTCAACCCCATCAAGCAGCGTAGCGACCTCTTGCGTGCCATCGGTGTGCAGACCATCGCCCACATCATTCTGGTGGCGGCGGTTTCGATTTCGGTCAGCAAGCCGATCCTGGAGATGGGCTGGGGCATCATGTGGGCTTCGGTAGCGGCCCTGGTGGCGACGAGCGTGTTTTGGCTCGGGCTGGCGGTGCTGGAGCGTCTGTTTGGGCTGGTCAGCGACTGGTCGTTGCTCGAGCTCTGTAGCCCCGAGCATCCTTTGCTGCGCGATCTAACGCTCCGCGCCCCCGGCACGTATGCCCACAGTGTGGCGGTGGCCAACCTGGCCGAAAATGCCGCTCGGCTGGTGGGGGCGAACCCGGTGCTGGTGCGAACGATGGCGTACTTCCACGACATTGGCAAGACCCTGCGGCCGAGTTACTTTGTCGAGAACCAAACCGGCGACAACCCCCACGACAACATGACACCTGCCCTGAGCGCCCAAGTCATTCGGGCGCACGTGGGCGACGGGGTGGAACTGGCCAACAAGAAGCGACTGCCGAAGATCATCGTGGACGCGATCCAACAGCACCACGGCACCACGCTCATCACCTATTTCTATCATCGCGCCCTGACCACAGCTACGAACCCGGATTCGGCAAGCATGGAGACGTTCTTCCGTTACGACGGACCGCGCCCCCAAACCCGCGAAATCGCGATCTTGCACTTGGCCGACCAAGTGGAAGCCGCCACCCGCACCTGCCACGGGGGGCCGGAGGAGTGCGCCCAACTCATCCGCGACCTCATTGAAAAGAGCCGCGCCGAAGGCCAGCTGGCCGAATGCGACCTGACCTTCCGTGAGCTCAGCTTGATCACGGATGCCTTCATCAGCACTGTGAATGCGCTCCGCCACGAGCGGGTGGAGTACCCTGAACTGCCGGACCCTTCGCCGCCGGTGAGCCAAGATGGTGACCCTGACGAACCATACGTCCAGTCGTCTCCTTAACTCGACGATTCAGGCGGTGGTGGCGCGATTGCTGGCCCACCACGGCCACGAAGGCGCGGGTGTGGAGATCGTGATCATGGAGCCGCAGGCCATCCGCGAGCTCAACCGCGAGTTCCGCCAACAAGATCACTCTACGGATGTGCTGACCTTCCCGGCGCCCCCCAACCCTTTAGGGCACCTGGGCGAGATCGCCATCAATATCCGCGACGTGCGGCGCGGGGCGGCCCACCGCATGGTCTCCAATACGCACGAAGCCACCGCGCTCGCCATCCACGGCGCCTTGCACCTTTTGGGATACGATGACGAAACCGAGCCCGAACGGGAAGAAATGGTGCGCCTGATGAACGACCACTTGCGGCGGGAGAACATGAAAGTGGACGAGAACTGGGCCAGCCTGCCCCACGCGGAGGAGATCTACTAAATTGGCCCTGCGCGATATTGCCGTCCCGTTTCGCGCGGCCATGAACGGGCTGGTGCACACGTTCCGCACGCAGCGGCACATGCGGGTGCACCTCTACGTCACCATCATTGTCGTTCTGCTTTCGTTCCTCACTAACCTCTCACGCCGCGAGCTGTTGGTGTTGCTGTTCATGATCACCTTCGTTCTGGTGGCGGAGATGTTCAACTCGGCGATTGAGGCGACGGTGGACCTCATTTCGCCCAACTATCACCCGCTGGCCAAGTTCGCCAAGGACATTGCGGCGGGAGCGGTGCTGATCACCACGATCATGGCGGTGGTGGTGGGTTTGATCCTTTTCCTCGCGGATGACCAGTGGGAGCGCATCCGCCTGAGCCTGGGGGCACCGAGTATTGGTATGCCCATTGCCATCCGCATCGTCGCGGGGGCCCTGCTGGTGGTGCTAGCGACCGTAATTGGCAAGGGGCTGGGCAAGCACGGGCGTGTGCTGCAAGGCGGTTTGGTGAGCGGCCACAGCGCGCTGGGTTTCTACTTTGCCACCTGTACTTTCTTTGTTTCCGACAATCTCTTGGCTTCGGCCATTGCCGTTTTGTTAGCCTCGCTGGTGGCGCAAAGCCGCTACGAAGCCAAGTTTCACTCGTTCTTCGAACTCTCCTTGGGCGCCCTGGTTGGGGTGCTCTTTGGGGTAATGCTTTTCGGACTTTTGCCGAAATAGGGATAATAGAGAGGCGTTTTCGCGCAATCCATGAAGGAACCCCCGCCACGTACCTTGGCCCGGAATTCTGCAAAGTCGCAGAAAGGCTGGGCCTTCGCACCCCTTATTGGATGGTCAGTTGCCGCTTTGGCATTGAGCGCGATGCTCAGCCCCCGCACTCAGTTTGCGGGGTTGATTGCAATCCTGCTTCTTTCGGCGATCGGCGTGGCCGTGTTTGCCGCCCTGGAACGTGCCCTCGACCGGGTGAAAACCATGGCCCTTGCCGGCGTGCTGGGTGGCCAGATTCCGCCGCAAGAGTTGCGCCCGCGCCGCTTTGCGCTGCGTGACCTGAGTTCCGGCTTTGCGCGCCTTAGTTGGGTGGGGCTCATGCTCTCCGCCCTGTGGCTGGTGCGTACGGAAACGGGCTGGACGTGGACGAACATCCTGACTACCGTGCTAGGCGTGACTGTGGCGGGTCACCTCATCCAAGTGTGGGTGCGGTACCGGGCTGAAATGGACCCGACCCGCATGCTGAATTCAATGCGCGGATTCATCACCTTGTGGCTGAAGAGCGGGCCGCTGATTGGCGCGGCGACGGCCGTGAGCGAGTCCTTGCGGGGGCGCAACCGGCGCAATGCGATGGAGGACGCCGAGCAAGAGAATGCGGTGGAGGAAGAGATTCGCACCCTGCTGGACGAAGCCGAAGCCGACGAGAGCTGGTCTGAAGAGCGAACCGACATGCTGGAGAGCGTGCTAGGCTTTGAAGAAACCACCGCCCGCGAGATCATGACGCCCCGCGTGGACCTGGATTCCGTGCCCAAGGACGCCAGCCTGAACGATGTGGTGCGCGTGGTGGTGGAAAGTGGCCACAGCCGCTTGCCGGTTTACGAAGAGAGCGATGACAACATTCTGGGCGTGGTGCACGCCAAGGATGTGCTGCAGGCGCTGATGAACGAGGAGATGGAGCCGACGCTGGAGAGTCTGATGCGCGCGCCGCTATTTGTTTATGAATCGAACACGGTGGGCGAGGTTCTGCGCGAAATGCGCGCCAAAAAGGTGCCGATGGCCATTGTGCAAGACGACCGGGGGGCCACCGCCGGCGTGGTGACGATGGAGGACATTGTGGAAGAGCTGGTGGGCGAGATCCATGATGAATACGACACCGACGAGCCGGAGATTCTGCTAGAACAGGCTGCTAACGGCTGGGTGGTGGATGGCCGCTATAACCTTGATGACCTAAACGAGGAGATCGGCACCGCCTTTGTGAACGAGGAGGTGGACACCATTGGGGGCTACCTGTTCTCGCTGCTCGGGCGGCCAGCCGTGGAAGGCGACGAAGTGGAAGCCGAAGGCTATAGGCTGATCGTGCAAGAAGTGGACGGCAAACGCATTGCCCGCGTGGGCGTGGAGCCGCTGACCGTTTCGGCCATGGAAATGCTAGTGGGCGAAGACCAGCGCGTGGTGGATTGATTTCTGCTATCGCGAAATGATTTTGGCGAGAATGAAGCCCAACGTGGTGCCGAGCCCCGCCGCTACAATGGCCACCTGGGTGATGAGCCCGCGGTGAGTCTCCCAGAAATTCGGCCTGTCCTTGGAGCGGATGCGGACGCAATCCAGCGTGACCGTACTGGTGCTGCCCCACATGTTCACGCTTAGGCTCTGGATTTGCGGGTTGAAGTTCAGCACATTGGCCCCGTACCAGCCGCCGTAGCTGGGCATGTGCACATCCACCTTTTGGTTGGGTAGCGGCGCGAAGGGCTGAAGCTGGTGGGCCGGGAGGGCGACCTCAGCCCCGCTGACAAACTGAATGTGGGCGATATCGCCTTGGATGCGTTGCACGCGGGCGACGTACAGCCAGCCGTCGGTGCTGGGGGCATAGACCAGTTGGCCGGAGGTGATTTCGGGGCGGGAGGCCAGGCGCTCTCGCAGGGCCTGGACGACGGCATCGCGGGGGATGCCCGCCTCTTGGGCGGCTTGCACGAAGGCCTCGAACGGGGCGAGTTCGTGGTCTTCGGTGGTGAGGGCCTGGGCGCGACTGAGCACGCCTTGCAGCTCGTCTTCGCTCAGGTGGCCCGTGTCCAAGCGATTCATGGAGGGAGGATACTCCCTGGAGCGTGGGGGCCTACCGGGTACCCTGGTGGGGTCGCGGCCTCGTAGCTCAGGGGATAGAGCGCCTCCGTCCTAAGGAG
>CAZVHE010000096.1:0-9932 GCA_964627705.1 uncultured Chthonomonas sp.
CGGCGGTCTGTGGGCGGTGCTCCTCAGCCACATGGCGTACCTGGGCGATGCGGTCAAGGCGATTCTGCGCCGCGCGGGCGGCCTCGTGGCCGGGCTGGGCGGGGTGCTGATGCTGGCCATGGGCTACCGCGTCATGTCCTTGCAGCCCGCCGAAGTTTGGGCGGGCATCCAGGGTTCGCAGCTCCACCTCTACGGGCTGTATGCCGCCGGGGCCACCATCGCCGTAGCGACTCTGCTGGGCGTGGTCCAAGGAATGGGCAAGGCTCGCTCCTTGGCCATCAGCAACCTGGGCATCGTCGCGGCGCTGCTGGCCACCATCACCTCGGCCATCGTCCGCGATGGGGTACGGGACTTCACGCTCCTGCAAAAGGGCTTTGACGTCAACGCCGTCACGGTTTATCCGAACTGGAGCGTCGTGATCGTCTTCCTGCTTCTCTTTGTGATCATGTTGGGAGTGATCTACTGGCTCCTGAACGTGATGCGCCAAGCCAGGCCTCCGAAGGAGGAAATCTCGATATGAAAGATGAACAAGAAATGGTCTTGACGGACCCGTCGTCGCCCCCTTCCCCGGAAG
Source organism: uncultured Chthonomonas sp. (assembly GCA_964627705.1). Taxonomy (GTDB): domain Bacteria; phylum Armatimonadota; class Fimbriimonadia; order Fimbriimonadales; family Fimbriimonadaceae; genus JAHBTC01. The sequence goes on from CAZVHE010000096.1 coordinate 575, forward strand.
ATGTGAGCCGCCGCAAGTTCCTTCAAACCGGAGTCTTTGGTGCCTGCGCCATTTACATCGGAGCCATTGGCTATCCCGTCTTCCGCTACCTGAACTCTCCCGTCGAGGCTTCTCAATTGGCTTCGGCGGTGAAGGAAGTGACGCTGGACAAGGCCAATGAACTGGCCGTGGGCACGGCCCTCATGTTCAAGTTCGGTACCAGCCCGGCTCTGCTGATTCATCACGCGGATGGATCGTGGGTGGCGATGAGTGCGGTGTGCACCCACATGGGCTGCACGGTTAAGTTTGACGAGGGCGCTAAGAAGATCACCTGTGCGTGCCACGGCGGAGTCTTTGATGCCGCAACCGGTGAAAACATCTCCGGGCCGCCGCCGCGCCCCCTGGAGCGATACGACGTGAAGGTGAACGACACCAACGTGGTGGTGACGAAGATCTCATGAAGCTGGAAACTCTTAAGGCCGACCTCGTCGAGCGTCTCGGGCTGGAAGAAGCGATCAAGCTGGCCGGCAAGAAGACCGTTCCGGTCCACAAGCACACGTTTTGGTACTTCTGGGGCGGCATCTCCCTCTTTAGCTTCCTGATCCAGGTGGTAACCGGCATCTTGCTCATGGTCTACTACCGCCCGGGGCCGGAAGCTTACGAGTCCGTCCGCCAAATCACGTACCAAATTCAGTTTGGGTGGCTCATTCGTTCCGTCCATAACTGGAGCGCGAACTTCTTCCTGTTTTCCGTCTTCGTGCACATGTTTAGTGTGTTCTTCATGAAGGCGTACCGCCGCCCGCGCGAAGTGGGTTGGTACAGCGGCATTGTCTTGCTTCTCCTAGGGCTTACCTTTGGCTTTAGCGGCTATCTGTTGCCCATGGATGAGTTGTCGTTCTTTGCCACCAAGGTGGGGATGGAGATTCCGAACACGATTCCCATCATTGGGCCTCCTATCGCTAACCTGCTAAGGGGTGGGCTGGAAGTCAACGAGTTCACGGTGCAGCGTTTCTTTGCCCTGCATGTGGTGATCTTGCCGCTTCTCTATATGCCCCTGCTCGGCTTGCACCTGTGGATGGTGCAAAAGCACGGCAACGCCGCCCCGCCCAGCGAAGAAGCCAAGGACCCGAGCCAGCGTAAGACCATGCCGTTCTTCCCGAACTTCGTGGCCCAAGACCTGGGGGTGTGGCTCATCGTCCTCAACCTCATTTCGTTGCTGGCCGCCCTGTTCCCCTGGCAGTTAGGCCCGCAGGCCGACCCGCTCGCGGCGGCTCCGGAAGGCATCCACCCCGAGTGGTACTTCATGAGTCAGTTTGCGATGCTCAAGCTCATTGGCCGAGTGATCCCGGGCTTGGCGGGCGAAGCCTTTGCCATGACGCTCTTTACAGTCGGGTTAGTGCTATGGGCGCTGATCCCCGTCTTCGATAAGGACAAGGCGAACACGAAGCGAAGTCGCCAGGTCTTGTATTTTGGCATCTTCGTCATCCTTGTCCTCTTGTCCACAACCTTTATGGGGTTCGCTATCTAGGAGGAATTGAAACTATGAACTATCCAGTATGGGATGTCCCTGGTGTCGGAGGACCGTGGGTGATTGGTATCATTTCCATCTTCCACGTCCTCATCGCTTGGTTTGCCGTGGGAGGGGGAATTTATCTCCCCTACGCCGAGCGCAAGCTTTACCGGGAAGGCCGCGAAGAGTGGCTGCCGGTGCTGAAGAAGCACTCTCGCATGTTCCTCGTGCTCACCGGCGTGTTCGGGGCGGTCTCGGGAGTTGGCATTTGGTTCGCCATCGGTTTGGTGCAGCCCGAGGCCACGTCCACGCTTATCCATAACTTTGTGTTCGGGTGGGCCATCGAGTGGGTGTTCTTCGTCATCGAGCTCGCGGCGGCGGCGGTGTATTACTACACCTGGGACCGCATCCCGCGTGAACTCCACCTCAAAGTCGGGTTCCTCTACGCCATCAGCTCGTTCCTCACGCTCGTAATCATCAACGGCATCCTTTCGTTTATGATGACGCCGGGCCAGCCGTGGCTGAATGTGGCGGGTACAGGCACCGAGGCCAGTCAGTTCTGGGCGGCATTCTTCAATCCCACTTACTTTCCATCACTGCTCATGCGCGCCCTCGCGTGCTTGTCCCTCGCGGGGATTTACGCCCTCATCACCTACGGCATGGTGACGGACGAGGCCCTGCAGGCCACCCGCACCGAGATGGTGCGCTGGAGTGCCAAGTGGCTGATCCCCATGGCGCTGCTGTTGCCCGTAGGGCTGGGATGGATGTATGTGACGATGGAACCGGAAAGCCGCGAGATCATGAGCCTTGGGTTCAGCACCATTGGGTCGGGCATGTTCACGCAGGTCACGCGCATCTCGATGATGACGGTCCTCACGACCGTCACGGTGGCGGGCGCGGTCTACTTCTTCGCCTTCTTATTCCCGCGTGACCTTACAACAGGGCACGCCTTTGCCTTGCTGGGTTTGGCGGCCATCGCGACGTCATCCACCGAATACGCCCGCGAAACCATTCGCAAGCCGTACGTCATCCAGCGGCACATGTACTCCAACGGCATCCGGTTGAATGAAGTCGAGAAGTTCAACACCGAAGGGTACTTAGTGAACTCCAAGTGGAATCCGCCGCAAATGGAGCCGATCGCCAAGGGCGAGGCGATGTTCCGAGGGCAGTGCATGTCTTGTCACACGAGGTCGGGCTACCGCTCGATGGAGCGGCTGCTGCAAAAGCGCGACCGCAAGGCGATTGACCAACTCTTGCAGACCCTGCACGACTTCGAGCCGGAATCGCCGTACCGCAAGTACATGCCGCCGCTGGTCGGCACGCAGGACGAGCGGGATAGTCTCGCCGCCTACCTGGAGACCCTATCCCTAGGCAAGACGGAGCCAGCGCTGGCCATGAACCCGCGCTGATCGGAGTCCTCGCGGGCGGAGGCCCTCGGCATTCGTGCCGAGGGCCATCTCTTCGACCATAGGCCCAAACTTCACATAAATCTCCATATTCCGTCCCGAATCCTGGTGCCAGGCCAAATCCGAGAACGTAGACTAGGACGAACAATGCTTGAGATTCAAAACCTCCACGCCCGAGTTGAAGAAAAGGAGATTCTCCGGGGACTGAACCTCACCGTACGCCCCGGCGAAGTCCACGCGATCATGGGCCCCAACGGGAGCGGCAAGAGCACCTTGGCCAATGTGTTGGCCGGCCGAGAGGACTACGAAGTCACCGATGGTTCGATCTCGCTGGAGGGTCAGGACTTGCTGGAGATGGAGCCGGAAGATCGTGCCCACGCGGGCGTCTTCTTGGCGTTCCAGTATCCGGTGGAAATTCCAGGCGTGAGCAACGTCTACTTCCTGCGCAGCGCCTTCAATGCCATCCGCAAGGCGCGCGGGGAAGAGGAATTGGATTCGATGTCCTTCATGAAGTACATCCGCGAGAAGATCAAGCTGCTCGGCCTGAAGGACGAACTGCTGAACCGTAGCGTGAACGAAGGCTTCTCCGGCGGCGAAAAAAAGCGCAATGAAATTTTCCAAATGGCTGTGCTGGAGCCCAAGCTCTGCGTGCTGGACGAAACGGACTCGGGTCTCGACATTGACGCCCTGCAAACCGTGGCCAACGGGGTCAACGCCCTCCGCAGCCCGGACCGTGCCTTCATCGTGGTGACCCACTATCAGCGCCTGCTCAACTACATCGTGCCGGACTATGTGCACGTGATGGTGGAAGGCCGGCTGGTGAAGTCGGGCGGTCGCGAGCTTGCCTTGGAACTAGAAGAGAAGGGTTACCAATGGATCGAGCGAGAACTGGCGGGCCAAGTATGAGCGCGCTGGACACCCGCTACAACACCGAACAAGCGGCCCTGATGGCGGCCGTGGAGCGCCGCGCGACCGACGGACCGGAATGGGTACAAGCCCTGCGCCAGCGCGGCATGCGCATTCACGCCGAGCATGGCATTCCGACCCCGCGCACGGAAGCGTGGAAGTACACCCCGCTCCGTAGCGTGGCCGAGCGCACCTGGCAGGCCGGGGAAGCCGGCCCGGCCGTGTTTGATTTCGATCTGCCGCAGTACACCGAAGGGGCCGTGCGCATCGTGCTGGTCAACGGTCGCTTTGATCGCAACCTGAGCGACGTGCCGCGCCTGCCGGGCCTGACGGCGATGAGCCTGCGCGACGCCTGGACCGAACATCCGGACTTGGTGCGCGAGCACCTCGGGCAGATTGCCCGCATCGAGGAGCACACCATGGCGGCTCTCGCCACGGCTCTGTTCCAAGACGGTCTCTTCTTGCACCTCAAGTCGCAAGCCGTGATCGAATCGGTGATCGAGATTGTTCATGTCACGAGTGGCCAAGACGAAGTGTTTGCGCCGCGCCTGCTGATTATCGCCGAAGAGGGTGCGGTCGCCCGGATTGTCGAAACCTACATCACCGATGGAGCCACCACGGCCATGACGTTGCCGGTGAGCGAAGTGGTGATTGGCTCCCGCGCCAACATCGAGCACGTCCGCGTGCAGGATGAAGCCACCAGCAACATCCACCTGGCCCTCTGGGAAACCCGCCAGGCCGGCAACAGCGAGTACCGCAGCTACAACGTAGCCTTCGGAGCCGCGATTGGCCGCACGGACCAGGGCATTGACCTGCAAGGCGAATGGTGCACTGCCCGCCTTGACGGTGTGGTGGTCGGCCTGGGCGAACAGATTCTGGACAACCACACACGTCTGGACCACGCGCTGCCCAACTGCAACTCGTTTGAGATCTACAAGCAGGTGATTGGTGACCGCGCGACAGTGGTGTTCAATGGCCAGATCTACGTGCATCCGCACGCGCAGAAGACCGACGCCAAGCAGACCAACCAAGCCATCCTGCTGAGCCCGACCGCGACCATCAACAGCAAGCCGCAACTCGAAATCTTTGCGGACGATGTGAAGTGCACGCACGGGGCGACGGTGGGGCAGTTGGAAGATCTGCCGCTGTTCTATATGCGCCAACGCGGCGTTCCGAAGGCACTGGCCCAGAGCCTGCTGGTCTATGCCTTTGCCGCCGAGGTGCTGGAACTGATCTCGATGGAGGAAGTGCGCCAGAAGCTGGAGCAGAGACTCTTCGAGAAGCTCGACCCCGCCTAAAGCGAAGAGACCAACATGCCGGAACCGATTCAACCCCCGCAAGCCACTGGAGAGCCGAACCTCAACGCGATCCAGCGCAGCCTGTTGGAAGGGGAAGTGATCGAGGCGATCCGCACGGTGTACGACCCGGAAATCCCGGTCAACGTCTACGACCTGGGGTTGATCTACGGCATTGACGTCTCGCCGCGGGCAGAGGTGATGATCTTGATGACCCTCACCAGCCCGGCTTGCCCGGTGGCGGGCACGCTGCCCGGAGAAGTGGAACAAGCCGCCGCGCAGGTGACCGGAGTGACGTCCGCCCATGTAGAATTGGTGTGGGATCCGCCGTTTAGCGTAGATCGCATTCCGGAGCACATCCGGCTGGATTTGGGGTTGTTATGAAGTTCAGTGCGCAGGAAGAGTTTGGTCTCCGATGTCTGATTTCTATCGCGCGGGAGGGCGAAGAGGGGTTCCTGACCATCCTGCAAATCAGCGAACGGGAAGGGCTGAGCGGCTCCCACGTGGCCAAGCTCCTCTCTATTCTGCGTAAGCACGGATTTGTGAAGAGCGTGCGGGGTCAGCAAGGGGGCTACCGCATGGCGCGGCCTCCACAAGCCATCTTGGTGCGCGACGTGCTGGAAGCCCTGGGCGGTCGCTTGTACGACAGCGGATTTTGCCTCCGCCACGCAGGCCTGGGCGATTCGTGCGTGCACGAAACCGACTGTACGCTCCGGCCGCTGTGGGGCACGGTGCAGAATGCGGTGGACCGTGTGATTGCCATGATCACCTTGCAGGATTTGCTGGATGGCACGGTGGATTCGCCGAATGCCGTGATGCAGGGCCTACCGCCGCGACGAGTTCCCGCCAGCGCGACGTCGGAAGGATCATGAACGACTTCCCGGTGAAACTGACGCCGGAGGCCATTGCCCAGGCGAAGCTCTATCTGGCGCGCAAGGCCGAGCCCGGCGCATTCCTGCGCATTGGGGTGAAGGGCGGCGGCTGCACCGGCATGGAATATGTAATGCGCCCCGATACCAAGCGGCTTCCCATTGATCTCGAGACGGAACTGGATGGGCTGACCGTGGTGTGCGACGGCAAGAGCGCCGAGTTTTTGCGCGGTTCGACGCTTGTCTACACCGGCAACCTGATGGGGGGCGCGTTCGAATTCCAAAACCCCAACGCGGCGCGCACCTGCGGCTGCGGCACCAGCTTTACCCCTCGGTCGGCGCGTTCTTAAGACTGCGCGGCGTTGCGCCAGGCTTCTAGGGCGCCTCCGGCGGTGCCGTGATTCTCGGGCGTGAGTTCGTAGGGAACGGTTTTGCCCCACCAACCCGGGTCTCGCCCGCCGGGAATCAGCCGGAAAAGTCCCTCGGCTTCACCGACGAGGGCGCCCAGTTCGAGCGGCTTGCCCCGCCAAACCCCGTGCGCCAGCCCGAGCAGGAAGAGCTCGGCGAGTTCCACGTGGGCGGCCTCTACGCCCGGGAGGTCGAGTTCGGGGTGACCGACTTTCGACATTCCTGCTGTGGCGAGGGCAAATTGGTCGCCATCGGGCCGCACATGGATGCCGATGACGTCCGGCATGTTGAGCGACAGCCCTGGGGGCGGAGCGTGATAGATTTCGTTGGCGCTGAGGTAGCGACGTGAAAGCGGATCCGCAAGAACGCCGTCCGTGAGGACGGTGAGACGCTGCGCGACCTGGAGGAAGAAACTGAGGGCCGGGAAGAGGGCGGGGTCAAACGATTCGAATTGAAGCTGAAGCAGGGTCCAAGTGGCGGCGAGCCGGGCGCGATCCTCTTGTCCCAGACGGTCGGCCATGCGGTCTTGCGCCACGGCGGCGGCGTCGAATCCGACCTCGTCGGTGGGGACCACAGTCAGGCGGATGACGGTTTTCTGATCTGGGCTGGCGATGCCGTAGGTGCCGCGGGCGAGGGGGCGGGCGAGGTCAGATTTCTCCGCCCCGCTGGATAGTGGGACGATGAATCCGGGAATCGCGTCGTTGGCTCCTTTCGGGGCGGCAATGGCGGCCATGATGGGGAGCGGCTGCCGCGCCGCCATGACTGTAACGTAATAATCCTTGGCCAGCGGCGCCACCGGGGGCACCCGCTTGGCAGGGAGCAAGTCCCTAAGTCGAAATCGCCGGCTCATGGCTCTCCTGATCTTGGCCTTTGGCTTGTCGCTTGGCTTTCCATTTCTCTACCCAGGATCGCCATTCGTAACCTTCGTAGAAGGAGGCGTAGCTGGCCATCATGAGAAAGGCAAAGAGGGGGATGTTAAAACGGTACTCGATGCCCAGGTGTAAGGCGATGCCCAACAAAAGGGAGATCTTACGCAAAGGCTTGTAAAATACCGTAGTGGCCAACATCATCTCTACGATGAGAGTTCCGTAGGTCAGAATTGCGACGAACGGCTGCTGGTCTACAAAGGCGGGAACAGGAAACCGGTCGAACTCATGCAGTTGGCTCGTGTACCAAGTCGCCGTGCCATCCCGCCAAGTCGTGCCTCCCCACTTGTGCCACACGGTCGTGAAGTAAACGATGGCCACCTGAATGGCCATAAGCCGTTGCGGCCACAGGCTGAACTCGGGCACGGTGCCGTCGCCGGTGCGCTTGAACTTTCGCAACCAATCTAGGGAGTACACCGCCCCACTTGGCGCCACCATAATGTAGAGCGAAAAGGCGCGCATGAGCGTGTCACCACTGTGCAGCAGGTCCGGCGTGCGGTGATGGATCGAGGTCAATCCCAGCCACATAATACCGGAACTCACCCGTGTAAACAGGCCCAGGGCCGTGCAAACCGCCCCCACCATGGTGATGATGAACACCGCCAATGTGATGCGGCTATCGGTGACGCCCGCCAGCACATTTAGGCGCGGCACTCCCTCGGCCCATCGCTCGGCAAACGCCACGGGGACAAAACCCTTTTCGGTATAGAACGCTTCGAACACATTCATCAACATCAAGAGGTTGATGAAAATGAGAGTGCCAAACAGGATGCGAATGATGGCCATGGTTTCGGGAGACCCGTAACCAAACATCCACTGCTGAAGCTTCTTAAGATCGCTGACCTTCTTGGCTGTCATTTCGACCCCCAAGTGCGATAAACCTGCGGGTCGACGATCAGCTCAAAGAACTGCTCATCCTGGGGCACCGGCTCCTTCTGAAACGCCTTCGCGTAAATCCGAAAGTGCTTGAATAAACGCACCTTGGTGGGCACCGCACCATCCTCCCGAGGGTTCAGGTATGCCATGCGGTATGCAAACTGCGCCCATTTGTAACTTTGATCGTTAGGATGTAAGCGTTCGGTGAATTTGCGATACCGCTCGTTGACATACTTTTGCGGAATCGGCATGTGCTTTATGCGCGGATACTCGACCGGCACAACCTGGCCATCGGCATATTCAATCTCAGCCGTCAGCCACGAATCCGTGTTGGACGGGTTCGGCGCAAACATGTCCCAGTACTGCCAAAACCCGGTAACCTGCAAATAATAGCGTAGCGGTGTCTCGTATCGCAGCCGATTATTGGCCGCCAAAAGCTGGTCCCGAGCCCGTTGGACGCGGTCACCCATGGTTATCGGTTCCCGGTTCAGGTTCGGGCTGGGCTGCGGCCACGTCCAAATGAAAATCGCGAATAAGTGGAACAGCACCAGGCACTGCACCCAAACGGGTGCCAGCCGGGGTGAATCCGAAGGTGCGCTCACGCTTCCCGTATGTTACACCACGGTTTGCCCGTCTTTAGCCTCGCGGATAAGTTTTCCGAGCCGCTCGCGCACCAGGTCCACACTGATCTCAATCGTGCCTTGCAGAGTGTCCGGAGCATTGTAAAGTTCTGGTTCCAGTAGGCGCTCCATAAGTGTGTGCAGGCGCCGCGCCCCGATGTTCTCGAACTTCTGGTTGGCTTCCTGCGCCAAGAATGCCACTTCGTCCAGGGCCTCGGGGGTAAAGGTGAGCTTCACACCGTCCACTGCCAGCAGCTTCTCGTATTGCGCGGTCAGGCTGTTGCGCGGCTCGGTCAGGATTCGGCGGAAGTCGTCTTCACCAAGGGCTTCCAGTTCCACGCGGATGGGCAAGCGGCCCTGCAACTCAGGGATGAGGTCACTCGGCTTGCTCATATGGAAGGCCCCCGCTGCGATGAACAAGATGTGGTCGGTGTGCACCGGGCCGAACTTGGTTTGCACGGTCGAGCCTTCAATAATCGGCAAGAGGTCGCGCTGCACGCCCTCGCGGCTCACGTCCGGGCCGCCGCCCGAGCCCGCCTTGGTCGCCACCTTGTCAATTGCGT
>CAZVHE010000097.1:0-220 GCA_964627705.1 uncultured Chthonomonas sp.
CCGAGCCAACCGCATCCTCAAGCGCACGGCGCACATCACGGTAGTGGTAGCGGACGACTTCCCGACGGAGGAGCGATCGCGAGGCGAGGGCAAGCCCAAGCCGCGACCGAAGCTCGCCGTCCCGGCTGGCAAGAAGAAGGCGGCTCCCAAGGCTGCCGCCGCTGTCGCCGAAGAAGTGAAGGAAGAAGTGACCGAAGAAGTGGTGGAAACGCCGGTGGAA
>CAZVHE010000097.1:259-2296 GCA_964627705.1 uncultured Chthonomonas sp.
GGCGAAGAGGCGCCTGAAACCAAGTAAATCATGGGTCAAAAAATTCACCCGAACGGCTTTCGACTCGGAGTCATCCGAGGGCACGATAGCCACTGGATCTTCCCCAAGAAGCAGTACCGCGAAGCCCTGGTGGGCGACCACCTGATTCGCAACTTCTTGAACGACAAGATCGGCAAGGGTCTCATTAGCCGCATCGACATCGAACGAGCTGCCAACCGTGTCAAGGTGACGATTCTCACCTCGCGCCCCGGTGCCGTTATCGGTCGCGGGGGCAAGGGCATCGACCAGATCAGTCAAGAACTGAACAAGTTGGTGCGCAAGTCCGACCCGACCGGCATGGTCCAGGTGAACGTGACGGAAGTCCGCCAACCCGAATTGGATGCCCAGCTGATTGCCGAGAATATCGCGCAGCAGCTCGAAAAGCGTGTAAGCCACCGCCGCGCCATGCGGCAGAGCATGACTCGCGCCCAGCGCATGAATGTGCGCGGTATCAAGATCAAGGTCAGCGGTCGTCTGAATGGTGCGGAAATCGCCCGCACGGAAGCCGACATGGTGGGCAAGATCCCGCTGCACACGCTGCGTGCCGATATTGACTACGGTTACGGCATCGCCTACACCATCTACGGGACGGTGGGCGTCAAGGTGTGGGTGTATCGCGGCGAAGTGTTGCCCGAAAAGCAACTGGCAATGATGCAAACCCCGACCGCCGAAGAGCGTGGCCCGCGCCGCGAGCGACGCGAACGCCCCGACCGCGACCGAGGTCCCCGACCCGACCGTGGCCCGCGCCCCGAAGGCGGTGGTGACCGAGCCGATCGTGGCCCGCGCCGCGACGAGAATCCCCGTGCGGGAGATGGTCTTGACCAAGGCCGACGCCGCACCAACGATGCACCCGCACCGGCACCGGTGATGGAGGAAACGAACAATGCTGATGCCTAAGCGGACGAAGTACCGCAAGCAGTTCCGTGGCCGCATGAGCGGCGCCGCCACCCGTGGCAACACGATCTGCTTCGGGGACTACGCTCTCGTTGCCATGGACTGTGCTTGGATCACGGCCCGCCAAATCGAAGCCGCGCGTATCGCCATGACCCGCCACATCAAGCGTGGGGGGAAAGTGTGGATCCGCGTCTTCCCGGACAAGCCCTACACCAAGAAGCCGCTTGAGCAACGAATGGGTAAGGGTAAGGCCGGCGTGGAAGGCTGGGTGGCCGTAGTCAAGCCGGGCAAGGTGATGTTCGAAATGAACGGGGTCACCCCGGACGTGGCCCGCGAAGCCATGCGCCTCGCGGCTCACAAGATGCCGATCCGCTGCAAGTTTGTGGAGCGAAGCAAGGTGCAAGAAGAACTCTTCTTCACGGACGCTGAGATTCGCGCCGCTGCGGAATTGGAGGACACGAAAGAATGAAAGGGCTGAAAGCTAAAGAACTGCGCGATAAGAGCGTGCCGGAACTGGAAGACTTGGTACGGGCCGAACGAGCGGGACTTTATAAGGCTCGCCGCGACCTCGTATTCCGTCAAACCACGGACGTGGCTCAACTGAAGACTCGCCGCAAGAACATTGCGCGCCTGCTGACTCTCATCGAGGAAAAGAAGCGCGGAGGTGACGCATGAGCGAGAAGGAAGTGAAGGCCGTGGCTCGCGGTGGCCGTAAGGTCCGCCGTGGCGTGGTCGCCAGCAACAAGATGGATAAGTCGGTGGTGGTTCGCCTCGACCGTGCTTACCAGCACCCGCTGTACGGTAAGACCGTCCGCCGCTCCAACCGAGTGACGGCCCACGATGAGCACTCCTGTGATATCGGCGACACCGTTGAGATCATGGAAACCCGACCGCTGAGCAAGACCAAGCACTGGCGCGTCGTGCGGATCATCGAGAAGGTCAAGTAAACGTCATTTGGCCAGGCGGCAACGCCTGGCCCAAGACCCTATGGGCATGGCGCGGATAAACGGTCCCCGCCCGCTGCCAACACGCAACTAAAACCAAGAGAGGAGCACCGTGATTCAACAGTTTTCCCGCCTGAAGGGGGCCGACAGCTCCGGCGCG
>CAZVHE010000097.1:2306-5231 GCA_964627705.1 uncultured Chthonomonas sp.
TGTGCATCCGCGTGCTGAAGGGTTCTCAGCCCCGCTTCGGCACCGTGGGAGACGTGATCGTGGCCAGCGTCAAGGCGGCAACGCCGAATATGCCCATCAAGAAGGGCGACGTGGTCAAGTGCGTCATCGTACGGTGCAAGAAGCACATTCGCCGCGCAGACGGTAGCACCCTGCGCTTCGACGACAACGCCTGCGTGGTCATCAACCCGCAGAACGGTGAGCCCCGTGGCACCCGTATCTTTGGCCCCGTGGCCCGCGAACTTCGCGATGGCAACTACATGAAGATCGTGTCCCTGGCTCCGGAGGTGCTGTAAGCCATGCCGACCAAAGCCGAACTCAAAACCAAGAAGACGAAGCTGAAGCTGCGAAGCGGCGACCGCGTCATCATCATCGCCGGCAAGGATAAGGGCCAAATCGGTTTCATCGCCGCTGTGGACCCCGAAAAGCGCCGCGCGCTTGTGCTGCAAGACAACGACGAGAACCCGGAAATGCCGAACCCGCTGAACGCGGCCGTGAAGCATAAGAAGGCTCGTTACCAAGGCGAGCAGTCCGCCCGCTATCGCATCCCGGCTCCGATCGACCTGAGCAACCTCATGCTGCTCGACCCGAAAGACAACAAGCCGACCCGCGTGGGCCGACGCAAGGAAGGTGACACTATCGTGCGGTACGCCAAGCGAAGTGGCACCACCCTCACCGACGCACACAACGTGATGCTGAAAGGAGATAAGAAGTAACCATGGCTCGCAAGTCTGCCACCAAGGAAGTTAGCGACGCGAATCCGGGCGTTACGCCCAAGTCGCGCCTGCGCAAGATCTACGCCGAAAAGGTGGCGCCGCAGCTGCAAGAGGAGTTCAAGTTCAGCTCCAAGATGCAGGTGCCGCGTATGCTCAAGATCGTGGTCAACATGGGCACCGGGATTGACGAAAAGGAGTTGGAGGGTGCCATGCGCGATATGCGCGCGGTGACCGGCCAGCAACCTACCGCCACCGTGGCCCGCAAGTCGGTCTCCAACTTTAAGCTGCGCGAAGGCATGAAGATTGGGTGCCGCGTGACCCTCCGAGGCGAACGCATGTACCACTTCTTCGACAAGCTGTGCCCCGCATCCGCGACTTCCAAGGCCTCAGCCCCAAGTCGTTTGATGGCCGAGGCAACTACACGTTCGGCCTCAAAGAGCAGCTGGTATTCCCGGAAATTGATTACGATTCGTTCGACAAGATCCGCGGGATGGACATCACGATTGTGACGAGCGCCGCCAACGACACCGAAGCCCGTGCCTTCCTGAAGGCCATGGGTCTGCCGCTCCGCGACAAGTAAGCCTTCCGCGCTGAGTACGGACGCAAAGAATCACCCCCGGACTCGAGAGAGTGCCGGGGGTGATTTGCTTTTCTTCTCAGAGAGGTGCGACGATCTTACTGGTCGCCGCGCCCGTTCCAATAGCGGTTGACTTCATCTTCCGTGGTGCCTTGGCCGCGCAGCGATTGGATCGGCGGGAAGCTCACGTGCGAGTCGAGCCACGACACCAAAACGCGCTTCTGGTCAAATCGGCCCCACAGCTGGCCCTGGCTGGCCGCATTCGGGTAGGTACCCGTCCAGCCATTGTAGGGGCTTAGGCCGGCCGGCACCGGCACCGCGAACGGCGGCTCGATGCGCGAATAGCCCACATCGTTGCGGATCAGGCCCATGCCCGCCCCGTTCAGGCCGGGCACGGTCTTGTCCTTCATCGTCGCCTCGGCATAAACAATCGTCTGCGCGCTGGCTTCAAATGCGGTGGTGCTGCGGCCGCTGAAGTTGCTTATGGGGCGCCCCGCCACAAAGGTCACCGTCACATCGTTGAGGTAGCGATAATTGTAGCCGTAGGAGGGGTTCGCGCCGTACAGGTAATCCTTAAAGCCGGAGTTCGCGTCAAAGCGGCCCCGCCCCGCCGCGTCGCGCAGCATCGGGTCATCGCCCTTGTCCGCCGGGCAAAGGAAGATCTGACGGTTTTTGGTGTAGGGCACTAGCAGCAGCGGGTAGTAGTAGAAGCCTTGCGCCGTGGGGTAGGTGGTGTCAGCCGGGTTGTACCAATAGAGCTGCGGCATCTGGTCATCGTAATCGCCGACGTAAATCAAGGTCGCGGTGCCGATCTGCTTGGCGTTGTTCAGGCTCTGCGTCTTCTTGGCGGCGTTCTTGGCCTTGGCGAAAACGGGGAAGAGGATCGAAGCCAGGATCGCGATAATGGCAATGACGACGAGGAGCTCGATGAGAGTAAACGCGCGGCGCATGGAGAGATTCTGTGAACCCGCCCCACAGTCCTATTGCCTGATTTGATGAAGTCCTTGTCAGAGATGATGATATTCGTTCATGGTCCAAAATGGACTTGCCTGATTTGATGATCGTTGTCGAAAACAACGACTACATGCCGACGCCGGTGTATACCCGCCGCCCGTAGTGCCACAGGCAACGGTAGGCGAGGTAAGCCACCACGATCCACGCGACCTGCCCGGCCATCGCCTGGTACATCTCCGCCTCGCTCATCCGCCCCATGATGGCGCGGGTTGGCACGTCCAGCTGATAGTAGAAGGGCGTCCAGACGGCCAACGTCCGCACCCAATCCGGCATCAGGTCCACGGGCACCAGCCGCCCACTCAAGAAGAGCATCGGGAAGTAGTAGAGGTTAAAGATGGATTCGATCTCGCCGGTGAACATGGCAATGAGCCCCAACGCTGTCACCACCATCACACTCACCAGGTGCCCGCCCAGGATCAGCGCCCACACGTGCCAGCCGAGGTAAAGCTGCGCCCCGCCCAGCCACTGCCAAAACATCCAGACAAAGATCACCATCCAGGGCAAGAAAAGTGCTGAGCGCACCAAGCGCCAGGCCAGGTTGCGGGCCAGGATGAACTGCAAGTAAGAGAACGGACGGATGAGGTGCGACGTGAACACGCC
>CAZVHE010000097.1:5262-7015 GCA_964627705.1 uncultured Chthonomonas sp.
TGGCTGCTGATCAGCGTGGAAGCGAACAGCATCACGAGGTAGTAGAGAACGAAATCCGGCGCGCCGTAGCCCGCAATCTCCCCGCCTCGGCTGGCCGCAATCCATACGAACGGCATGGTGACGGCGGTGCTCACGTCCGTGAGAATCCAGATGACCCCCGCTGCCTTGTAAGTGATGCCTTCCTGGATGTAAATGTTGAGGAAGGCCAGCCATTGGCGCACGATCAACGGAAGGGACATCACCTGTATCTTGTCGACCCGACGGCGGAATTGCAAGGTCCAATAGGCGGGGTTTGGCGTAACGAGGGAGGAATCCGCACGTCCGACCCAAGTAACATGATCGCGAGGACTGCCATTCGCCTGGATATGCCGCCCCGATCCGCGTCGTCAGAGCCGGAACAAATCCGACCTGTCGACGATGATATCGCCCTGGTTCTCCGCGCCAAGCGCGGGGATGAAGTGGCGATCGGGATGCTGTTTACCAAGCACCGCGATCTGGTTTACCGATTTGTCCTGAACATGGTTCGGAACCGGGACGAGGCCGAAGACATCACCCAAGAGGCATTTGTCCGCGCGTTCCGCAATATCGACAAGTACCAGGACCGCGCCAAGTTCACTACCTGGCTGCTGCGGATTGCCACCAACCTCTGCACCGACCGCGCCCGCATGACGCAGCGTCGCACCGTGCTCGAACAAGAGCAGGTGGGAGAGGGTCTACGATGGATGACGGAAGGATCTACCGAAGATCCTCATGAGAACCTTTTACAGGATCATCGCCGGGAGATTCTTCGTCAAGCGTTGGAGAGTCTTTCCGAAGCCAATCGCGCCCTCATCATCATGCGAGACATCGAAGAAATGGAATACGCAGATATAGCGGCCACGCTGGGATGCACCGTGGGCGGGGCCAAGCTGAGGGTGTTGCGAGCGCGCCGGGCGCTCCGAGACCGCGTTCTGCCCCTGATGGAGGAAAACCAAGACTGATGGCACGTGGCGACGAACAACTGAACCGCATCTTTGAGCAGGGTCTTGCGGGGTCCTCGGCGGAAGAACGTCAGCTCATGGCGATCCGAGATGGCTTGAAGTCCCTCGGGGCGGACGTGTCTTGCCCGGTGGAATTTGACGATGTGATGCGCCGCGTGCGCACCGAATCCTTGGCACTGCCCGAAGCGGCCAAAGGTGGCTTCCGGTTGCCTTGGATGTGGGGCGGCACGATGGCCGTGGCGGCCACCGTGGTGGCCTTTGCCGTCTTTATGTCGCGCCCGCAGACGGGGGTTTCGCCCACTCTGGCGGTAGAGACGCCCACCTCGGCACCTCTCGCAGCTCCGCTGGCGGTGCCTGATGCGACGCCGGACACCGAAAGTGCGGCCTCGGCCCTGGCTGAGCAACCCATGGCCCTCGGCGCAACGGATCTGGATAGCGCGCCCACAACCACGGACAATCCGGTGGCCGCGCTGAAGCGAGAGGTGGCCAACCCGCGCCGCAGCTCGGCTCGGCGCAACCGGCCGGTCTCGCGCCCCGCGCCTGCACCCGTGACGCCTGCCGCGAGCCACATGCCGATGGCGCGCGCCAGTGGCTTGCCGGGCAATGCGGAATCGAGCGGCCTGGCCGGAGCCGGTGGGGGAGCCCCCGCGATGACCATGGCGGCAGCGGCCGACCAAGCGGCCAAGGAAGAGAGCGTGCCGGTGGTTTTGATCTCTGAGCGTTCGGGGCCGGTGACGGGCCAGAATGCGGCCTTTGAAGTGGAAAGTGACGAT
>CAZVHE010000097.1:7027-9850 GCA_964627705.1 uncultured Chthonomonas sp.
CGGCCTTTTTGACTACGGTGGCGCTGGCCACCCCGGCCACGCCCGTCGCGCCCCCCTCGTCAACGTTGGCCAACGTGGCCTACACGCAGTTCGCCCGGGCGGTGGAGCAGAGCGGTCGTACGCGCGGCTTTGCCGTGCTCCTTACCTCCGATGGCCGCTGGCTGGCCCCCGATATTGACGCCGAAGGCCCGGCACCCGTGCTATTGCTCCGGGATGGTCGCCGTATGAGCACCCGCGTGCTGGCCAACGATGAGATCACGCGCCTCGCGCTCATTTTTGGCCCCACGGACGGTGCCTCGGTCATCTCGGAAGCGGGAAGCCTGCGCGATGGCCAAACCGTTTGGGCGATCAGCGCCCAAGATGTGCATCGTGGCATGGTGGTCGGCGAGGATAAGGTCGGGATCGACGAAGACACTCGTCGCTACCTCCCCTTGCGGGAGTACCGCTTCGAAAATCTCTCGCTCGTCGGGAGCATGCCGGTTCTCGACCAGGAAGGGCGCCTTTGCGGCTTTCTTTCGGCCTCGCTGGCGATTGATTCTTCCTCGGCCAACATGGTCCGGAGCGGCCAGTTTGGTCCCGGAGGGATCGCCGTGTCGTACTCCATCAACCCCACGGTTTTGCGCCGCGTGGTCACCGGTTTCCGCATGGCCGAACCCCGGGTGGATCATCCCACGATTGGCGCGTTCTGGCGGAACTACCCCGCCGGTGAGGGGGCCTTGGTCACCCAGGTTTTGCCGGAATCTCCGGCCGCCAAAGCGGGCTTACAAGCCGGCTTTGTCATCCTCAGCGTTGATGGCGAACCGGTGGAGAACGCGGTCAAACTGGCCACGATGCTTTTTAACCTCAGTGTGGGCGATACCGTCAACATGACGGTGCGCGACTTGGATCGTACGTTTACGATTCAGCTGAAGGTCGGGGCCAATGCCAAGCCCGAAGCATCAGCTCAAGCTTCCGAGAGCCATTAAACTCGTTGATTTCGAGTTCAAAGGCAAGGTGGACACGGTGCCCTTGCAGGGCTTCGAAGTCGTCAGCCTCTCGGAACGTCTTGCCGACGAATAGTTTGTCATCCTTACGGAGTTCAATCGTCGCCCCCGTGGGGGACTTTCCAAATCGGCGCACCCGCACGACCTCCACATCGCGCATCCCCAGCAGCGGGCGCGGATTGTCTTTGCCGTGGGGTTCCAAGAGTTCGAGATCGCGAACGAGATCAAAGGTGATGTCTTCTGCTTGAACCTCCAGGTCCACCACCGTCTTGGGAACGAGCATCTCCTCGGTGATGCGCTCCGCCCCGTAGGTGGCCACAAAGGCTTCCAGCTCCGCAAGGCGGGCAGCCTCAAACGAGAACCCCGCTGCCTGCTCGTGGCCACCGCCCTTGAGGATGATGGGGGCCAGGTCGTCCACTAACTGGCCGATGTCAAAACCCGGAATGCTGCGACAGCTGGCCTTGCCCGTGCCGTCTTCGAGCAATGTGATGGCAATCGTCGGGCGGTAGAACGCCTCGCGCACCTTGCCCGCCACCAATCCAATGATGCCTTCGTGCCACTCGTGCCCCACCGCGACGATGATGGGAGGCAACTCCGGGAGGCTCTTTACGGCCTCAATGGCTTGCTCCACCATTTTGTCCTGCATGGACTTGCGGATGGTGTTCGCCTCGTCCAGGTGAGCGGCGAGGTGGAACGCCTCTTGGTCGCAATTCGTCACCAGCAGGTCGAGCGAAGGGCGCGGGTCCTCGATACGTCCGGTCGCGTTCAGGCGCGGCCCAATCTGGAAGCCAATCGTGCTCGTGGTGATGGGCGGCTTGATGTTGGCGCGCTCATAGAGATGCTTCAGGCCCACCCGCTTGGTGTTCGATAGCCGAGGCAAGCCGAGCGCCACAATCGTGCGGTTCTCGCCGGTGAGGGGCATCATGTCGGCCACGGTGCCAATGGCGGCCAGGTCCACCACCGATCGCATCGCCGTCACGGGGTCCACGCCAAAGCGCGTCGCTAACCCCACGATGAACTTGAATGCCACGCCCGCGCCACAGAGTTCGGCGTAGGGGTACTGCGAATCCGCCCGGTGCGGGTTGATCACCGCCGGCACGTTGGGCAGCTCTTCCGGCACGGCGTGGTGGTCGGTCACCACCACTTGCATGCCGAGTTCCATGGCGCGGGAGAGTTGCTCGTGCGCTTTCACCCCGCAGTCGCAGGTGATCAGCACCTTGGTGCCGATCTTGTGGGCCGCTTCGATGGCTAGCGGGTGGATGCCGTAGCCTTCCAGCGCCCGGTTGGGTACGTGGGGCACGATCTTCGAGTTCGAGGAGATCCGCTTGGCATAGCCTCGCAGCCCCTTCAGCAAGATCGCGGCGCTCGTCACCCCGTCGGCGTCGTAGTCGCCGTGGATGTAAATCGTGTCGTGGTTGCGTATCGCCGCCTCCACGATATTGGCCCCGGCGGAAAAATCGGGCAACAGCTCGGGGTCGTGCAGGTGCGCTTCGTCGGGATAGAGAAAGGCTCGTATGCGCTCTAGGTCTTGGTACTGGTTCTTCACCAGCCAGGCCGCCACAACCGGAGAGACCCCGAAGGCCGCGACAATTCTTGCCTCAGCCCCGGGGTCTCGAACCGGCCATCGCCAGATCAGTTCGGGCACGGTGGATTACTGCTTTTCGACGCCGGTGAAATCGAGCTCCACGGGCGTATCGCGGCCAAAGATGTTGATCATGACCTTGAGCTTCTCGCGTTCCGCATTCACTTCTTCAATCTTGCCGGTGTAGTCCACAAACGGACCTTCCACCACGCGCACAATCTCGCCCTTGTTGAAGGCGATCTTGGGCACTTCCTGGCT
>CAZVHE010000098.1:0-3922 GCA_964627705.1 uncultured Chthonomonas sp.
CTCGACCGGCGGCGAGCCGGCCCCCACACCCCCCACACCCCCCACACCCGCCGCGTCGCCGCAGGCCACCCCCGCCCAGCCCCCGGCACTGGTGTAGGTCACCTTGGCGCAGGCCGCCCCGGCTTGCGGGCGATCCCTCCACTCCCAGTCCACGGTCAGGCCAGCGGCGTTGCCCATCCAGCCCGAGGGAGCGAACGCCATGTCCGACGCGCTGTTGGCGTAGACCACCAGCGGCAGGTCGGCCTTCACGCCCGTTTCCACGCGCACCGGCCCTTCCACAAAGATCGGCACGTTGGCCACCGCCGCCCCGCCCGCTTCATCAAACACATAGGCAAAGATGCGATAGCCGCCCCCCGAATCGGGCATCCGGAACGTCGCCGTCGTGTTTGTCGAGCTCACCAGAGCCCCCGGGTAGCTCTCGGGCACGGCTTCATCGCGCCCCGCCGTCAGGCGTTCGCGGCCCTCTGCCACCAGTATCCACTGCACCTTCAGTGCGCGGCCTTCGGGGTCGCTTGCGGCCAAGGTGGCCCGCACGGTCTGGCCTTGTCGCAGGCGGTCGGCCTGGTCCACTTCCAGCTTGGTGATGCGTGGCACCAGGTTGGGGCGAGCCTTGCCGGTGTAGAACTCGGCCATCACTTGCGCGGATTCCAGCGGTGCCCCGTTGGGCAGAATCATCCCGAACCAGGTGCCCGTGCCCTCCTGCTTCGTCCCCCACAAGAACGCGTAAGCACCCAGGCACATGCCGGGGTTCTTCACCACGGCATTTTCATAGGACTTGCGGTAGTGCTCGGCCTTCTCGGTGCTCGTGGCCTCAATCGGCGCATCCCAGCGGGTCTTGGTCACCTCCCATTGTCCCAAGGGGCCAAATTCGGTGAGAACGTACGGCTTGGTGCCGCCGAGATCGGCGTAGCGCTGGGCCAGAGAGGGCGCACCGCCGTAGCTATTGATGCCGATGATGTCAATGCTCTTGCAGATGGCGTGGATGTTCTTTACCTTCTCCGGGCTGATGTCGGCAATCACGGTCATCGTGGGGTGGTTCGGGTCCAGCCGCTTGCTCATCGCAGCGATGTCTTCAATCGCGCGCCACACCGCCGGGTCATCCGGGTGGGCTTCCATCTCGTTGCCAAACGCCCACATCAGCAGCGCGGGGTGGTCTTTGTACTTCACCACTACCTCGCGGCACATCTCAAACTGCTTCTTCACCTCAGCGGCGTTGTGGTAGTCGAACCCGCCCGCGTGTTGCAGCCAAATGCCAACGGTGACGGAAAGGCCATCGCGGTGGGCTTCGTCCAGGATCGGGCCGAGGTTGTCGGCGCCCCAGGTGCGGAAGGAGTTGACGCCGGACTCCAGCATCAGTTGCCGATTGCCATTGCCGCCCACGCCCCGGATGACGAACGGCTGCCCATTCTTGAGCAACTGATACTTGCCCGGCCCGCCGACCAGTTCAACCTTGCTGGGGGCAGCGGACGCGGTGGGCGCGTCGCTCGCGGCCACGCAACTGGTGGGCAACGCTATCACGCACAGGCCAATCATCCCTGCCCACCATCGCGAAACGTTTCTCAGCAACATGGCGGCACCTTACCCGGCCTATAGCTAGAGCTATCAAGTCCAAATCGCTCCACGGCGGCACTTTCCCCGAGAAATTTTCGCCCCGGCAAAAAAAGTGTGGCAATTTGCGGAGACCTCCTGCAATAATCACCGCCACGAGGAGTTGAGAAACGTTTCGGAGAACCAGCAATGGCCGCCACCATCAAGGATATCGCCAAGCAACTGAACATCTCGGTCAGTACGGTCAGCTATGCGCTGAACGGCGGGCCGCGTTCGGTGCCGGATGAAATCCGGCAGAGCGTGCTGCGGGTCGCTAAGGAACTCAACTACCGTCCCAATCGCGTGGCACGGTCCATGGTCACGGGCAAGAGCGACACGATTGGTGTCGTCCCGCCCGAAGTCACCGACAACGTCTTCCTCAGCCCCTATCTCCACCTGGCCCTCAACGGCATCATCAACGAAGCCGGCCGCCAGCACCAAGACGTCCTCCTCTTCACACGCTGCAGCGAAGTGGACCGCGATGAGCTCGCCTCCATCCTGGTGGACGGGCGCGTGGACGGCGTGATCTTCATTGCTCCGCACTTCAGCGAGAAGTCGGTGGAACTCGCCGCTTCCCTTCACTCCCCGTGCGCGACCGTCTCCGGGGTGCCACTGGATGGGGTGCTGTCGTTCTCGGTGGATAACGAATCGGGCGTGGCCAGTGCCATGGGCCACCTCTACGAGCTCGGCCACCGCAAGATCGCCCACATCGCGGGCCGCCTGGATATGCAGGACGCTCTCGTTCGCTTGCAGGCGTACCAAGCCTTCCTCCGCAACCACCACATCTCGTACCGCGAAGAGTGGGTGGGCATGGGCCAGTTCACCATCGAGGGCGGCCGCCGCGCCATGGCGCAGTTGCTCACCCTTCCCGAGCCGCCGACCGCCGTCTTTTGCGCCAACGATGAAATGGCCCTGGGGGCGCTATTCGAAGCCCATAGCCGCCAAGTGCGCGTACCGGAAGATATCAGCATCGTCGGCTTCGACATGACGCCGGGGAGCGAGAACGTCTATCCCGGCCTCACCACCGTTCGCCAACCCATCGGCGAACTCAGCGCCGCCGCCGTCCGCGCCCTCAAGGCGCTCATTGACGGCAAAGAACCGCAAGAACCCACCGTTTTCCAGACCGAACTTATCATTCGTCAATCGACTAGTTGTCCAAAGGAGCACAAATCATGATCAAAAAACGTTCAGCCTTTACGCTGATTGAACTACTTGTTGTCATCGCGATCATCGCGATCTTGGCCGCGATCCTGTTCCCGGTTTTTGCCCGGGCCAAGACGGCGGCAAAGAAGATCCAATCCACTTCGAACATGAAGCAGATCCTCACGGCCTTCCAGCTATACGTGGGGGACTATGACGACATGTATCCGAAGCGCGGCACCATGAATGGCAACGGCCAATCCTGGGCAACCGGCAGCTGCAGCGTAGAGCAATGGGGATGCCCGACCTGGGACAAGGTGCTCTACCCATATCAGAAGAACTACCAACTGTTCGAATCGTCCCTCGACCGCTCCCCCAAGAAGCCGTCGAACCTGGGCGAAATCAAGCGCTCCTACCGCGTGGCCAGCAACCTGATCCGCGGCGTGGGCGGCGTGAACACCTGGGGCGGCACGACCGAAACCCCGGTGACCGTCTACTCCACCACCTCCATTGCCCTGCCCGCCGAGAGCATCATGCTGACCGAGCAGCGCAACGAAGGCCAGTTCTACACCTGGGATTCGTGGATTTGGTCCACGTTCTGGGAGCACTGGGTATGGGGCGCCGGTTCCAGCAACACGCTTTCCTACAAGGACGTGAACCCGAACCAACTCTGGTCCGGCATTGACTACGATTCCGGCAACGGCACCGCCAACTTCGGCTTCGCCGACACGCACGTCAAGTCGGTTCCGCGTGGCTTCTTGTTCCAGGGTTACCGCCAGTCCACGGGTGTGGGCCAGCCGGTGAACCCGGCCCTCAAGGGCGTCTGCCTCGATGCAGATGACTTTGGCGGCGGCACGCCGGACAACGACTGCCCGCTGCCGCAGTAAGGTCGCCTCTCCCCCTCTGGAGCCATACCCACTCGGTATGGCTCCGTTCCCTTTTGTGCAATACCCATGAAAAAAGAGATTCCCTCCTGGGCTGTCATCTCCGCGATCGCGGTGGCCGCGATCATTGGCGTTTTCTTTGTCGTCCGGGCGGCTTCCGGCCCGCCGGAACTCCCGGCCCCCAAGATCAAGGTGAAGCAGGAAATCCCTGAGCACCTGAAGGGCCACATGACGCCCGAAATGGAAAAGGAGATCCGCGAGCAGACGCAAAAGTACGGCGAGATTGACCCCAATGCGCCGGCCAATAGCGG
>CAZVHE010000098.1:3932-9566 GCA_964627705.1 uncultured Chthonomonas sp.
CGCCGGCCCGCCGACCGGTCAATAACGCAAGAGGTTTCGGTGCGCGCGCTCCTGCGACTCTTCGGGGTAACCCTCGGGCTTGCCCTGGCCACGGGCATCGCCTTTGCCAAGCCCGTTGAACTCCGTCTCGTGGTATGGGAAGGAGACGAAGCGTTGCGCGTGCTCCGCGAGGTCACCAAGGACTTCGAGCGGGCCAACCCGAACATCAAGGTCAAGCTCGAGAACGTTGACTATCGCTACTACTTCCAGCGGTTGCTCTCGCAGGTGGCGGGCAACACCGCCCCGGACGTGGCGATCCTCGACCCGCAGAACATGCAGATGTTCGCCAAGCGGGGGGCGCTTAAACCTCTGGATCCGCTGATCGAAGCCACTCCCGGCTTTGCTTTAGGCGACTACTATCCGCCCATCGTAGACATCTTCCGGTATCAGAAGAGCCTTTACGTTCTGCCCCGCGACACCGCCCCCATCGGCCTGATCTACTACAACAAGCGGCTGTTCAAAGAGGCGGGGCTCGAAGAACCCGATGGCAACTGGACCTGGGATTTTGAGCCGCGCCCCGAACTCGGCAGCCAGTGCTTCACCTACTGCATGCAGCAGCTCACTCAGAAGGATGCCCAGGGCCGCACGAAGGTGTGGGGGTTTGCCCCCTCGTGGACCGGTGCCTGGACCGACACCGTCGCCTTCTCTTCCGGTGCACGCTATGTAGATAACCCGGAGTCCTTCGATAAACTCAACTTCACCGATCCCCGCGTGATTCGAGCCTTTGATTGGGTGACCGAACTCGCCAACGAGAAGCGATGGCTCCCCAGCCAAAGCGAACTCTCGTCGGTCGTGCAGTCCACCGCCGTGGACCTCTTTATCTCGCAGCGGGTGGCGATGTACCAGTGCGGCATCTGGGATGTCCCCCGCATCCGCCAGGCCCTGAAGCCCGGCAGCGAGAAGTTCTTCGAGTGGGACATCACCCTTGCCCCCGGTCACATTGACCCCGCCACCGGCAAGGTGGTGCGGGCGGCCCCCTCAGGCGGCTCCGGCTACGCCATTCTCAACTCCACCCCCCACCCCGAGGAAGCCTGGAAACTCGTCCAATGGATGTCCGGCGAGCCCGGCATGAGGGCGATGGCCAAAGCGGGCCTTGCCCAGCCCGCCATCAAGTCGCTGGCGATGGGTCCGGACTGGATTCCTGGGCCGGACACCCCGATTGAGCAGCGCTACCCGGCCAACCGCATCGCCACCGACCAAGCCGTGCCGTACGTGGTGCTGCCGCCCACCGCTGACTACTGGGGTGAAGTCAGCGGCCTGGTGTTCTCCAAAACGGAATCCATCTATTCGGGTTCGGCGACGGCCGAACAGGCTCTCACCGAAGGCAACCGCATCGCCACGGCGCGCCTCAAGACAATCCTAAAGGAAGACCAGCTCCCGCGTTTCAATTGGAACATCGGCGGCGTGGTGGGGCTGGCGCTCTTCGCCGCGGCTCTCGCGTGGGTGTATTTCCCCGAGCGCGGCAAGGTCCGCACCAAGGCGGAGAAGGCGGAGGGCCGCACCAGCCTTTTGTTCCTGGCGCCTTGGATCATTGGCACCCTGCTGTTCACCGCCGGGCCGATGATCTTCTCGCTCCTCATGAGCTTTGCCAACTGGGACATCATCCAGCCCGCCGAGTGGCGCGGTATGGGCAACTATCAGGAGGCGGTCGCGCAGGACGCCCGGTTCTGGCAGACTGTCAAGGTCACGGCCGTTTACACCATTTTTTCGGTGCCACTCGGGCTCATCGTTTCGCTCCTCCTGGCCCTCCTCCTCAATGTGAAGGTCAAGGGGATGCCGGTCTACCGGACGTTCTTCTATCTCCCAGCCCTGGCCAGCGCTGTCGCCTCGTCGCTCATATGGCGCAAGGTGTTCCAGCCCGAAGGGGGCCTCCTTAACGTTCTCTTGTTCGGCGCGGATGGGCGGCGCAACTTCCTGGGTCTGGCGTCGTGGCTCGGTACCGATGGGCAACTCCCCAACTGGCTCGGCAATGAGCAACTCGCCCTCCCGTCGCTCATTATCATGAGCCTGTGGGGGGTGGGCAGCGGCATGGTCATCCTGCTTGCCGGGCTCCAAGCCATCCCCGATTTCTATTACGAAGCCGCGACCCTCGATGGAGCCGGACTGTGGCAGAAGTTTAAGGTCGTCACGCTCCCCATGGTGTCCCCGGCCCTGTTCTTCACCCTCATCACCGGGGTCATCGGTAGCTTCCAGTCGTTCACCCAGGCCTTCGTCATGACGCAGGGCGGCCCCAACGACGCCACGCGGTTCTACATGCTCCATCTTTACGATAACTCCTTCGGGAATCTGCGGATGGGCTACGCCTCGGCCCTCGCGTGGCTGCTCTTTGTGGTGGTGCTTCTCGTCACCCTGGTGCAGTGGCGCCTCAACAAACTTGTGTACTACGAGGGGGCGGAATGAACCCGAAACTTGGCGTTCGGCTCGGCAAAATCGTGGTGGCCCTGTTGCTGGCCAGCGGGAGCATCGTGTTTCTGCTGCCGTTCTACACCTCGTTGTCCATGTCGCTCAAGACGCCCGAGGAACTGGCCACCACCTCCGCCTGGAGCTGGCCCCAGCAACCCACCTGGAGCAACTACAGCGAAGTCCTCACCAATCCCAACGTCAACTTCCTGCAGTTGTTCCTCAATACGGTCATCATCGCAGGATTGGCCACGATTGGGGTCATCGCCAGTTCCAGCCTGGTCGCATACGCCTTCGCGAAGATGAAGTTCATGGGCCGAGATCGGCTCTTCGTCATCCTGCTCAGCACCATGATGCTGCCCGCCATCGTGACAATGATCCCCACCTACTTCCTCTTCAAGGAGCTGCGGTGGATCAACACCATCCTGCCCCTCACGGTGCCGGCCTTCTTCGGCGGCGGGGCGTTCAACATTTTCCTCTTGCGGCAGTTCTTCTTGGGCATCCCCAAGGAGCTCGACGAGGCCGCCAAGATCGAGGGAGCCGGTCACTGGACCATCTACTCCCGCATTGTCATGCCGCTGTCGGGTTCGGCTCTGGCCACCGTCGGCATTTTCTGCTTTATCTACAACTGGCGCGACTTTATGGGGCCGCTGATCTACCTCAACGAACCCGAAAAGCAGACCTTGGAGTTGGGTCTGGCCACCTACAACTCCCTGCGCGCCGAACAGTGGCATTTGCTGATGGCCGGGAGTGTGCTCGTCACGCTGCCGCTCATCGTCATGTTCCTGCTTGGGCAGCGTTATTTCGTTAAGGGCATGGCCCTTAGCGGACTCAAGTAATCGAGCGAAATCAAGATGACATTTGGCAAGAACTTTGTGTGGGGGGCGGCGACGGCCGCGTATCAGGTGGAGGGCGCAGCGGCGCAGGACGGGCGCGGCCCTTCCGTGTGGGATGCATTTTGCCGCAAGGCCGGTAAGGTCGCCGAAGGCGACACCGGCGACGTCGCCTGCGACCACTACCACCGCTACCGAGAAGACATCGCGATGATGCGCGACCTCGGGTTGCAGGCGTATCGGTTCTCCATCTCTTGGTCGCGCGTGTTGCCGGAAGGCACCGGCCGCGTAAACCACCAGGGCATGGACTTCTACCACCGGCTGGTGGATGAACTACTACGCAACGGGATTGAGCCGTACCCAACCCTATTCCACTGGGATTACCCGCAGGAGCTCTACCTACGGGGTGGCTGGCTGAACCGCGACACGGTGGAATGGTTTGGCGAGTACGCGGAGCTGGTTGGACGGCAACTGGGCGACCGCGTGAAGAACTGGTGGACCCTGAATGAGCCCCCCTGCTTCCTCGGCCTTGGCCACGTCAATGGCATCCACGCGCCGGGCTTGCAACTCGATTGGCCGGACTTCTTCCTGGCCACCAAGCATGCGCTGATGGCCCACGGCCGCTCGGTGCAAGCGCTGCGCGCCACCGCCTCGCAGCCCATCGCCATCGGCTACGTCCCCATCAGCCACATCGGCATCCCGGCCGACGAGTCGCCCGAGAATATTGAAGCGGCTCGAGAGTTCACCTTCGGCGTACCGACGGCGGACCGGACGTTCTGGTACAGCCGTCTTTACCTGGACCCCGTGGTGTTGGGCGAATGGCCGGAGGAGTGCGTACGCGTACTGACCGATCGCGGGCCGGAAGTGACGACCGAAGACCTGGCCCTGATGAGCCAGCCCATCGAGCGGCTCGGCCTCAATTTCTACGCCGCGCCCTACATCCGCCGGGGTGCCGATGGCCGGCCCGAGACCGTGGTTCTGCCGCCGGGGCACCCGCGCACGGCCTTCGACTGGCCCGTAACGCCCGAAGGCCTCTACTGGTCGGTGCGATTCCACGAAGAGCGGTACGGCCTGCCGACCATGATCGCCGAGAACGGCCTCAGTTGCCGCGATTGGGTCTCCGAAGACGGCGCCGTGCACGACCCGCAACGTATTGACTATCTTTCGCGCCATCTCAAAGGGCTACACCGCGCCGATGACGAGGGGTACCAGATTCAGGGTTACTTCCACTGGTCGCTGATGGACAACTTTGAGTGGGCGGAAGGCTATCGCCACCGCTTTGGCTTGATCCATGTGGACTTTGCCACCCAGAAGCGCACCCCCAAGGACTCCGCCGCTTGGTACGCGCAGGTCATTGCCAACAACGGTTTGTCGGCTCCGAAGGCCACGGGCACCCATGCGCTGGTCGGCACCCGGCCAACTTTCAACTAGCAACCTGGCAAGATTGCGGGTTTTTGCTATCTTAGGACTATGGGTAGTGTAGAATGCGCACAGGTGTTCCGAAACGTTTCGCGAATCGTTTCGGCCACGGACTCTCTTAGAGGAAATTGAACATGTTCATGAAGAATTCACGAGTGGCGATGGTGGCACTTGGGGCAGTTATGGCCTCCAGCGCTTTTGCGAGCCTGACGACCTACAACCAAGACTTCGAAAGTCTGTCCGCTGGCGATGGGGGTGCCTTGTCCGGCGACGGATGGAAGGTTTTCGCCAACGTCTTCGACTCCAACGACAACTACCTGTACGGCTACGGCCCCTTCGGCGCCCCGAACGGCGGCGCGGGCTTCTCGGCTATCGCCACGGGTGAAGCCGGACCGAACCAGGGTCAGCAGTACATCAACACGTACAGCGACTACAACAACGGTGACCACGGCAACAACCGAAAGATTGAAGCCAACATCTTCCAAGAGCAGATCATCGGTGCGGCCGACCTCGGTCAAACCTTCACGTTCGGCTTCGATTACAAGGCTTCTTCGGGCTTCGGTCCGGGCGGCGCTTCCCGCACTTGGGCGTTCATCAAGGTTCTCGATCCGGCCAACGGATTCAGCCTCGTTGCTTTCCCGCGCACCGAAACCACGGCGGCTTCCACCACCACTTGGTCGGAAGGCAACACGATCAGCATCACGATCGACCCGTCCTGGACGAACAACATCCTCCAGTTCGGCTTCATGAACACGGCCACGGCCTACGAGCCGACCGGTATGTACTACGACAACGTGTCGTTCAGTGCCGTTCCGGAACCGGCTTCGATGGTTGCCCTGGGCGCGGGTCTGCTGGCTCTCGCTCGCCGACGACGCAAGGCGTAAGTCCTTCTGGCATAGGAGAACGCCTGGCCGCTTCTCTCCTTCCTAGAGGGAGGCGGCCA
>CAZVHE010000099.1:0-4469 GCA_964627705.1 uncultured Chthonomonas sp.
TTGCGTCCAATAGTAAGCCCCTCCGGCACCGGCCAGAATGATGACGAAAGCCAGAAATCCTTTCATGCGATGTTGGTCACACCTTGCTAAACGCGTACGATTACGGTTGCGTTTCAGGTTGGCAACCGACATGATTGTGGCGCGGCTGAGAGGATTCGAACCTCCGACTTCTTCCTCCGGAGGGAAGCGCTCTATCCACTGAGCTACGGCCGGGAACGGACCCAAAGGCTACCCGATGAGTTTTTCGATCACCTGGCCGTGCACGTCGGTCAGGCGGAACTCCCGCCCCAGGTGGTTGTAGGTCAGCCGCTCGTGATTCATGCCCATCAGGTGCAAAATCGTGGCGTTGATATCGTGCACGTGCACGGGGTCTTCTACCACGTTGTAGCCCAGTTCGTCGGTCTGCCCTAGTGAGAGTCCGGCCTTCACGCCGCCCCCCGCCATCCAGATCGTAAACGCGCGAGGGTGGTGGTCGCGGCCCAAGAAGGTCGAGCCGTCCCGCTCCTCATTCATGGGAGTGCGGCCAAATTCTCCGCCCCAAATCACCAACGTTTCATCCAGCATTCCGCGCTGCTTCAGGTCGGCAATCAAGGCCGCGCAGGCTTGGTCCACCTGCCGGCAGCGCTCGGGCAGGCTCGTCATGATGTCGTCGCCGGGGTTGGTGCCGTGGCTGTCCCACCCCCAGTGGTAAAGCTGAATGAAGCGGCAGCCGCGCTCGGCCATGCGCCGCGCCAGCAGGCAGTTGTTGGCAAAGCTCACGGCGCCGGGTTCGGTGCCGTACATGGCGTGGGTTTCCGGAGATTCGTCGCTCAGGTCGGTCAGTTCGGGCACGCTGGCCTGCATGCGAAACGCCATCTCGTAGCTGGCAATGCGGGTAGCGATTTCGGGGTCGCCGTGGTCGCTCAGCTTGAGGGCATTCATCTCGCGCAGGGCGTCCAGCATGTGCCGGCGAGAGGTGCGGTCCACCCCGTCGGGGTCGGTGACGTACAGCACCGGGTCGCCCTTGCTCCGGAACTCCACGCCCTGATAGTGCGAGGGCAAGAAGCCACTGCTCCAGCAGGCCTTGCCGCCATCGGGGTTGTTCTGCCCGCTCACCAACACCACAAAGCCGGGGAGGTCTTGGCTCTCCGTGCCAAGGCCATAAAGGAGCCAGGAGCCGATGCTCGGGCGGCCCGGGAGCTGGTGCCCGGTGTTGAAAAAGATCTGCGCGGGGGCGTGGTTGAACTGGTCGGTCTGCACGCTGTGGATGAACGCCAGGTCGTCTGCCACGCGGGCGGTGTGCGGCATCAGGCTACTGATCCAGTGGCCGCTCTGCCCATGCTGCTTGAACTCATAGGGCGATCCCAATAGCTTGGGCGTACCCTTTATGAAGGCGAATCGTTCACCTTCGATGATTTCTTCCGGGATCGGTTCGCGGTCGTGCTGATTGAGCTTGGGTTTGGGGTCAAACAGGTCGAGCTGAGAAGGCGCCCCGGCCATGAAAAGGAAGATGACGCGCTTGGCCTTGGGGGCAAAGTGGGGTGCGCGCGCGGCAAAGGGGTTGGTGGCCACGGGCGGGGCGGCGAGGGCCGCCGGATTGAGCAGGGAACCCAGCGCCAAGGTGCCGATACCGTACGACGTCATGCGGAAGAAGTGCCGCCGCGTGATGTCCTTCAAGATGATTTCGTCGAGTTCGTTCTGGTTCACGGTCTGGGGTTCCTGGGGCCGTTTATTCGCGGGTGATGGCCTCGTCAAGGTTGAGAAGCAGGCTGGCCAGCATGCGCCACGAGGCTTCTTCCGCATCCTCGCGCTGGGCGGCGGCAAAGACCTTGGCCTGCAAAGCTTGGTAGTTCTTGAGGACTTCGAGTTCTTCCGGGCTTGGCTGGCGGGCAAGCACGAGCCGGAATCCTTTTCGGATACGATCCTCTGGCTTCTCCCCATCCATCCGGGCGGCCAGGGCTGCGGCGGCTTCCAGATAAACGGGGTCGTTCATCAGCACCAGCGCCTGCAAGGGGGTGTTGGTCCGCACACGCACGTCGGTGCACGCTTCGCGGCTGGTGGCGTCGAAGGTGAGGAAGCTGGGGTACGGGGCCGTGCGCTTCCAAAACGTATAGAGCCCGCGCCGGTACTTATCCTTTGTGGGGTCGGTGATCCACTGATCGCCGCTGTAAGGGTTATCCCAAATGCCGTCGGGTTGAGGGGGGAACACGCTCGGCCCGCCCATCGAGAGGTCCAGCAAACCGCTCACGAAAAGGGCATTATCGCGGATCATCTCGGCTTCCATGCGGTAGCGCGGGGCGCGACCGAGGTAGCGGTTATCGGGGTCCCAGGCGCACATGGCGTCGGTCACCGCACTGGATTGCCGGTAGGTGCGGCTGGTCACGATGGTGCGGATGAGCTTTTTGAGGCTCCAGCCTTGGTCTCGGAAATCTACGGCGAGGTAATCCAAGAGCTCGGGGTGGGAGGGTGCCTCGGACTGGGTGCCGAAGTCGCCGGGCGTCTTGACGATGCCGAGACCGAAGATCAATTCCCAAATTCGGTTGACGGTCACCCGGGCGGTGAGGGGGTTATCCCGATGGGTGAGCCACTGCGCCAGGCCCAAGCGATTGCGCGGCATTTCGGGCTGCCACGGGGCCAGGTTTTCCGGCACTCCGGCGGTCACCACTTCGCCCGGAGCCAGGTAAACACCGCCCTCGCGGATGGGGGTCTCGGGCTTGCGATCTTTGGATTCTTGCAGAACAAGAGTGGTCCCTTTCTCTAGTGATTCTCGCTCTTTCTTGATCTTTTCGATCGCCGCTTTGCGGGCGTCGCTTTCGGGCGACGACAGCAAGAACTCTTCGCGCTTCTTGATCCGCTCCACGTAGGGGCTCACTTCTTCCGGGGTCAGGGCGAGAACCGGTTCATCCGCACTCTCCCAAAAGGCCAGAGTTTCGTAGAAATCCTTTTGCGAAATCGGATCAAATTTGTGGTCGTGGCACTGAGCGCACCCGGTGCTACTGGCCATCCACACGGTGCCTGTCACAGCGGCCCGGTCCACCAGCACTTGCCAGCGTTGCTCTTGCGGGTCCGTACCGCCTTCCTCATTCAGCATAGTATTGCGGTGGAAACCCGTCGCAATCAGTTGCTCGCGGGTGGGCGCGTCCAGCAGGTCGCCGGCAATCTGCTCGGTGGTGAATTGGTCAAACGGCTTGTCCTCATTGAACGATTTGATGACGTAATCGCGCCACGCCCAGTTTTGGCGGCCGAGGTCCTTTTCGTATCCGTTGCTGTCGGCGTAGCGGGCGAGGTCCAGCCACATGCGGGCCAGGCGTTCGCCGTACTGCGGCGAGGCCAGAAGACGATCCACCACGCGCTCATAGGCATCGGGGCGGGTGTCAGCCAAAAAGGCGTCCACCTCCTCGGGGGTCGGGGGGAGTCCGGTGAGGTCCAGCGAAAGCCGTCGAATCAGCGTGGTGCGAGAAGCCTCCGGCGAGAAGGACTTGCCTTGTTCGGCCAGCTTTTTGCCAACAAAGTAGTCGATAGGGTGGGCGCCTTCCGGTACGCTCGGTTTTTGCGGAGGGATGTACGCCCAGTGCCGCAGGTCAACGCCCTCGGGGGTCGGCTTGGCGCCGGCCTTGATCCAGGCGCGAATCGTCTCGATTTTCGACTCGCTCAACGGGGCAAAGCCCAGGGGCATCTGCGGCTTGCCGCCGTGGCCCAGGATGCGTCGCATCAGGTTGCTGGCCTCGGGGTCACCGGCCACGACGTTGTTGTCGGCCTGGCCGCCTTCCATCGTGGTCTCATAGGAGGTCAAGTCGAGGAAGGCGCTGCTGGTGTCTGGGTTATGGCAGGCGGTGCAGTGGCCCTTGAGAATGGGCAGGACATCTTTTTCAAAGGTCGGAATCTCCTTGCGCGCCGGAGCGACCGGGGCAGGCGCGGCCTGCAGCCAGGTTTGGCTAACAAACGGGGCTGCCGCCACCAGCCACAGCAAGTGCCGATTCCAACCTTTGAACTTCATCTGCTTAGAGCTGGTTTAGCCCTTCTTGGCTCCATCCAGGATCCACTTGCGGATGGTGTTCTCCTTGGCGGCGCTCAGCGGGGCTTGGCCCTTGGGCATGCGTGGCTTGTTGTCCAGGCCCTTGATGCGGCGGAGCATCACGCTCTCATCCGGCTTGCCGGCCACCACGTGCTTGGGGGTGTTGCCGCCTTTCATGGTGCTCTCGTAGGTGCTCAGGTCCAGGCCGCCCTTGGCGTTGCCTTGGCGGTGGCAGCCTACGCAGCTCTGCTGGAGGATGGGTTTGACGTTGGCGTTGAACGTGGTGACCTCTTGCGAAGCGGAAGCGGGTTGCGTAGAACTCGGGATGGCGAAGGCTAGTGCCAGCGGCAGTGCGCTGAGGCTGAGCATAAGAGGCAGTTGTCTGCGGCCCATAAGCCCTATGATACGATGATCCTTCCCCCTGATGCACTTTTTTGCAAGGGGGAAGGATGAAACGAGGGTCAGACCGCGGAGA
>CAZVHE010000099.1:4514-7693 GCA_964627705.1 uncultured Chthonomonas sp.
GTCCGGCGTATCCACCCTGCTGCGACCGTCCTTGATGAAGCACTCGACCCCCTCGGGGAACTTCTTGATCGCGCCGGCCACCGGCCACGCGGCGGCGTCACCCAGTCCGCAGAAGCTACGACCATCAATCTGCTTGGTGATTTCCATCAGCAAGTCCATGTCGCCAGGTTGGCCATTGCCGCGCAGGATGCGCTCCAAAATCTGCAGCATCCACTTGGTGCCTTCGCGGCACGGGGTGCACTTGCCGCAGCTCTCCATCGCGTAGAACTGGGCGGTGCGCCAGGTGTAGCTGACGATGCACGTGTGCTCGTTGAGGAACATACAGCCGCCGCTGCCCACCATGGAGCCGGTTTCCCATAGCTCTTCGTAGGCAAGGATCGCGTTTTGGCAGTCCTCAGCGTTTAGCATCGGCACACTCGAACCGCCCGGCACACAGGCCTTGAGGGCACCGCCCTTCATGCCTCCGGCCAGGTCGAGCAACTCCATGAGCGGGGTGCCGAATTCGATCTCATAGTTGCCCGGCTTGTTCACGTGGGCGCTGACGCTGAAGATCTTGGTGCCCCGGCTGTTCTTGGTGTTGGCACCCAGGGTGACGTACCATTCTCCGCCCTTGGCCAAGATCGGCACCGCGGCGGCGTAGGTTTCCACGTTGTTGATGACGGTAGGCTGATCCCACACCCCGGCCACCGTCGGCAGGGGCGCATGCGGGAACTTGAGGCGGGGCATGCCGCGCTCACCCATCAGGCTGCTCATCAGGGCGCTTTCTTCGCCGCATTCGTAGCTGCCCGCACCCATGTGAATGTAGAGGTCGAAATTGAGGCCCGTGCCCAGGATGTTCTGGCCGAGATAGCCGTGGGCGTAGGCTTCATCAATGGCGGCACGGAGAGACTTGGCTGCATCCACGAACTCACCGCGGATGTAGATGTAGCCCGCATCGGCCTGGGTGGCCAGGGCGGCGATAGTCATCCCTTCAATGATGAGGAAGGGCGTGGTCTCCATGAGCTGCTTGTCTTTGAAGGTGCCCGGCTCGCCTTCGTCCGCGTTGCAAATCAGATAGTGCGGGCGGGTTTTCTCCTTCTCAATGCCGTTCCATTTGATCCAAGTAGGGAAGCCCGCGCCCCCTCGGCCGCGCAGGCCGCTGGTCTTGATTTCGTCAATGATGGCCTGGCGTTCCATGCCCTTGGCGCGGTTCAGCGCGGCGTAACCGCCCCGAGCCAGGTAGCCGTGGAGGGTGCGAAATTCGGGTTCGTGCGAGTGTTCGAGAAGGAGCTTGTATTCGGCCATGGTTACTTTGCACGCTCCGTATCGCGGAGGTGGACTTGGACAATGCTATCGGCGAGCTGCACCACGGTGGAACTGTCCTCGTTGCGCAGACGATCCAGCAGGGCGTCAATGTCGGCTTCGGTGACCGGGCCGACGTATTGGTCGCCGACCTGCAGCACCGGGGCGCGGTCGCAGGCGTCTAGGCACTCCACTTCGTGGATGGTGAAAACGCCGTCGGGGGTGGTTTCGCCTAGCTTCACGCCGAGTTTGGCTTCCAGGTAATCGGCAATGCGGTAAGCGCCGCACATGTGGCAGCTCAGGCAGGTGCAGACCTCAATCATGTGGCGGCCCGGCCGGTGGGCCGTGGTGTACATGGAATAGAACGTGGCCACGCCTTCGACTTCGGCGTAGCTGCGGTGGAGCCGGTGAGCGACTTCGGCGATGGCGGCGGGACTGAGATAGCCGTCGTATTCGCGCTGGGCAATCCAGAGTCCGGGCAGGATGCAGGCCTTCTCGGTGGGGTAGTGGGTCCGCAGGGCGTCCAGTTCGGCGATGGCCTTGTCCGAGAAACGTAACTCCAGTTGGTCGGGGGCCGGGGCCTTGGGGCGCTGGGCACCCAACTGAATCAACTCGCTCACGTTCCTATTCTACGCAGTTCGGGGGCCGGAATTGGGGGCACCGGCCCGATGGAGTTGCCAGGCTTGCGAATTGGGACGAAGGGAATGTACAGAGAACCCCTCCCGGACGAGGTCCGAGAGGGGTTCGTTGTTTCTGGAGAGCGGGACTTTACCGGCCGCGCTGCAGGGCTTCGATGCGCTTTTCCAGCGGCGGGTGCGTGCTGAAGGCTTGCATCCAGGCCGGAGCGTTTGAGATCTTCATCGTGGCCATGGCGGGGTGACGGTTGTCAATCAGCTCGCTGTTGCGCTGCAGGGCGCGGAGGGCCGCAATCATCTTGTCGCGGCCCGCGATGTTGCCCGCGAAGGCGTCGGCCCTGTACTCGCGGTAGCGGCTGAACGCATTGACCACCAGCGAACCCAGGATGCCGAACACGATTTGCAGCACGATGTTCACGACCATGAACGCGAGAAACGCCATTTCTTCTCGGACCGCCGAGGCCACCACGCGCGCAATAATGCGAGCGAAGAAGATGACGAACGTGTTGATGACGCCTTGAATGAGCGTTTGCGTGACCATGTCGCCGTTGGCGATGTGGCCGACTTCGTGCGCGGAGACCGCCTCCACTTCGTCCGGGCTCATCTGCGAGAGCAAGCCGGAGCTGAAGGCCACCAGCGAGTTATTGCGGCTGGGGCCCGTGGCGAAGGCGTTGACTTCCGGCGAATCGTAGACGCCGACTTCTGGCATCTTCTTGAGGCCGGCGGCTCGCGCCTGAGCATGCACCGTGTCCACCAGCCAGCGATCGTAGCCATTGAGGTTGGCCCGGGGGTCCAGAACCTTGACGCCCATGAACGTTTTGGCGGCCCACTTACTGATCAGCAGGCTGATAAAGGCCCCGGAGAAACCAACGATTACGGCCACGACGGCATCGAAGACAAGGCTTCCGGAGAGCTTGACTCCGAAGCCTTCTAACATGGCCATGACTAACGTGAACGTGATCATCACGGCGATGTTCACGATAACGAACAAAGCAATACGCTTGAGGATGGACATTCTAGCTACATCATACGGACAAATGGGCCGAACTGTGCAGTTCGGTCCACCCTAATGCCCAAAAAAGTAAAGATTGATGACAGCGCTTAGCGGTCGATCTCACCAAGCACGATATCAATCGAGCCGATGATGGCGATGACGTCCGCAATCAGGCGCCCTTCGGCCATCACTTCCAGCGACTTGAGGTTCATGAAAGAACTCGGACGCTCGTGCCATCGGTAGGGGCGATTGGAGCCGTCGCTGACGAT
>CAZVHE010000099.1:7795-8502 GCA_964627705.1 uncultured Chthonomonas sp.
TCCATGCTCGTATCGAGTTCGCTCCGGGTCGGCGGGGAGACCTTGCGGTCCAGCGTGTTGTAGGGGCCGGAGGGAAGTCCGTCAATCGCTTGGCGGAGGATCTTGCAAGACTCCTTCATCTCGGCAATGCGGACCAGGAAGCGGTCGTACACGTCGCCGTGCTGGCCGACCGGGATCAAGAAATCAAAGTCTTCGTAGCTGCAATAGGGATTGCTCTTGCGCAGGTCCCACGCCACGCCGCTGGCGCGCGCGATCGGGCCGCTGCATCCCAGCGCGAGGGCCTCGGGGCCGGTGAGAACGCCCACGCCGGTGCTGCGCTCCTTCCAAATCGGGTTGTTGACGAGGAGATCTTCCACCACGCCGAGTTCCTTGGGGAACTCTTCGAGGAAGTTGCGGAGCTTGACTTCAAAACCGTCCGGGATGTCGCCGCGCAGGCCGCCGGGGACAATCCAGCTCGGCATCATGCGCACGCCCGAGAACATCTCGAACATGTCCAGCACCATCTCGCGCTGCTGCATGATGTAGAAGAACGG
Source organism: uncultured Chthonomonas sp. (assembly GCA_964627705.1). Classification (GTDB taxonomy): domain Bacteria; phylum Armatimonadota; class Fimbriimonadia; order Fimbriimonadales; family Fimbriimonadaceae; genus JAHBTC01. Next base: position 8,329 of record CAZVHE010000099.1, read on the forward strand.
CGTCATCGCGCCCATATCCAGCGCGTGCGTACCGAGCCATACACAGTGGCTGGCCAGGCGGCTCAGCTCGGCCAAAATGACGCGCAGGTATTGACCGCGCTTGGGGACTTCGATCCCCAGAAGCTTTTCCACCGCCAGGGCGTGCGCCAGGTTGTTGCCGTTCGCATTCAGGTA
>CAZVHE010000099.1:8550-9231 GCA_964627705.1 uncultured Chthonomonas sp.
CCTCTTTCTCCATGCCCGTATGAAGGTAGCCGATCACACATTTGGCCTTGACGATGGTTTCGCCATCCAATTCGCAGATCACGCGGAGGACGCCGTGGGTGCTGGGGTGTTGGGGCCCCATATTCACGATCATCGTGCCTTCGCTCTCCTGAGTGAAGATCGTCTCCGTGCTGGGCATAAAGAGGTCGCTGCTCATGGCCTTATGTGCTTGGTTCTAGGGTACCGGAAAAGAGAAAGCCCCGCCCCGACTTTATCGGGGCAGGGCCTTTGGAACCTAACTTAGAGTTAGATGCCGGTCGGGTTGAGACCCTTGACCACGAAGATCGCCGGGTTGTTGGTGCTCGGGGTCGGGTTGTAGAAGTGCTGGCGCATGTTCACGCTCTTGGCACTCGAGTCCGTCGCCGTGTAGGTGGTGCGACCACGCGGAACCGCACAGAGGGCGGCACCGTGCTTGAGACCGCTCAGACCATTTTCCACCTTGGTGGTCGTGGTGAACGGGTAGCTGTAACCGGTACCATTGGCATTCCAGTTGGACGGGGTCCAGCGGACGCAGCTGCTGAGCGGGCCGGAGGTGGCGCTCCAAGCGAGGAGCGTGAACCAACCATCCCAGTTCGAACCTTCCACGATGAGGGCGGTGTTCGAGATGTCTTCGATTTGGGTCGTGCTGTAGGACGGGGCACC
>CAZVHE010000100.1:0-9046 GCA_964627705.1 uncultured Chthonomonas sp.
TCGAGCAAGTCTTCTCGAGTCATGCCCTGCCCTTCGCCGTGGGCCGAACCGGTTCCGTGCCCCAGGATGCAAGTCTCCACGTGGGAGGTGGCGAGTTCCGCCCCAAACTGATCGAGCGCGGAACGCACGGCACTGAGCTGCGTGAGGATGTCGACGCAGTAGTCGCCTTCGCTCACCATGCGGCGCAGGCCCCGCACTTGTCCCTCAATTCGGGCGAGACGTCGGTCTAGGGTGGCCTGGGTTTGCGGGCTCATATTCCTTATATACCCCAACGGGTATATGAGCGTTCCCGGGGACCCACCACTTCAGTGGTTAGTCAAATTGCAGCCGGGATGCCCGCTGGGCCACCTCGTGCCGCGCCCCGTCTACAATCGCGTCGGCGGAGAGCTCATCCACCCCCACTTCGGCCAGCGCAAATGACACCATCTCCAGCGCCGTTTCGAGTTCACCCAGCACCGCGCGTTGCACACTCGATTCGTTGAACAATCCGTAATCCGCCAGGCTGTGGGTACGAACACAGATGGGCAAATCGGGGCAAAGCACCCTTGCCGTCTCGATCATGGCCCGGGTTTCCGAGTTCGCCGGGGTCGCAATCATCAGCAGCCGGGCCGCCTCGATATTGGCGCGGCGGAGGTCGCGCTTCTGGGTGGCATCGCCCAGCACCACGGGGGCACCATGCTCGGTGACTTGCCGGGCGATTTCTTGGTCGAAATCCACCACCACGTAGGGAATCCCTGCCTTGAGGAGGCAGTCCTCCACAATGCGGCCCACGCGCCCGTAGCCCACTATCACCACGTGGTCCTTGATTTCCAGCGGAGTTTGGGACAGGATGGCCGGTTCACTTGCCACGGATTCTTCGGGCACTTCCGTTTCGGATTGCTTGCCCCACTGCTGGCCCTGCCGGCTCATGACTTGCAGTACCAGTGGGTTAATGGCAATGGAAAGCACCCCCACGGCCAACACCACGCTCATCAGGCCCTGCGAGAACACTTCGTACTTCAATCCCAGGCCCGCCAGGATGAAGCTGAGCTCCCCAATCTGGGCAAGGCTGCCCGCGATGAGCATCGTGCCGGGCCACGGAAACTTAAACAGCCGAAGGATGCCGATGGCCCCAAGCGTCTTGCCGAACAGGACGATGAGCACGCCGATCGCCACTTGGATCGGATATTTGATGAGCACCGACGGGTCGAAAAGCATCCCGACCGACACAAAGAACAGCACGGCAAACACCGTGGACAGCGGCTTGATTTCGGCCGAAGTCTGGTGCGAGAGTTCGGATTCGGAGATGACCACGCCGGCCAAAAACGCCCCTAAGGCCGGCGAGATGCCAAGGAGCTTGGCCGCCCCGAAAGCAATGCCCAACGCCACGGCGACCACCCCGACGGTAAAGAGCTCACGGGGACCATTCCGAAAGACGCGGCCCAAGAGCTTGGGCAAGAGCTGGCGACCCGCAATGAGCATGAGGGCGCCAAATCCCACGATCTTGAGCATCGTTTCGACCAAGACGTAGCCGAGGTTCGGGCTCTGATTCGGGTCGGCTTTGCCCCCAAGCTGCGAGGCCAGCACCGGCAACAGCACGATAGCGACAATGAAGAGGATGTCCTCCATCACCAGCCAGCCGATGGCCACGCGCCCGCCGGTGGATTCCGTTTCGCCGCGGCTTTCTAGCGCGCGCAGCAACACGACGGTGCTGGCCACCGAGAGACACAGCCCGAACAAGAGGCTGGCCCCCCACGGGATGCCAAGTGCCATCCCGGCCCCCAGCCCCAGCAGCGTCGCAATCGCCATCTGAATGAGGGCGCCCGGCACCGCATACTTGCGCACGGCATTGAGGTCACGGAGGGAGAAGTGCAAGCCCACCCCGAACATGAGCAGGGTCACGCCGATTTCGGAGAGCTGGAACGCCACCGCCCCATCGGCCACAAAGCCGGGCGTAAACGGCCCCACGGCAAGCCCCGCCACAAGATAGCCCAGCAGCGGTGGCAACTTGAGCTTGACAGCCACGAGCCCAAAGATGAACGCGAGACCCACCCCTGCTGTCAGGACCGCAATAAGGGAGGTTTCGTGGGGCATCACCTCTACGTACCCCTTTCGAGCGATCTCCCGTTTGCGAGGTCCGCAATAGCCCCAGCATTTTGTCCATTTGGTTGACAGTTTTCGCTCGGTCCGGGAGAACTTCTCGGGTAGAACCCCGCCCAAGACGCACGAAGAAGCCCTGGCTCCCATGGATTTAGCCATTTGGGAGATGAGCGAAGCGTTCGACGGCTTTCCTGCCGCCGACCTGTGGGTGCGCCCGCACCCTCACCAGCTCAGCGTGGGCGATCTGGCCGTGCACGTGGCTTACAGCGAGATGCGGTGGCTGTATCCGGAACTTGAGAGCCCCCTCAACCAGCCCCGGGCGGGTTACTACTTGGCTTCAGTGGACGAACCGCTCGAACTCCCCCTCGGCCCGACGGAGCTCTACGACGAGGTGCCGCGCGCCCACGAGGCTTGCCGTGCGCGCATCCAGGGAATGCAACCCAACTTCAACACCAAGCTCCCGAGCCGGGATGACTGGTCTTGGGGCGACACCCTGCAATATATGGCCTTCCCCATCGCCTGACACACCGGGCAGATGTATTCGGCCCGCCACCTCATGGGGCACGAGACAGCCAACAACTAGCCCCGCCACAATCACCGCTCACTTGAAGCGGTGCCTGGCTCCCCTGCCTGGGTGGGAGAGTCCATTTCGTTTCCGGGATTCGCCGAGGGCTCACTAGTGGGTGCCCCGGGCAGCGAATCCATAGCATCCTCCAAGGGTTCCGGCAGATCCAGATACGGGTCTTGGCGAATATCCACCGGCGTTGATTCCGGTTCAATGACGTGCAGATACCCCTCCGCGGTCGCTTCCTTGGTCAGCAAGGAACGCACGTGCAACTCTATCGGCTGATTCCCTTTGCGGCCCAGATGGCGTTGTAGCCACTCGGTTTGTTCCGGGGTGATGGAGTTGGGGGCGTGCACCACCGCCACCACGATCAAGCGGTCGCCCTGCTCGACAATGCGCGTCTCGCGGAGGTATGCGCCCGGGATGTCCCGAAGCCGCCGCTCCAGTTGCGCCTGCACCTGACGCTCAAACTTTTGATTGCCGATCGTGACATTCAGCTGGCGATAGAGGAACGCCCCCAGCACGAGCAGCACCATGCCATCAATCACGAGCCGGCGCAGGTAGCTGGGGTCGCTCTTGTCTCGTCGCGTGATCCGGTGGTAACCAAACAAAAACAGGACGGCGGAGGAAGCACACTGGATAGCCACCAGGTTCGTGGCGAATAAGATGAACGCCCCCGCCGCCTCGGGGAGCATCCCCCGCGACAGGCAGATGCCGCAGCTGGCCAAAGGTGGCACCAGCGCCGTGGAAATCGCCACCCCTACCAGGCCAACACTCACCCGGGGCGATACCGTGGCGTAGGCCCCCGCCGCGCCACCAAAAATGGCGATCGCGAGGTCGAGGAGGTTGGGTTGAGTGCGGGAGAGAATCTCCGTGGAAATCTGGATATCTCGGTGCGCCCAGCCCAGCACGAGGCCAATCCCCACCACCATGGCCGCCCCGATAACTTCAGCGACCGCCGCATCGCGCAAGAGACGGGTGTCGCCATCCACCAGCGCCAGGGCCAAGCCCATGATGGGGCCGAGCAGCATGGCGATGATCATCGCGCCAATGACGACGGCGGTGCTGTTGGCCAGGAGGCCGTAGCCGGCCACGGCGGTGGCGAGGCCATTCATGATGAGATAGGGTGAGCTGATCTTCGACCCCACCACGATGGCGCGGCGAACATCCGCTTTGCGTTTGTCCCCCGGGGATAACTCGGGCGGCTTCTCGTTCTCTTCCACCGGTTCGACGACTTGATCTTCGGATTGAGTGGATTCGGACATGGCTGACCTCTATACTAACCGGATTTCCTTTGACCATGCGGGAAGCTAAACAGGCCCAACCCTTGAAGAGTACGAATGAGTGTATACTCGTGTGTATTCATGCGCAGAATCAACTTTACGCTCGATGAAGACACCATCGAGTTGCTCGCATCGGTCGCCAACCGGTTCTACGGCGGGAATCGCTCCCTTGCCATCCGGGCCGCTGTCGAATCCCTCGCCGCGCACTCCGGTCATGAGGGCTGGGTCATCACCGGCTTCACGCCGGAAGAAATTCACGCCGAAACCAAGTGCCACTGTTGCGCCACCGAATTCCCGACCGGAGCCATCCTGTTCCGACCGGTGTTCGAGCGGGGCGTATCGCCCGAGGCGCTGGATCGACTGCCCGAGGGTAAGTGGCTGGACTGCTCGCAGTGCGCGGCGGGGCACCTATGATTTTCAAGAAGAAGACTCGGCTTCCCGTTACGGTGCTCTCGGGGTTCCTGGGCGCCGGCAAGACGACCGTACTCAACCACATTCTGGCGAACCGGGAAGGCAAGCGCGTCGCCGTCATTGTCAATGACATGAGCGAGATCAACATTGATGCTGAACTCGTGGCCAACGGCAAGGCGAACCTCTCACGGACCGAAGAGACGCTGGTGGAGATGACCAACGGATGCATTTGCTGCACGCTGCGCGATGACTTGCTGAAGGAGGTTTCTCGCCTGGCACGCGAAGGTCGGTTCGACTATCTCCTCATCGAAAGTACCGGCATTAGTGAACCGCTGCCCGTGGCGATGACCTTCACCTTTGAAGACGAATTCGGCCAATCCTTGGGCAAAGTTTCTAAGCTCGACACGATGGTGACGGTGGTGGATGCCTTCAACTTCTTCCGCGACTTTGCCGAGGCCGAGTACATCCGCGACCGGGGCGAGAGCCTGGGCGAGGAGGATGAACGCACTGTAGTTGACCTTTTGGTAGACCAGATTGAGTTTGCCGACGTGATCCTCATCAGTAAGACCGACCTGGTGGATGAGGCAACCCTGGGCAAGTTGATGGGCGTGATCCGCACCCTTAACACCGAGGCTCGGATAATCCCGATCCAAAACGGCGCAGTGCCCCTCAACGAGGTCATGGGAACGGGTCTGTTCGACATGGAAAAGGCACAACGCTCGCCCGGTTGGATCAAGGAACTGATGGGCGAACACGTTCCCGAAACCGAGGAGTACGGGATCTCCAGTTTCGTCTACAAGGCGCGGCGCCCCTTCCATCCGCAGCGATTCTGGAAGGTCATGAATCAGCAGTGGCCGGGAGTGATTCGCTCCAAAGGATTCTTCTGGCTGGCCACCCGCATGGCGTGGATCGGCGAATGGCACCAGGCCGGGGCCGCTTGCCGCTATGGGCAAGCCGGGACGTGGTGGTGCACCGCCCCCAAGGAGTATTGGCCGGACGATGAGGAAAGCCGCCTGCGCATCCATGCGAACATGCAGGAGCCTTACGGCGACCGTCGCCAAGAGATCGTCTTGATTGGAATCGGGATGGACAAAGCGGCCCTGACGGCGATGCTGGACAGCGCTCTGCTCACCGAAGCCGAATACGCTGAGGGGCCGGAGAGTTGGGCCAAGTTGCCGGACCCGTTTGCATCGGCCGACGAGTTAGCCCTGGTGGACTAAGCGCCGAGGATACGCGGGGCCAAGAAGCCGGCCACCGCCAACACCATGACGAAAGCGGCCGCCTCCAAACCTCGGCCCCCGGACTTCCCGGGCGGGAATTCGCGGCGATCGGCTTCAATTTCGGTGAAGTCCAGCGTGAACTCTTGGCCGGGGAAGGCCGTTGCCATCGCCTGCTCGATGATGGAGCGGGCGGCTGAGGCTGAGGTCGTTGCGTTTGAACTCAAAAGACTGGTCCAGCCGCCACTGACCTCAGTCCACCTGCTCCACAGCGGCCATGGCCACCATCAGCTTCATCACGCCTTGCAGGGAAAACTTGTCGTCCCGGTGGAGGTAGTGCGCGCCCTGCGCGGTGGCCACGGCGGCCCCCAACTTGCCTTAAGAGCGGGCTTCCATCGCCGCGAGTCCGGGCTTCGATGACCGTGGGCTGCGCCGCCACCAGGAGCAACACGGACGCGAGGAACATGGGGAGAGGATACTTGGAGGCATCCTCCCCATCTTGCGCGAAGAGGACTCAAAAGCCCATGGAGTAGCCCAAAGTGAGCCGAAAGCCGCGCCGCCGCGAACTGGATTCCGACCACAAATCTGCTTCTAGACCGAAGTCAAACACGGCTTGCTCGGCCACTTGCTGCCGGAGACCGATGCCTAGGGTACTGAACCAGCCTTCGCCTGCCCTTCGGCTTTGCTCAAAGCCAAATTGGGCGACCAACGTCTTGTCGAACTGCGTCGGAGCCCCCAGGGGATTGGAATAACCCACCAGCAGGCCCCAAGCCAGGTCGCGTTCGCCCGGTTCGGGCTCTGTAGCCAGCGTAGCGTCCAAATTGAAGTGGATCTTGTCGTATTGCCGCAGAGTTGTGGAGAGAATGCCGCGCACACGCATGTCCACCCCGGACTCCCCGGGCTCAGCGGGCGCTTCGAGGCCAATCTTGTAGGCCAAGGCGGGCGACGAATCAATCTCACGTTGGATCTGTCGGAAGTAGCTGAACTCCATTGCACCGGCCGTGAACCGCTGATTTGCGCCGGAATATTGCGGATGCCAAGCAATGCCCAAATCTTGATTCTTCGCGAACCCGTACTTGAATTCCAGCGGACCTACGGCGGAGTTGTTGCGACCCCGGCCTAGATTCCCTGTGACTCCCCACTCGATGGCTCGTTCCCCAAAGGCGATGCTGGAAGCATCGTCAAACCGGAGCGGTCGGCCCGCATCCACATTGTTGTGGTCGGTAGCTAGACCGAGGGTTAGCGTGCCAAGGAGTCCAAGGCCCGCGGCGAGGCGTGTCGCGATCACGGACCCACCTCACCATTTCGTTGATACGGGCTGGGACGGTTGATCCGACGGTAGGTTTCGGGCGTTCCTTCATTCCTCGTTTGCCACTCCGCCAGCGTGAGAGGCTGCGCATCCTTGTAGTCAGGATTCTCCGCAATGTAAGCGTCAAACGCCCTTCGCGAAGTGAAGACCTTCGACCAATCATTGCACTCCGGGTGATCCGCTTTCACCTCAAGGAACACGATCTCGGGAAGATTCGATGTCCAGTTTCCGAGTTCGTCGGAAATCAGCACAAGGGTTTGCTTCGGGTCTTCCGTTGCAGCGCGGATGATGGCTTTGCCAATCGTCTCGGAGGCCATATCCCGTGCGCAGAGCATGCAGCGCACCATCATCGTCCATCCATTGGCTGAGACCGTGGCCCCCCACTCGTCACCGCTCGGCAACCGAATGGAGCAGTGTCCGCACTCCTCCATATTCATCCAGCCCATGCCTGACATATACATTTCGGATTCGGTCGCGCCCTTCATCCACCCCATCCCCGGCATCCCAAACGGGTACCGATGGTCGTGGAGCGTGTTGGCTTCCCCTTCCCCGGCGGTTTCACCTTGGTGCGTGCTGGCCAGCACCCGCCAGATGGCAATGCGGATTTGCTCCTTCTTCTGGGCTTGTGTGAGCTCGTCCGTCGCCAAAATGTCGTTCACGTTGTCGTGTAGCATGTGGAGGTTGTCGAACATATTGGCAATCTCAGGGAAGCGCTTGGCAAATCGAGGGCTGAGTTCGCCCGTCATTGGCATGAATTCGCGCTCGGTGTTGAAAAGCTCGGTCTCCCGGTACCTCTCGCCCACCACTTGGTATTGCGGGCCGTGGGTCTCCACCGGGGTCCGGTAGAGCATGTCGTAGTTCGCGGTTTGGAGCCAGTGGTAACCCCAAAACAGGCCATTGACCTTCGGATACTTCGTCCGGAATGCCCCCGAGTACGAGTAACCATCGAGCACCTCCATGTTCAAAGGAAGACCCGTGATGGCATAAGGCTGTGCGGAATAGAACTGCCAGATCCTCTCGATCTCGGCCTCCTTTTGCGCGTCGGTCCAACCACGATGTGCCAGCACATCAATGGTCTGGAAGTGGAACGTGTGAGCCCAATCGAACACCTTTTCCAGCGCACCGTAGCGCCGCTTGAAAGTCGGCGATATGGCCCCCTCGTCGATCGGCAGGCGAGGCGGATTCTTGAGCACCTTGACGATGGAATCGTAGATTGGCCCTGCGCGCTTGTCCGCCTGCCCCGTCACGAGAGCTTCATAGGCAATCCCGTGCCCGACGCCCGTGCCATACATGTCGGCGGCGAACTGAGGCACGTTCCGGATGGACCAGTTATAGGGACCGGGCTTGTAGAACATGTGGTCGGCACCTCGGTCGTCCATCCAAGTGGGAAACACGGGAGGAGGCGCGGGGAGTTCACGGCTTGGCGCGTGGCCGCGATGATCTTGGCCTGATTGAGCCAGGGCCGCCCCTGGGAGCAATGCCGCCCCCAGGACAACCCACGAGAGGAGATTCGTCATTGGAAAGACTCCATGGGGCCGCATCCCCCGCTCAAGTTCGGTGGACCAGAGCGGGGGCACGGCGGTTAGTTGGCCTTGGCCACCTCCGCCAACATCTCCTTCAGCGTCAGGGCCTTCGCGTTAGCCACATTGTTGGCGGCCACGTAGCGGTCAAAAGCGCTCTTGGAAGAGAAGGTGCGGGAGAGGCCCGCGCACTCTTGGTGGCGGCGGAACGCATTCAAGAAGACCGTGCCTTCCGGAGCCGTCCAGTTCCCGCCGGTGCGCCGCACCAAAACGGGCTTGCCCGCCGCTTCGCTGGGTGCGTAAACGATAAGGTCTCCGGTGAGCTTCTTCTGGTCTGCGAACACGCAGTAGATGCATCGGTACTCGATCTTCTTGTTGCCGAATCGCACGACGACTTCGTTGTCCTTGGCGTTGGTGTTTTGCACCAGCTTCAGCTTGCAGTAGGGGCACTCGGCCTCGTGGACGAGGGCCGGGCTCACGGCACCAAGAGTGCCGAGGGCGAGGAGAGAAGTGGCGATGATTAGATTTTTCATGGTTTTGTTCCTGTGGTTTTGGATTGGTTGGTGGAGAACTGAGTTCTCAGGTCAGGGTGGGCGTGGTTGCTCCTACTTGAGATCCACGCCGAACCCGAAGGTCTTGATCTCGTCTTGATGGCTGAACTG
>CAZVHE010000101.1:0-8926 GCA_964627705.1 uncultured Chthonomonas sp.
CCCTGGCACTCGTGCATCCAGGTCACCGCCTGGGCAAAGGCATCGTCCAGTCGGTCGGCCAGGCTCGTCAGGGCACCGGCTTCGTCCCGCAGCACCTGCTGCAGGCGGGTCAGGTGGTCGGTGCTCACGGCGCAGCGTCTCCCTTGTATTGGTGCAGCACCGTGCGCCCAAATAGGCTGCACGCCCATTCCACCGCCACGGTAGCGGTTTCGTTGTTCATGTCGGCCAGGGGGTTCACTTCCACCAAGTCCAGCCCCACCAAGCGATAGGGGTTGCCACTACTGGCAAACTGGCGGCAGAACCGCTCCGCCACCAGATGCCCCTCACGGTAGGTCAGCCCGCCGCGCACCGCTGTGCCCGTGCCCGGGGCGTAGATCGGGTCCAGTGCGTCCACGTCAAAGCTCAGCCACACGTTCTTCACGTTGCGGGCGGCCAGCCAGCCTTCCAGTTCATCCATCACATTGCCGATGCTCTTATCGTCAATCTCTTGCATCGTGATGGCGCGCGCCTGCGGGATGTTCATCAGGTTGGCGGCTTCGCCCGGGTCCACATCGCGCAGCCCGATCCAGGCCACGGCTTTCGGCGTGTACTCGGGCATCACAGTGGTGAGAATCTGGTGCCAAACCTGGTCCAAGTCGGCGCGACGGGCATCGGGGATATGCGGGTTCGGGGCGTCGTCCACCATGCGCAGGGCCGCGGCCAGGGGCATGCCGTGCAGGTTGCCGCTCGGGCTGGTGGCGGGGGTGTTCAGGTCCATGTGGGCGTCAATCCACACCACGGCCAGGTCGCCTTCGGTGGCGCGCAGGGCTCCCGCCAGCGAACCCATGCTGAGGCTGTGGTCCCCGCCCATCATCAGCGGGAGATGGCCGGCGCGGATACTGGCTTCCACGCGCGGGGCCAGGGCCTGGTAGGCGCGGATGGCCAGTTGGGCGGTTTCGGCCCATCCCGGCAGCGGATGCGTGTCCAGCGGAATCGTGTCGCCGCTATCCACCACCTCGTCCAGGCGGGCGAGGGCCTCGGGGAGGCCGGCCATGCGCAGGGCGGCGGGGCCAAGCCGGCTACCGGTACGGCGGCCGCAACCATCGAAGGGCGAGCCAATCAGCTCAATCATGCCCTTGATCTTACTACCGGGCCCGAATCCAGAACCGGGAGGCTCGGTAACCTCGCCCCATGAGTTCGCGCGTCGGGGTTTTGGCCATCCAGGGAGACTTCGCCTGCCACATGCAAGTCTTTGCCGGGCTGGGGGCTGAGGTGAGCGAAGTGCGCACCCCGGAAGACCTCGCCCAGGTAGACCGCTTGGTGATCCCCGGCGGCGAGAGCTCCACCGTGGGCAAGCTGCTGGAGCGCTACGGCACCGGGGCAGCAATCCGCGAGCGGGCGGCGGCGGGCATGCCGATTTGGGGCACCTGCATGGGCATGATCATGCTGGCCAAGCGCATTGAAAACCGCACCCAGTACGCGCTGGAACTCCTCGACATTACGGTGCGTCGCAACGCCTTTGGGGCGCAGGTGCACAGCTTCGAAACCGAGGTGGCCATCGCGGGCTGGGAAGAGCCGCTCACCGCCGTGTTCATCCGGGCGCCCATCGTCACCGAGATTGGACCTCATGTGGAGGTGCTCGCCCGCTATGAAGACAAGATCGTAGCTGTGCGCGAAGGCAAACTGCTGGGCACCAGTTTCCACCCCGAGCTGACTGACGACACCCGCTTGGCCGCTGACTTTCTGACCTACTGACCTCGCTCCGCAAAAAAGAAAAAGCCCGGCTCCGTGGGGGCGGAAACCGGGCGTTATGGGGAGGAATGAAGCACTAGAATGACAATCTTAGGACGCCACCTCGCGCCTCCATGTTCCAAGAAATCCCGATTTTTCTGAAAATTCTTAGCGACGCCGGTAGATGCGCTCTTCGTCCGGCCCGTGAACGCGGATTTCGTCCGGTTCGCCCAGGTTCGGGTCCGCGCCCCCGTGCCACGGGATGCCCTCGCCCCACACGGTCGGTGCGACGAAGTGGTGCAGTTCATCCCACGCCCCGGCTTTCAGAAACTCACCGAGAGTAAAGGCCCCGCCCTCCACCAACACGCTCGTTAAGCCCTGCGACCAGAGATGCGCCAGCACTCCGGCCACCCCGCCCCGCACTTCCTCGCGGAGCCACATCACCTCGCCCGGCGACTGAAACACCTTTTCATTCCCGCTGAGCTTAGATTGAGGGTCTAGGACAATCTTGGTCACGGGCCGCCCCACGCCCGGCACCCGGGCATCCAGGCGCGGGTCATCCGCCCGCACCGTCCCCACGCCCACCAGCACCGCGCCCATCTGTGCGCGGAGAACGTGGGCCGCTTCACGCGCCGCCTCGCCCGTGATCCATTTGCTCGTGCCATCCGGCCGGGCCAAGAAACCATCTTGGGTGGTCGCCACCTTCAACATCACGTAAGGGCTTTGCCGCCGGGCCGCGGTCAGCCACACCCGGTTCACAGCTTCGGCCTCGGGCACAGGAATCTGGTCCACCAAAACCCCCGCCGCACGCAAGGCCTCCGCCCCGCCCTGCGCTCGGGGGTTCGGGTCGGGCACGGCGTAAACCACGCGCGCCACTCCTGCGTTCAATAGTGCCAAGCTGCACGGCGGGGTGCGCCCATGGTGGTGGCACGGCTCAAGCGTGACGTAGGCGGTGGCCCCCTGCGCCCGCTCGCCGGCCGCCGCCAAGGCCACAACTTCCGCGTGCGGCCCGCCCGCATAGGCGTGGAACCCCTCTCCCACCACCTCATCGCCGCGCACAATCACGCAGCCCACGTGGGGGTTGGGCGCCGGAAATCCCCCGGCCGCCAGTTCGCATGCCCGCCGCAGGGCTTCGATGTCCGTCATTCGCTTCGGTTCGCCCGGTTCTGGTGGTCCTTCAGCGAACCTTCAATCAGATTCTTAAGCGCCTCGCGTTCCCCTTCAATGAATTCCACCCGGGCCTGCCGCGCAATGAGCATCGCCCCCCACGCCGCGCCCAGCCACACCATGGCCGTCAGGCTGAACCCCACCAAGAGCCGCTGTCCGTACTGCGCTTTCACTCGGGCCGGTGCATTCGGCGGGGGGATATCGCGGAACTGCAACGCCAATAAAAGCAACCCGGCCAGACCGGTGACCACCAAGGCCGTTACGATGACTTTGAGCCGCATGCGTTCCTCAACCTCGCCACGCCTTCGGCGATACTCGGGGCGCGCATGAGGTAGCTGCCCGTGACAAAGGCGGTGGCTCCGGCTGCCGCGAGTTCCACGATCGTCTCGTGGTCCACGCCGCCGTCCACATGGATTTCTACGTCAGGTCGCCAGGCCCGGATTTGCGCAATTTTTTCCAGAGCGCTGCGAATGAGCGATTGCCCACCCCAGCCCGGGTTCACCGTCATCACCAGCACCGCATCCGCCAGGTCCAGCACCGGATAGATCGCCTCGGCGGGAGTACCAGGGTTCAGCGCAATGCTCGCCTCTAGCCCCCGCGACTTCAGCTCCTGCATCAGGCGGTGGCTGTGGACCGTGGCCTCCACGTGGAACGCAATCCGCTGGCACCCGGCCTGCTGGAATGCCTCAAAGTGCAACTCCGGCGTGTGCGTCATCAAGTGGACATCAAAGGGCAAGGTCCCCTCGCTCCGCAACGAACGCACCAGGTCCGCCCCGAATGTGATCGGCGGCACAAACTGGCCGTCCATCACATCGAAGTGGATGCCGTCCACGCCCGCGGCCACCATTTCCCGCACTGCCGGCCGGAACTCGGCCGGGTCGCAAGACAGGATGCTAGGCGTGATGCGCATGGCGGTTAGCGACTCCTGGGCGTCGCGTCACTCGCTGTCTTGGTCTGCTGAGCCACAAACTCGCCGTTGTAGAACACGCGGAACGTCGCCTCGTTGCCCACGCCCTCCGCCGTCACCGTGATGTTGTCGCCCGGAGCGTGCTCCTTCTCGTACACCATGCGCGTGCGCTGCTCGTCGGTCAATTCCACGCGCACCAGCACCTTCTCCGTGAACTCCTTACTCAGTTGGAACTTGGCCGTATATTGATAGCGCTGGGACATCGTGTTATTGGAGACTCGACGATCGCCCGCACTCAGCGTGACCACCACTCGAGTATCGCGCCGCACCTTCTTCCCTTGCTCGGGCACCATCGAGACGATCATGCCTTCGGCCAGGTCCTTACTTCGCACACGGTTGGGGGATTCTTCTAGCGTCAGCTCCAGGGCGTCCATCATGCTCCGCGCTTCCGCCATCGTCCGGCCTCGCAGATCGGGGAGTTCCACCACGTTGCCGCCCGCGCTAATCACCACCCCTACGGTGGAGTTTTCGCGGGCATTCTTCTTGCCCGCGGTCGGGTCGGACTTGATGACACTACCGCGAGGATGGGTGTCACTCACTTCGTTTCGCACCACAACCATGTTCAGCTTCGCCTTCTTGAGGGCAGCCTCGGCTTCGGTGCGCGACATCCCGACGATGTTCGGCACGTCCACCAGCGGCGGCTTCTGCGAATTAAAGAACAACCATCCGCCCACGGCGGCGAAGGCCGCAATGGTGCAGAGCAGAACCAGGGCAGTGAGGCAAGCCGGGGCGCGATCGGGATCCTTCACTCGCTTCGCCTTTACTTTAGCCGGAGCAGGCTCATTGGATGTAGCTCCAGCATCGGACCCGCGCTTCGGTTGAGGATTGGCGACATTCAGGGAAGGGGCCACGGCCGGGGCCTCGTCCAAATCCTGACTGACCGTGGGGCGGATCGGCCACGTCAGTGGTCGGCCAAATCGAAGGGCGTCGCTCAGGCTCTTGAGGTCCTGTTGGAGTTCGTTCACGTCGCGGTAGCGGTCCCCCGGCACCCGACTGAGGCACCGCTTCACCAGTTCTTCAAGCGCCGTGGGCACGGAGCTATTCAGTTGGCGGACCGGCACCCAGTCCCCTGCCGCTTGCTTGGCCGCAATACTCGTGGAGGTATCGCCCGGGAACGGCAATCGCCCCGTAAGCATTTGGTAAATCAGCACGCCGAGTGCGTAGATGTCCGTGCGGACATTGGGTACGGAATCTGTTTGCAGTTCGGGCGCCATGAAGGGGGCCATAGTGCGGAAAACCGCGCGGCCAATCCGCTCGCTGGCCCCGTAGGCTTCCCAGAACCCACCCATCACGAGCTTCACTTGATCCTGGGGCGTGCAGATGACATTGCGCGCCGCGAGGTCGCCGTGGATCAGTCCACCTTGGTGCAGGGCGAGCAGTCCATCGCAGATGCCGATGGCGATCTCCAGCGCCACGGAGACACTGAACGAAGACAGCCGGCGCAGCCGATCCTCGAGCGTGACGCCCGGGGTGTGCTCGCATACCAGGAAGGCGGGCACTTCATCTCGGTTCCAGTTGTAGATGCGCTCAAGGTGGGGACTGAGGACTCCCAGTTGCTTATCTACGACCTGGCGGACGGCGCCGAGAAATTCCGTTTCGAGATCGAGACCCGCGCGAAGGGCGCGCACCGTAACGTCGCGGTTGGCCACCCGGTCCAACGCCTTGTATGTCTCAAAAACCGGCCCCTCGTCGCCCTCTTGCAGGAGTTCGTAGCGTCCGCCCAGCACCGAGCCAATCATGCCGAGCTTGACTCCTCATCAACGGGAGTGGATTCGGGATCGGAGGAGGGCGATTTGGCGAAACCGAGTGCGATACCCGCCACCAGGAGCAAGAGCGCCAGGCTGCGGATGGTGGGAACATCCACCTGCGCCGCATATTGAGCCGCCGTGCCATTGAAGAAGTGGTACTGACTGGCGGCGTAGCCGAGCCCCAAAAGGAGGGCCATGACCAGGACGTATCCGTAGCGCAGTCGTTCCATTAGGCTTGCAGGGCTTGGCGCACCACGTCGGGTGCGACATCTTTGTGCAGTTTACACGCCCCGTAACCATGCAACAGAGCCAAGGCGAGGTGAGTGCCCTCGGCCTTCTTATCCTTGCGCATATAGGGTAAGAGGTCATCCGTGGTGACCCCAGGAGGGAGGGCGGTGGGGAGGCCGTGAGCCTGGCACATTTGGATGAGGTCTTGGACGGCCTCTTGGGGGATGAGGCCGAGGTTGGCGCTGATCCGGGCTTCGGCCACCATGCCGATGCTGACGGCTTCGCCGTGGACATAGGTTTCGTAGTTGGTCAGGCTCTCCAGAGCATGACCAACCGTGTGCCCAAAGTTGAGGGTGGCGCGGATGCCAATTCGTTCGAATTCATCGGCTTCCACCACTTGCGCCTTGATGGCGATGCTATCTTGGATGATCTCCGGCAGGCGGGGGTCTTGGGCGTTGAGGACGGGGGTGCGGAGGGTTTCGATCAGCTCGGGGCGGGCAATCCAGGCGGCTTTGATGACTTCGGCCATTCCGGCTCTCAGTTCTCGCTCCGGAAGAGTGGTGAGGGCATCAAAGGGCACGATCACGGCTTGGGGCGGCCAGAACGCGCCGGCGAGGTTCTTACCGGCGGCGAGATCCACCCCCACTTTGCCGCCCACGCTGCTATCTACCATCGCCAGCAGGCTGGTGGGAACCTGGATGAGCGGGACGCCCCGCATGTAGCTGGCGGCCACGAACCCCGCGAGGTCGCCCGTGACACCCCCGCCCACGGCCACGATAGTGGATGCCCTGAGGGCGCCCATGTGGGCAAGTCGCTCGTGCAGTTGCCCCGCCATCGCCCAGGTCTTGCTGCCTTCACCGGCGGGGAAGACAAGTCTTGGTTGGTGGGCGAGGTTGGGGGGGAGTAGGGGCTCGACGTTCGAATCTGTGATCAGGATTGCGTTCTCAGGGAGGTGCGGGGCCACATCCGCCCACTGCCCCCAGTGGACTTGGTACTCACCCGCGTGGTGCTTTACGGTGAGGGCCATGCGCTTAACTCCATCACTTGCCGGGCGACAACTTCGGGTTCCTCATCGCTCACATCAACGATAGTGTCCGCCTGAGAATACAAAGGTGTGCGGGCATCAAGGATGGCCTGCACGCGCTCTAGCCAGTCGTCGTGGGCCAGGAGAGGGCGCCGCATCCGGCCTCGTTCGAGTCTCACGGCGAGGACTTCGAGGCTCGCCCGTAGCCATACCACCTTGCCGCGCCGGCGCATTTCTGTCCAGTTTTCCTCTCTCAGCACAACCCCACCGCCGGTGGCGATGACACAGGCTTCGTTGGGGAGTTGGCGGAGTTCATTGGCCTCGTGGTCGCGGAATGTTTGCTCCCCTAGCCGCTCAAACAGCCACGGCACGGAGTGGCCTAAGTTGCGCGCAATCACCCGGTCGAGGTCGTGAAACGGTACCTCGGCCACCTCGGCAATGGCTCGCCCAATCGTGGATTTGCCGCTGCCCATCATGCCAACAAGGATGAGGGATTGCATCGGATAAAAAAGGAAACGGCCTCCGGGATACCCCAGAGACCGTTAGGTTCAGTGACCGAGGCGGGACTACGGTCCGCCGAGGCCGTTCTCATCGGCCGCCACGATCTTGGGCGTGACGAAGATGATGAGTTCTTGCGTGTTGTAGGACTTGTTTTGACCGCGGAACAGGCGTCCGATGATCGGCAAATCGCTCAGCAACGGGATGCGGCTGGTGGAGACACGGTCTTGCTTGCGGGTGAGGCCACCCAGGGCAATCGTTTCACCATCCTTCACCGTGGTCACCACGGCCAGACCTTGGTTGAGGAGGTCGGGGATTTCCGTCCCATCTGGGCTTCGGCGGATTTCACCGAATTCCGACACCTGCGGGGTGAGGAACATGGTGATGGTGCCGTCGCCGTTCACGCGGGGCTTCACGTTGATGAAGGTGCTCGACGTGATCGGAATCGGGTTGAACGTGGTGGTGATCCCACCGGGGCCGTTCTGTGTGGTCGCCGAGAAGATCGTCGTTTGGACCTGGCTGAACAGGAACGCCGGCTGGTTTTCCAGCGTGCGGACGATCGGGGCGCTCACGACGCGACCATTACCTTCGGAGAGGAAGGTGCGGAGGCGCGTGGCCACGTTGCCCGTGCTGTAGTTGATGAACACCGGGTCGCTGGTCCGAGCGAACGAACCGGGGCGGTTACCGGCGAAGATCGTGCCTCGGGTGTAGAGCCAGTCGATACCGAGCGACGTTTCCAGCGAGCGGGAGGTCGTCACGAATTCGAGCTTGATGAGAACTTGGCGCGGGGCCACGTCCAGTCGCTCGATGACGCCACGGAGTTCGCTGATCGCATCGGCCGTACCGAAAACGAGGAGGCTGTTGGTCGCCGGATCCCACACGACGCGGTCGATGCCTTCGGGTACCAGGCCCGTTCCACCCTCGAGACCGAGGTCGAAGTTCCCGCCGCCGCCTTGGCCACCCTGACCGCCGCCCTGACCGAAGCCGCCACCGCCGCCTTGGCCGCCGCCACCACCGCCACCCGGAATACCTTGGTTAGCGCCTTCCGCGGGAAGGGAGATGGCATCGCGACCATTGTAAACCGGTTGACCGACACCGACGATAGAGTCGGGCTTCGGAGGAACCGACATTCCCTGGTTAGCGAACCCGAGAATCTGGTTCCCGAAGTTGAACATGTCGTCCCAGTCGCTGTTGCGGAAATTGGGAACGGACCGATCGCCCTTGGCTCGCGAGAGCATATAGAGCAAGTAATCGGCTCCCATGTGATTGGCCGCAATGCGCTCAATCACGATCGGTCGCTTGAGGATCGGCGAGAGATCGGGGGGAACTGTCGTGCCACCGGATTGCGCCGGGGCCGGGCCCGGACGCAGAATCCACACGCCGCCTTCGTCTTGGACCGCATAGGCACCCGCCGCTTCAGCAATGTACTTGATCGCTTGTTCGGCCGTCGTGTCCTTGAGGGTCAAGGAGATTCGTCCGTAGGCATCCGACGGGCGAATGACGAAGTTCATTCCGGTCTGCTCACCAAGTGCGCGGACGGCCGCCTCCAGGTGCTCCCGCGCTTCCTCCCAGCGCTGGAGCCGG
>CAZVHE010000102.1:0-8877 GCA_964627705.1 uncultured Chthonomonas sp.
CGCGCCCATGCGGGCCATTTCCAGCACGGCGGTGCCACCGAAGCAGTAGCCCATCGCCGCAATGCGGGACTTGTCCACATCGCCCCGTGACTTCACGGCATCCACGGCGGCTTGCAGGCGCTTGCGGAACAGCGCGTTATCGCTGTAGTACTTGCGCGCTTCGGCCCCGTTTTCGGCGGGCGTCGTCGGTCGCGCGCCGGCGTAGATGTCGGCCACCAGGGCGCCCATGCCCCATTGCTCGGCCACCATGCGGGCGCGGGTGAGTTCGTAATCATCCGGGCCATTCCAGTCATGCACGATGATCATCACCGGCACGATGTTGCGGGTGGCGGGGCGCACAAAAATGCCTTTGCACTCCGCGCCGTCGGCGTCTTTGTAGGTCAGCGGAGTTTCGATCGGAGGCACCATGGCGAGGGCGGCGACAAACGGAAGAAGAGTCACAAAGGGTTCTACGCCCGGCTGGGGTAAGTTTTCGTCATGCCCCTCACCCGCGACGAACTGGCCAAGCGCGCCGCCCAAGAGCTCCGCGACGGATACTATGTGAACCTGGGAATCGGGATCCCGACCCTGGTGGCGAACTTCATCCCTGAAGGGGTGGAAGTGGTGTTGCAGAGCGAGAACGGGATGCTGGGCATGGGGCCGTTCCCGTTTGAAGGTGAGGAAGACCCCGACCTGATTAACGCGGGCAAGCAAACGATCACCGAGATTCCGGGCACGGCCTACTTCTCCAGCGCGGACAGCTTCGCCATGATTCGCGGCGGCCACATTCAACTCAGCATCCTGGGCGCGATGGAAGTGAGCGAAAAGGGCGACCTGGCCAACTGGATGATCCCCGGCAAGATGGTGAAGGGCATGGGCGGCGCCATGGACCTGGTGGCGGGCGTGCCGCGCGTGGTGGTGGTGATGGAACACACCAACAAGGCGGGCGAGAGTAAGATTCTGCCGAAGTGCGAGCTACCCCTGACCGGACAAGCCTGCGTCGATTTGATCATCACGGACTTGGCGGTGTTTGACGTGGCGCGGGGCCAAGGTTTAACGCTGATCGAACTCGCCGAGGGTGTAACGGAAGAGGAAGTGCGTAGCAAAACCGCCGCGAAATACACCGTTTCGCCGAACCTCAAGACGATCTTCGCTTAGGGCTTAGGATCGCGCGCGGCGCATCACCCACAGCAGGGCGGGGGCACCCAAGAGAGCGGTGACAATGCCGACTGGCACCTCCAACCCAGGGCGAATGCGCTGGGCCAGCAGGTCGGCCAGCACCAGCAACGCGCCCCCATAAAGCGCACCCCCCAGGATCCGCGTCCGTGCCCGCCCGCCCAAAGTGAGCGCCGCCAAGTGCGGCCCCACCAAGCCCAGGAAGCCGATGATGCCGGCCGTGCCCACTGCCGCCGCCGTGGCCAGCGCCGCCAGCAACAGCACCCCTTGCCGGTAGCGGGCCGTGGCCAGGCCCGTGGTGTGGGCGATGTCATCCCCCAGGGCCATCACGTCCATGGGTCGGCCCAGGGCCAGCAGGCCAGCCGTGCAGGCTAAAGCAAGTGCCGCCAGCACCCCCACCCGGGACCACTCGATGTTGGCCAGGCTGCCCAGCAGCCAGGCGAGAATGCGCCCCGAATCATGCCCCGCCAGGCTCAAATTCAGTGCAGTGAGGGCGCTAAGCAAGGCCCCGATCACCACCCCGGCCACCAAGAGTCGTTCGGTGCGGCCCGCCGATTGCCGCCCCACCAACACGAGGACGAGCACCAGCGCCCCCACACCCCCCAGCGTGGCCAGGCCCATGAGCACCAGACCCGACCACCCCGCCAGGATGCCGAAGGTGCCCACCGCCGCCGCCCCACCACTCACGCCCAGCACGTAAGGCTCGGCCAAGGGATTGCGGAGGGTGACCTGCAAAGCGCCCCCCGCCGCGCCCAAAGCCATGCCCACCAACATGCCAGCGAGGCCGCGCGGTAAGCGGATCTGCCACACCACCGTGTTCGCCAAATCGTCTGGCAATGAGTTGGTTCCGGCTGACAAAGCTGACCAAATCTGCCCGAGTGTCAGCGGCAGCGAGCCCCCGAAGGCCAAGTGCAGAACCAAGGCGAGGAGGCAAAAACCAAACAGTCCGGCCCAAGGGCTCAACCGTGCCGGACGGGGGTTCACGCGGCTAGGATACCGGTACAATCGAATTTGTGCCGACACGTTCCCTGGCTCTCCGCACCGAATGTTTGGGTCCTTCCCCGACCCTTTCGATTTCTGCGCGAGCCAAGGCCATGAAAGCGGCTGGCACCGACGTCATCGCGTTCAGCGTGGGCGAACCAGATTTCAACACCCCCGAGCCCATCTGCGAGGCCGCCATGGCCGCCATCCGCAAGGGGCACACGAAGTACACGGCCAGCGCGGGTATTCCGGAACTGCGTGCCGCCATCGCGGAGCACTTGCGCACCTTCAATGGCATCAGCGCCGACCCCAGCGAGGTCATCGTCTCGTGCGGGGCCAAGCAATCGGTTTACCAAACCCTCCAAGTGCTCATCAATCCGGGCGATGAGGTCATTCTCTTCGCACCCTACTGGATGACGTACCGCGACCAGGTGAACCTGGCCGGGGGCAAGGTGGTGGAGGTGGCGACTACGGCCGCCAACGGTTTTGCCCCTTCCATGGATGACCTGCGCGCCGCCATCACCGACCGAACCCGCGCCATCATCGTGAACTCGCCCTGCAACCCCACCGGAGGTGTGTATTCGCGTCAGGTGATGAAGGAAATCGCAGCCGTGGCGCTGCGGCACGGCCTGTGGGTGATCAGCGACGAGATTTACGAGCACCTGATTTACGAGGGCGAACGCACCAGCATGGCCGCCCTTGGCAAAGAGATTGCCGAGCAGACCATCACCATCAGCGGTTTTAGCAAGACGTACAGCATGACGGGTTGGCGCGTAGGCTATGCCCATGCCCCCAAGCCGGTGGCTACAGCCCTCTCCAACCTGCAAGACCAGGTGACGAGCAACCCGACTTCGTTTGCGCAGTACGGGGCGCTGCAAGCCTTGCAAACGAGTGCCCAAGAGATTGCCGCCATGCGCGAGTCATTCCGGTCGCGCCGCGACCTCATGGTCAAGTTGCTCCAGCAGATCCCGGGCGTGAGCGTGGATGTGCCGGCGGGCGCCTTCTACGTCTTCCCCGATGTCAGCGCTTTTCTCAGCGATGCTTGCGATGATGTGCAATTGGTCAACGAATTGCTGGAAGAAGTCGGCGTGGCCACCGTTCCGGGTTCTGTGTTCTCCGGGCCGGGTCACATCCGCCTCAGCTATGCCGTGTCACCGGATGAGATTGAACGGGGAGTCGCGCGGATTGGCGAGGCCCTGCAGCGACGTGCGAAATGATTCCTAAGCCCATCCCCCTGAAGGACGAAAATCTGTTCCGCCTGGCGATGCGGCACACCAGTGCCACCAAGGACCCCGTGGGGGACAGCTATGAGCGCCTGGAGTACCTGGGCGACGCGGTCCTGAGCCTGATCGTGGCGGAGTATCTCTACGAGCACCACCCGGATTGGGATCAGGGCTACATGAGTAAGGCGCGGAGCAGTGCGGTGCAAGAAGTCACGCTGTGCGAGATCGCCAAGAAACTCAAGCTCGATGAATATCTGGAACTAAGTGTGGGTGAAGAGATGTCGGGGGGACGACAACGCCCTTCCGTGCTTTGCGATATCTTTGAAGCCGTCATCGGGGCGATTTATCTGGAATCCGGGCTCGAAAAGGCCCGATGGTTTGTGCTGGAACAACTGCACGACTTCCTTCTTCAAATTGGTCAGGGCGATGTGAACCCCCACGACTACAAATCGAAGCTCCAAGAGAGCGCCCAGGCGATCTGGCGCATCAGCCCGAACTACCGGGTGGCGCGAGAATCCGGGGCGCACCACGAGCGAAGATTTGTCGTCCAGGTGCTTTTCGACGATGAAATCATCGGGGAAGGCACCGGGCGAACCAAGAAGGAGGCCGAACAGGCCGCCGCTCGGGAAGCCTTGGAGGCCATCGAACGCACGCAAAAAGCCCGCGAAGTAGCCAAGCCGATTCACCAGGTTGCCGGGGACTGCGGCCTAGAGAAGGCCCGCATCTTGTCTAGTTATTTGTGGTTTTTAGCGTTTCTGGCACGGATATTGTTCACAATAGTCCGTGTCCGCGTGCGCAAGATTAGCCACTTGCCAGCTTAGGTTAGGAGAATCAACGGAAAATGAAATTGACGAATAAGAGCGTTCTGGTGGGCCTCGTGGGTCTGGCTTTGGCCAGCACGGCGGTAGCTCGCACGGAACCGAACTCGTTCTTGAACCGCCCCGCCAACAGCCATCCGGCTCTGATGAAGCAGCTGGCTGAAGACGAGCAGGTGATGGACCGCTTTATGCGCCACTTCGGCATGACGCGGCAAGAGGTTCTGGCCATGGCCAGCAATTTGCAGATGGCCCGCCTGCCGCAAGATGGCGTCTACCTGGTCTACAACGTCAGCCCGCAGGAGGAGATCCGAGCCCGCGTGATGTTCTACAAGAAGGGTACGCTGGTGTGGGTGGATTCGATGGGTCGCCCGGTGCTGAAGGTGAGCTGCGCCAACCCGATGGTGCGCGGTACGGACGATGGTTCGAACCCGCTGACGGCCACCATTGCCCCGACGCCGACGCAAGCCGTGCGCCCGCTCTCCGGAGAACTTGGCGAAACGATCTATCTGACCAACGAAGCCGACGTGATCCTTCCGGGTGTGCCCGAAGCCTCCCCGATGGAGTTCATGTCCATGGCTCCGGAAGCTCCGGCCGTGATCCGCTCTTCGGGCAGCTCCAGCTTCCTTTCGCTCATCCCGCTCGCCGGTGGCATCATCCTGAGCCGCAATGGCCGCAATAAGGAAAATCCGGTGCCGGAACCGACCACGATGATCGTGATGGGTGGCGCTGTGGCCGCCGCCGCCATGCGACGCCGACGCGCCGCGAAGTAACCCGGCAAGAAATACAAATCCTAACCGCCCCGTGCCATCCACTCCGGAAGGCACGGGGATTTTTCTTGCCCGCGCCGCGCTTACGAGATCAGGATCATCGTCGGGGAGGGCTCGGCGTTCATGCAGACGTGGCCCTCGGCGGTGGCGCTCACGATATTCTCGATGCGCACGCCAAGTTCAAGCGGCAGATAGATTCCGGGCTCGACGCTGAAGCAATCGCCCGGCATCAGCACGTCCGAACTGCCGGGGCCGATCTCGGGGGCCTCGTGCACTCGGCGACCGATGCCGTGCCCGGTGCGGTGATTGAAGAACTCGCCGAAGCCCGCATCCTCAATCACCTGGCGCGTGGCGTGGTCCACGTGCCCACCTGTCACCCCGGCCCGGATGGCATTTCGACCCGCCATATGGGCGCGATACACCACATCGTAAACCTTGTGGGCGCGGGCGCTGACCTCTTGCACGCCAATGGTGCGGGTGATGTCGGCCTGGTAGCCCTCAACTTCGCAGCCAAAGTCAATCACCACCACGTCGCCCTTGGTGAGCGGACGGTCATCGTTTTGGTGGTGCGGTTCGGCACCGGCCGGACCCGCTGCCACCTGGCAAAAAGTGGGCTTCCCTCCCCGGGCGGCCACCATGCCTTGCAGGATCGCTTGGACTTCCAGTTCAGTTTGCCCCGCGCGGATGACGGTGAGAAGCTCGGTGAAGGCATCGTCCACAATCTTGCCGGCAGCCCGGAGCTTGGCGAGTTCATCGGGGGCTTTGGCCCGCATCACATAGTCCACCACGTCGCTGGCCAAACGGAAGTGGCATCCCAGGCACTCGTGTTGTAGCGCCAGCAGGTGCTTGGCCCAGTACTCATCATCCACGGCCACGCGCAGGGCGTTGCGCTCGGCCAGTAGCCCGTGGAGAAGAGCGTACGGGTTCTCGCCATCGCGCCAGGGGTGGATGTCCTCGATGCCGTGGCGGCGGGCCTGGTTCTCGGTCAGGGCCGGACACACCAGAACGGGAGCGCCCTCGCGGAACACGGTGAGGCTGAGGAAGCGCTCGTAGGTGCCCTCTGCGAATCCGGTGAGGTAGTCCACCTTCACGGGCGAAGTGAGGGCGACGGCATCCACCCCCACTTCCGCCATTCGAGCCTGCACGCGGGCCAATCGATCCTGATTCATGCCGCCCTCATTATGGGCGTGGGGCGGTGCCCTAGTCCCATCCTTCCGGTCATGAGCGCGGCCCGGGGTATAGTATGAGTTCGAGTTGCCGGATCGTCTAATGGCAGGACCGCGGGATTTGGTGCCGCACGTCTAGGTTCGAATCCTAGTCCGGCAGCCATTTTCTCCCCCTCCCCGAGTTGGGCTATGCTCTGCCTGAGGCTAGCTCGTTATGGGATTTCTCAAGCGCCTATTCCCCGGTAAGAACCGTACCCACTACCTCTCCAACGAGGAGATTGACGCCATCACCGGTCACTTCGCCACGCATGTGGGGCCGGTGCAAGACAGGGTGCTGCACGAAATTGTCTCGGACGCCCTGCACATTGACCTCCACGTGATCCCCGACGCGCCGGGCCACGACTGCGCGGTGGTCTTCACCACCGGGATGAGCGCCCTGCCCATGCCCCGGATTGAGCCCGAATGGCAGTTTGCCGAGCTCTTTGTAGTGCTACCGAAAGAGTGGGTACAGGGCAACAACCTGCAGACCGACGAGGGCTACTGGCCACTAGGCTTCATGAAGACCATGGCCCGCATGCCGATCTACAACAAGATTCCGGTCTATCCTGGTATCAGCATCCCCAACGGCGACCCGGCCGAGGAGTTCCCAGGTACGCAGTTCACCGGCATGTTGCTCGATCGCGGCGACCTCTTTGGCCCGGATTTCGGCCGCGCCGAACTGGGGGGCAAAACAATCAACTTCTACGGCATGATGCCGATGTTGCGCAAGGAAATGGACTGGAAAGCCAATCAGGAGTCGCCGGCGATCTACTTTGCCGCTCTGATGCAGCTGGGCGTCACGGAGCGTGAGCGGCTTTTGATTGACGTGAACCGCGCCTGCTTCTTCGATCGAATCCGCGACATCCAACCGAATGCCTGAAGATATCCTGCTTACGCTCCAAGCGCGATTCCGCGCTCAAGCAGCTTGGCACCCGGACCTTGCCTGGGAGGAAGTGGAGGCACGGCTCCGGGGCAACGCGCAACACCTGCGGGCACTCGAAGCCATGGAAGCGGGTGGGGGTGAGCCCTGCGTGCTGGGAACGGAGGCCGGACGCATCCTCATCGTAGATAGTTCAACCGAAAGCCCGGCCGGTCGCCGGAGCCTTTGCTATGACCACGCCGCATGGGAAGCCCGCAATGCCAATCGCCCGACCGGGAGCGCCTGCGGGATGGCCGCCGAAATGGGCGTGCGGCTGATGACCGAAGCGGAGTACTACCGGCTCCAGGCCTTGCGCCCGGTGGACCTGAAGACCTCCAGCTGGTTGGCGACGGAACCCGAAGTCCGACAGAAGGGCGGCGCTATCTTCGGCGACCACCGCTTTGGCCGAACCTTCATCTACCACAACGGTGCGGACTCGTATTACGCCGCCCGCGGGTTCCGGTCGGTCCTCGAAATCTAGATCAATCCTCGTCGGACTTGATGATCGGGCGCCGCTTGCGCTTGCGCTGGGCGTGCTCGGACCGCGTGCGCAACACCAGGTGCTCCGGGTTGATGCACAACGGATTGGCACATTCTCGCGTGACACACATCCCTTTCGGGATGGCCCCCACATAGGCCATGTATGACGCCCGCGCTACCGAAATCCGCTTGAGATCGTTCGATTCAATCGGATCGAAAGTCTTGATCAGGCCTTCGCGGTGCGGACGGCGTTGACGACCCGGGGCGGAGAGACGGCCGGTCCAGACCCAGCAGTCTGTCTCTTCATCCCATTTCACTTTTGCTTCTAGTCGCTCGCGCAGACGTTGCAATCTCGTCTCAACACTCGAGCGCTTCGGACCCCGTTTACCACGGGGGTCGATAGTTCCCACACGATTATCTTAGAAGAAACTCATGACAAATTGCTCCCTTCCGGGCACGAAAATGCCTTCTTTCGTTGCGCTTTCATGGTCAATCTCGCGCGGATTACCGGGGCGGTTACCCGCGAAGATTATTCTGAACCCAGATTCCGCGCAATCCACCCCTGCGTGACCATGAGATCACCGGGGGTGAGACCATGCCCCGCATCAAACCGCGCAAACTCCACTTCGGCCCCATCGCGCCGGAGCGAGGCCTCGAGTTCAATGGCCCCTGCGATCGGCAGAATCGGATCGAACTCGCCGGACGTGAGAAGCACCGGCCGCGCAATGGGCTGGGCCGCCGTCGCCGACGGGTCGATGAGCATGGCCCGCCACAGCACCGCTCCGGCGAAGAGATCGGGCCGCAAGCGCAGGAGTTGGGTGGCGATGTTCGCCCCGTTGCTGTAGCCCAAAATGGCCCAAGGGCCGGGCAGGTCTTGCTGTTTCTCTTCGATCCACGCCAGGAGTTCGGCGGCGCGATGGTGGTAGTCCGCGAGGTTGAACCCGCCTTGGGGATACCGCTCGAACCACCGGGCCATGCCGTCCTCCAGCACGCGCCCCCGGGGGCTGATGATGGGAGCCGTGGGCACGAGTTCGCGGGCCACCGGCACCAGGTCGTGCTCGTCCGCGCCCGTGCCGTGCAGCAGCAGCCAGGGCGTGCCGGTGCCGGGCAGCATCACGTGCGACCAGGTCACGGCAGGGTCACCCCGTGCGGCGTGCGAATCTTGGGCAGGCGCAATTCGATCTGCGGGCGGCGCTCTTCCAGCCAGGGCGGCAACACCAGCTTGTGGGCCAAGGCATCCGGAGCCTCGTCCACCGTCCAGCCCGGACCATCGGTGGCGATCTCGTACAGCACGCTCCCCGGCGACCGGAAGTACACACTCTTGAAGTA
>CAZVHE010000103.1:0-8832 GCA_964627705.1 uncultured Chthonomonas sp.
TGCAGTTCCGGCAGCAAGAAGATGCCGTCCTGGCGGATGAGCACGTCATCGAACCAGACTTCCCCGCCGCCGTAATCCGCGCGCTGGATGTTCACGATGTCCCAGTGGATCGCGCTCTGGTTTCCGTTCCCGCCCGGCCCGGTATACGCATTGCCCGGCGTGAAGTGGAAGCTCCCCGCGATCTTCTCGTCAAAGAGCGTGTCCTTCATCGGGTGCAGCACAAACGGGTTGTATCCCAGCGCAAATTCGCCAAAGTAGCGCGCCCCCTCGTCGGTGTCGAGGATCTCGTTCACCTTGTCGGTCTGCGCCCCCGCCTCGGCGTGCACAATGCGCCCGTTTTCCACTTCAAACCGGATGTTCTTGAACTCCGTGCCTTGGTACAGCGACACCGTGTTGTACTGCACCGTCCCGTTCACGCTCTCGCGCACCGGGCAGCTAAAGCACTCGCCATCGGGGATGTTGCGCCGCCCGTGGCAGCTCACCGCGCCAATGCCCTTGATGCTGAACTCAATATCGGTGCACGGCCCCACCAGGCGCACACGGTCGGTGCGGTTCATCAGCTCCACCAGCGGGCGGGCCGCCATTTCCATGCGTTTGTAATCCATGGTGCACACCCGGAAGTAGAAATCCTCCCACGCCGCTGTGCTCAGCCCCGCTTGCTGGGCCATGCTGGCAGTCGGCCAGCGCAGGGCCACCCACTTGGTGTTGGGCACGCGCCGCTGGAACACCACCGGGGTGCCGTAAACCCGGTTCCACATCGTCAATTTGTCGCTCGGCACATCGGCCAGGGCGCTCACGTTGTGGCTGCCGCGCAGGGCAATGTAGGCCGTCATCCGGTCCATTTCGTCCGCTTCGTTGGCGGCAATGGTGGCGGCGTTGGCCTCGGTCATGCCCATCAGCAGTTGGCGGCGCACCACTTCGCTCTCTAGCCGCACGGCCACCTGCGCCCCGCTGGTTTGCGCCACCCGCACCACTTCGGCCACCGCATCCTCGGGCACATCAAAGGCGTGGATGAGCACGCGGTCATCGGACGTGAGTTGCGTGGAGTGGGTCACCAGGAGTTCGGCCAATTGCGTGACGCGCGGGTCGAGCATACGCTTCACTTTACCGATTTGTCCTGGTTTCCCTCGGCCCCGTGGAGGTTAGGCTTTGGGTCCATCCGGGGGCCTGAGTATGCTTTTGCGTTGGTCATGCCTCTGGGCGACATCCTTCTCGGCCGACGACTCGGCAACACCGAAGACCACGAACAAAAAATCGGCCCTACGACCGGTTTTCCGCTCCTCGGGATCGACGCCCTTTCCAGCACTGCTTACGGAACGGAAGCCGCCCTCTTCGTCCTGATGTGGGTCGGCATGGCCGGCTTCAGCGTGATCATGCCCATCACCTGGGTGATCATCGGGGTGATGACCATCGTGATGCTGAGCTACCTGCAAACGGTGGTCGCCTATCCCAACGGGGGCGGCAGCTACACCGTGGCCACCGAGAACCTGGGGCGCAAGCCGGGCCTCATTGCGGGCAGTGCGCTGTTGCTGGACTACATCCTGGTCGTCGCCATTGGCTCCTCGGCGGGCGTGGGGGCGCTGGTGTCGGCCTTCCCGCACCTCCAGCCGTATTTGGTGCCGATGTCGCTGGCCTTGGTGCTGATGATGACCATCATCAACCTGCGCGGGGTGAAGGAATCGGGGGCGGCGTTTGCCGTCCCGGTTTACGGCTACATTGTCATCCTGCTGGGCATCATCGCCCTCGGCATCTTCAAGACCGTGCAGGCCGGTGGGAACCCGGTGCCGCTGGTGCCGCCCGAGCACATCCACGAGACCACCCAGACCATCAGTTGGCTACTCCTGCTCAAGGCGTTTAGTAACGGCTGCGCCGCCCTCACCGGGATTGAAGCGGTGGCCAACGGGGTGCCCCTGTTCCGCGACCCGGCCAGCAAGAACGCCCAGCGCGTTCTCATCATGGTCGTCGGTGTGATGGCGCTCATCTTTGCCGGTCTTGCCTTTTTGGCGAACGCCTACAAAACGCCGGCGATGTCGGCCGAAGAAGGCAATTACCGCACGGTGCTCTCGCAGATCGTGGCGGCGGTGGTGGGCAACGGCCCCGCCTACTACATCTTCCTTTTCTTCCTGCTGGCGCTCATGGCGCTCTCGGCCAACACGGCTTACGCGGGCTTCCCGCGCATGTGCCGCCTGCTGGCCCGGGACGACTATTTGCCGCACGCCTTTGCCGCGCGGGGCCGCCGCCTGGTGTTCCACTACGGTATTTGGGTGCTCACGGGCTTTGCCGCGCTGCTCATCATCGCCTTTGGCGGCTTGCTGGAGCGACTACTGCCACTGTACGCCGTGGGGGTGTTTGTGGCCTTCACGCTCAGCCAATTTGGGATGGTGAAGCACTGGAAGCGCCACCCTGAAGAGCTCGCTCAAAAGAAGTTGCCCTGGCTACCACCGGTCATCAACTTTGTGGGCGGCGTGGTGACGGGATTGGCCACGCTGGTCATTCTCTACACGAAGTTCCAGCAAGGCGCGTGGCTGGCGCTCATCATGATGCCGGGCTTCGTGGTGCTGTTCTTGGCCATCAAGCGGCACTACATTGAGGTGAACCGCATGACCTCAGCCCACCACCGCATTGATACGGCGAACCTGGAGCCGCCGCTGATCATCGTGCCCGTTCAACGGTGGAGCTCGATGACCGAGCACGCCATACAGTTCTCGGTCACGTTGAGCCCGGACGTGGAGGCGATCCATATTGCGGATGGCGAGGACGACGAGTCCATCATGTATCTGCACCGCGACTGGAACCAGTTTGTGGTGGAGCCCCTGGAGGCCATCGGTAAGCGAGCGCCCGAACTGATTATCGTGCCTAGCCCGTATCGGCACATCATTCGGCTGATCCTGGATTACGTGCGGGCCAAACGCAAGACGCACCCCGGCCGCCGCATCATGGTGGTGGTGCCGGAACTGGTGGAAGCCAAGTGGTACCAATACTTCTTGCACAACCAGCGAGCGCAGGCTCTTAAGGCAGCGCTGTTGCTGCAGGGCCAGCAGGACATCATGGTGCTCAATGTGCCCTGGTACATGCACCCCGAGCGCCGGGCCAAGGAATCCACAGCTACGGATAGCCGCCGCGACCGGCTGACCGGGCTGTAAACCTAGTGTATTTGAGCCTGTCGTACCGAGTATCATTGAGGGCCGCAACCGGAAGCGTATGGAATCTCGACAAAAGCAAGCGCTGTTGAGCGTCTGGATTGCCTTGTCGGCAGTGCTTGGCACTGTCTTCGTCACGTGGTTGGCGATGAATTCCATTCCGCAGTCGGGCATTGGCAACGACCGGGCTCGCATTGTGGACCTAAACCAAGTTCCGGAGCGTCCGGTGACGGCCCCGGCGAAGGCCCCGGCGAAAACCCCGGCGAAAGCGGCGGCCCTGGTAGCCAAGGCCGATCCGCCGGCCAAAAAGCCGCCGACGGAGGCAAAGCCGACCAAACTAGCACCCGTCGAGAAGAAGCCCGCTGAGCCCAAACCGCTTGCAACGGAGCTGCTGGCAAACAAGCCCGTCGCGAAGGAGCCCGTGAAGAAGGCTCCGGTGCAACGCGCGGAGCCCCAACCGGCAGAATCCAAGCCGGCCGAACCCCGACAGACCCCCGGCCCAGTGGCCAAGAACGAACCGGCCCCGGCCAAGCCCGCCCAGCCGGCCAAGACGGATTCCAAGCTCGCGCTGAACAAGCCGCATGATGCGGCCCCGGCGAACCCCGCCCCCGCGCGCAAGGAAGAGCCACTAGCCAAGCCGGAACCCAATCCGGAACCCAAGCCTAAGGAAGCCCCCAAGCCCGCCGCACCCAACCTACGAGATAAGCCCTCCGGTGTGCCCATGCGCATGGCGCCGGTGCCGGCTCCCCCCAAGGACAAGGCGAGCAACAAATCCGACGTGATGATGCCGATTCCGGTAGAACCGGAACCCCGGATTGCGCCGAACCGCCCCGAGCCGACCCCGCTGCTCACCCCGCGCCCCAACAATTTGCCCGCGTATTCGCCGGTCGAAGTCACCTTCCCGCGCCCCATGGGACTCGTGCCCGCCCCGTTCGGCTACGCCCAAATCTGGAACGGCAACCGGGATGAGAAGCTTGTATGCTTTACCTTCGACGACGGCCCGCACCCCAGTTTCACGCCGCGCCTGCTCAAGCTCTTGCGGGAGCAAGACGTCAAGGTCACCTTCTTCTTCATCGGGCGGAACGTGGATATCTGCCCGGACATTGCCCGCGCGGCCCTGGCCGAAGGCCACGAGTTAGCCAACCACACGTACGACCACATTCGCCTCACGGGCATGCCCCCGGCGGTGATTGAACGAGAGCTGACCGAGGGGGCGGCCTCCATCGAGCGCGCCACCGGTGTTTGGCCGATTGTTTTCCGCACACCGGGCGGCGGTTATTCGCAAGAAGTGCTCAACGTCGCGCAGCGTCTTGGGATGACGATGGCGCAGTGGTCAAGCAACGCGATGGACGCCACCCAGGCCAACGGGGAGAACCCTTCGCCGGACCGCATTTACCGCAATGTGATGTCCACCATGAAGCCAGGCAGCATCGTTCTCTTGCACGAGCCCTCCAAGGGTTCGTTGGAAGCTCTGCCACGCATCATTCGCGATCTACGTGCCCAGGGTTACCGATTTGTCACCCTCAAGGAGATGATGGACCGATCCGGCAACGTGATCACTTCATGGGAAGAAGCCCGCTCCCGTGGGGACTTCTCCCCGCGCGATTACGTACTCAGTAAGGATGGTTAGCGTGCGCCGACTTCTCGCCACATGTGCCCGCGTGGTGGTGGCGGTGGTCGCGTTTGCCCAGGTCGAGCTCGATCAGAGTACTCCCCGCGCCTTGCTCAAGACCTTTCCGGAGGTGATGCGCTCGGGTTCCCTCGCCGATGCGTTGCCGGCCCTCGATATTGACCGGAAGCCAGAGGACAACGAAGGCTCCCCCACTCCCGAACTTGAGCGCACCCTGAGGCACCTCGCCGAGGTGCTCGATGCCCTGGGCGTTGACCCCAGTCAAGTGCCGGAGAACCCCGGCGCCGACCGTCTGACGGTGCAGCCCGTGCGCAACGAGTTCAATAGCCTGGTCGGCAACGTTTCTCTGGTCCGCAACGGGAGCCGTTGGCAGTTCAGCCGCGAGACTCTCGTGGACCTGGATGCCATACACACCGCGGTGTTCCGGGCGCGCTCCGGCGAAGGCACGAGCGGTGAAGTGGCGAAAGACGTGGTCGCACCGGACGGATTGAAGTCTCCGCGCGACACCATGCGCACATTCCTCACGGCGATGAACGAGGATCGCCCCGGGGAAGCGGCGGCCGCACTGGACCTGCGCCAAATCCACTCCGTCATCCGCGATGACGAAGGTCGGCGCTTGGCGGCGCTCCTGCTTGCCATCCTCAACCGCACGGAGTACATTGACCTTAGCCGCATCCCCGACGACCCCGCCGGCGAACCGTTTCTCTACCGCTCGTACACCCAGCGGGCCACGGGCCAAGCGGTGGGCAGCATTGTTCTGGCCCGGCAGGAGGATGGCGGCTGGCGGTTTACCTCCACTACGGTCAAGGAACTCGATGCAATTTGGCAGACGGTGAAGGAGCAGCCGCTGGTATCGGGCACCAAGGACATCGACCCAGCCGCCCTCGATCCTTCGGCGTATCTCAAGTCGCGATTCCCGCCGCAGTTCCACGGCAAAACGTTGTGGCTCGAAAACTGGCAGTGGCTGAGCCTGCTGGGGTTGTTGTTGGGCGCGGGAGTCCTTGGCCACGGGGTGCGGTTGGTGGTCCGCGTGGTGCTCCGTCGCACGCTCACCCCGGATCAGTTCGCGGCGAACCGCTCCAAGCTCCGCACCTTTGGCCGGTCACTAAGTCTAGTCATCGCTTGTAGCGTGCTGCACGCGGGGCTGGCTTCGCTTGGCCTGCCCGAGTGGTGGCGGGCCACGCTCCTGGTGGTGGCCAAGCTCGGTTGGGCGCTGGGCGGCGCACTCGCCCTAAGTGCCGCGTGGGATTTCGCCTTGGCGTGGTGGTCGCGGCGCGATGAAGCCCAATCCGGTAGGCGAGAGAAGCTGGTGGTTCCGGTGCTCAGCCGCCTGGCGCGGGCATTGCTCCTGCTTTTGGCGCTGTTTGTGTTCCTTGCCGCGCTCGGCGTGAATGTCACGGGCATTGTCGCGGGCCTTGGCATCGGCGGCTTGGTGGTCGCCCTTGCGGCCAAGGACAGCGTCGAGAACCTTTTCGGCTCCATTACCGTGCTGGTCGAATCGCCGTTCCAACTGGGGGACTGGATCCGTATCGGCGAAGTGGACGGCGTAGTCGAGGAAATCAGCCTCCGTTCCACCCGCATCCGCACGTTCCAGGATTCGCTCATTACCTTGCCCAACAGCCGCCTTATTACCGCGCACGTAGAGAACTTCGGGCGGCGGCGACGACGTCAAGTCAAGACAAAACTCGGGCTCTCTTACAGCACCACGGTGGAGCAGATGACCGAATTCACGGCCCGCGTGCGGCACCTCTTAGCCTCCCACGACTCTGTTTACAAGGGCGATAGCTACGCTTACTTCGCCGATTTTGGCGAGAGCACGCTAGATGTTCGCTTACAGTTCTTTTTGCTTGCGGAAACCCTGAACGAAGAGCTCCGCCTGCGCGAGGAAATCATGACGGCAATCATTCAGATTGCTCAAGATATGGGCGTTACGTTTGCCTTCCCCACCCGTACATTGGTACACGAGCCTACCACGCCGCCCGTCGTGCCAAACTCACCTCAGGATCCCAAGTGATGATTTCTGCCCGTTCCCTCGTCCTCTCGGCCACGATCTTGGCCGGGGCCACTGTTCTGGCGCAACAGCGATTGCCCGGTTACCCGGGCGTCCGCGAAGGCCAAGCCGCCCGGCAAGCATTGGCGAGTTCGGTTTCCTTGGCCCGCACGAGTGGCTGGTGGCAAGACAATTTCACGTTCATTCATCCGGTCGGCAACGACACGTTCGCTTTTGACGCCCGCACCGGACAACGCACGGCCCTTACGGCTCGCCCCACCCGCCCGACCGCCGGTGGCGGGGGACGACAACCGGGCCGAGGACGGCAGTTCACCACGCTTACGTCACCAGACGGCTCCGCCCGTGCGGATTACAAGGACGGCAACCTGAGCCTAACCGAAAACGGCCGCACCACTGCCCTGAGCCAAGACGGCGACGAAGCCCGGGGCATCAAATACGGCTCGGCCAGTTGGGTGTACGGCGAAGAACTGGCCCAAAACGAGGCCTTTGGGTTCAGCCCCAACAGCCGGTACGTTTGGTTCTATCGTTTTGATGAAAGCCGCGTCCCGATTTACTATCTCACGCTGAACCAACGCGACCCCCAAAGCACCATCGCCACCGAGCGGTACCCCAAACCCGGGCAACCGAACCCGGAAGTCGAGCTTTACGTTTTTGATCGCCAGACTCGGCAAACCACGCGGATGCAGGTGCGCCCCGGCGCCTTTGACGAAGGAGTTGGGCACTACATCTTCCGGATTGGCTGGCTGGCCGATGGGCGGCTGTACTTCCGCCGCATGGATCGCCGCCAGCAGGTGCTGGAGCTCTGTGCCAGCGACCCCACCACCGGCATCACCAAGGTGCTGCAGCGCGAAACCAACCCCGAAGGCTGGGT
This sequence comes from uncultured Chthonomonas sp., assembly GCA_964627705.1. Taxonomy (GTDB): domain Bacteria; phylum Armatimonadota; class Fimbriimonadia; order Fimbriimonadales; family Fimbriimonadaceae; genus JAHBTC01. The sequence continues at coordinate 7,653 of CAZVHE010000103.1, forward strand.
GGATGGGGATTTCCCGCTCTTCCCGGTGGGCAACGATCGCCTGCTGAGCATCACTGAGCGCAACGGCTTCGCCAACTGGGCGTGGGTCCGGATGGACGGCACGGTCACCCCGCTCACCAGCCACCAGGCCGAAGTCCGCCGCCCCGTCCACTTTGATGATCAGAACCAGGTGCTGTTCTATATGGTGCTGGATGGCAAGCGGCACGGCGCCCAGCTTTGGCGCGTGGGCTACAACGGCCAAGGTGCTGCCCGCCTCACCGACCCTGAACTCGCCCACCAAGTGATTCCGAGCCCGGATGGTCAGTTCTTCGTGGTGACTTCGCAGAGCGACACGGTGCCCCCGGTAGTGCGCATCATTGACCGCAACGGCCAAGTGAAGGCCACGGTGGCCGAAAGCAATGTGGACGGCATCACGCGCGCGGGGTACCGCCGCACGGAAGCGCTAACGTTCACCTCGGCTGACGGCACCACCGAACTGAACGCCCGCTTGCACTATCCGGTCAACTTCGACCCGAGCAAGAAGTACCCCATGATCCTGCCGGTATACGGGGGGCCGCTGGGGGCGTTCCAAACCAGCTGGAACCCGACCTTTGAGCTCCCGGACAGCTACTGCGACTACGGTTTCTTTGTACTGGAAGTCGAAAACCGTGGCCCGAGCGGGCGCGGAGTGGCGTTTAAGAATGCGATGTACCGCCACATGGGCCGCGCCGAGATTGACGATATGGCCAAAGCGGTGGAAATGGCGCGCACCAAGCCGGGAGTAGACGGCAACCGGGTCGGGATCATCGGCACCAGCTACGGCGGCTACACCAGCCTGATGGCGATCCTGCGCTACCCCGACCACTTCCACGCGGCGGTCTCCAATAGCTGCGTGAGCGACTGGCGCAATTACGACACGACGTACACCGAGCGGTACATGGACCTGCTGGAACGCAATACCGATGGCTATGATGCCGGCCGCGCCGCCACCTACGCCGCCAACCTCAAGGGGGCGCTGATGATCTACTACGGCACCGCCGACGACAACACGCACCCGACGAACTCGCTGCAGATCATTGCGGCGCTGCAGCGGGCCGGTAAGTCGTTTGAAGTGCAAGTCGGGCCGGACGCGGGCCACTCCGCCGTGAGCTACCAGCGGAGCCTAGAGTTCTTGATCGAGAACCTGATTCTTCGCCCGGCG
>CAZVHE010000104.1:0-3245 GCA_964627705.1 uncultured Chthonomonas sp.
TGGCCACCGCCGGGCGCGCCATCAGCATATACAGCCGGGCAAAGATGCGAAAGTCACTGGCCCCATCCAGGCGGGCCGCTTCTTCCAGCTCCGGCGGGATGGCCATAAAGAACTGCCGCAGCAAGAACACATTGAAGGCACTGGAAATACCCGGGATGATGAGGGCCGCGTAGGTGTCCAGCCACCCCCACTCCCGCATCATCAGGAAAACGGGAATCTGCGTTACCGCCCCCGCAAACATCATGCTGGCGAGGAACAAGCCGAAGACCGCTTCCCGCCCCCGGAACGCATACCGCGCGAACCCAAAACCCGCCACCCCGCAGACCAAAACCTGCGCCGCCACCACCACGACCGCAACGAACAGCGAGTTGAAAAAGAACCGACCGACCGGGATCTCGGTGCGGAAAAGGACGATGCCGTAGTTCTCCCACGCCCAGTTCTGGGGCAGGAGGGCGCTGAGTTCGGGGATCGGGCTACGGCTGGGGTGCAGGCTCACCAACAGCATCCAAATGAAGGGCGCGGCCAAGAACAACGCCAGCAGGGAGAGACCAAGATACGTGAATAGGGCCTTAGCTCGCATCGTAGCCCTCCAGACGGCGGCGCATCATCCGGAACTGCGCCAGACTCACCAAGCCCAGCAAGAACAGCAAGACAAAACTCTGCGCCGAGGCGGCGGAGACGTTGAAATTCTCCCACGCCGTGACGTAGATGTGGTAGCCGACCAGGTTGGTCGTGCCCATCGGCCGCCCGTTCGTCATCATGTAGACCGGCGTGAAGGTCTGGAACGCCCCAATCGTGCTGGTGACGAGCACAAACAGGTGCGTAGGGGCGAGGAGCGGCATTGTCATCCGCCAAAACTTCTGCCAGCCGCTGGCCCCATCCAGAGAAGCCGCTTCGTACACCGACACGGGCAGGCTCATCAGCCCCGCCACGTAGATGATCATGCGCGGGCCCAGCCCCACCCAGATGGACATGAAGGCTAGGGCGGGCAGCGCCCACCCGCTTTCGTTCAGGAAGTCAATACTAGGGTGTCCCAAGCCCATCAGCATCGTGTTGATGAGACCTCGCTCGGGCAGATACACGTAGATCCAAAGCATGGCGATGGCCACGCCGCTGCTGACCGCCGGGATGTAGAACAACGTGCGGAACCACGCCATCCCTTTGAGCGGCTGACTGACGGCCAACGCCACCAACAACGCCGCTGCGAGCCCGCCGGGGACGGCCATGAGGGCGTACTTGAACGTCTGCCCCATCGCGCCCCAGAACGCCTGGTCGGCCATCAGGCGTTGGTATTGATCTAGCCCCACAAACGTGCGCTGATCACGGAGGATGTCCCACCGGAACAGGCTCACGTATGCCGCATAGGCCACCGGCACCAAAGCGAACACCAGCAAATGCAAGGTGGCCGGCGCGATGAACCACCATCCGGTCTGCGACTTCCTCATGCGTCGCGGAACACCTCATCAATCTGCTGGGCGGCGCTGCGCAGGGCCTCGGCGGGCTTGGTTCCGTGCTGCATCACTCGGTCCATCATGTCTTGGCCAATGCGCTCGACTTGGTCGTACTTCGGCACCCGCGCCCCCCAGGGCACCCGGGCGGTGCGCGCGGCCCGCACAAAAGACTGCTTGACCTCGGTGGTCGCCATCCGCTCGGCCACCGCCTGCCGGGCGCAGATGGCGATACCGGTGCGTTGGTATTCCATCTGGGTGGCCTCGCTGGTAAAGAACCGGATGAACTTCCAGGCGTCCTCCGGGTTGCGGGCATGCCGCCCCATGGCCAGACCCGCTTCGTACGCCACCGTTACCGGGGCCTCCAGCCGCGTGGGGAACGACACCACGCCCACTTCGTCCAGGTTCACCTTGGGGGCCGAAGCCAATCCCACCAATTCCCAGTGCCCGCTGACCTTCATCGCCGAGCGCGCATTGGCAAACAGGTCCACCCCCATGCTGGCGGCCTGGCTTAGGCGCGGGGCCACTTGATCCCGCTCCACCAGATCGTAGAGGAATTGCACGGCCTCCACGCAAGGTTCGGCGTCCAGGTAGCCCTGCGCCCGGCGGCCGTCGGGGCTCAGCACGTCGCCACCGTGGTTCCACAACCACATGATCCAACCCGGCATCCAGTTGGCAAACTCAAACCCGTACTGCTCGCCCTTGGTCAGTGCCCGGGCGGTGGCGCGGAAATCCGCAAACGTCCAGCCGTCTTGGGGTTCCGGCAGCCCAGCGGCGGCAAACATCGCCCGGTTGTAGTAGACGAGCACCGGGTTGAAATCCACCGGCAAGGCGTAAAGGGCGTCGCCTCGCTTCGCGATCTCCACCACATTGGGGAAAAACTCTTCAAGCTGGACTCCTAGCGGGCCGTTCACAAACGGCATCAGGTCTCGCAACACGCCGTTCTCGATGAAGATGGCTGCGCTACTGGCGTCCAGGGTGATGACGTCGGGCTCGGACTTGGCCACGTAGCTCAGCAACACCTTGCGGAGATACTCCTGCGAGCCCGGGATGTTCTCGACGCGCAGGTCCACGCCAGTGGCGAGTTCAAAGTCTTCGTAGAGGCCACGCACCAGGCGCATGGCGTCGCTATCGTCGCCCGGGCTGCCCCAGTTGGCGTAGCGGACCGTGCGCGCCCCGCCCATGCGGGGGCCACAGCCAACCAGAGCCAGGGCTGCCCCCGCCGCCAGTAAGGCGCGTCGGCTCAGTGCCGAAGACGTTGGCAACCCCTCCACGCGGTAGGTTTACCGCACGGGCCTACTCTTCTTCGTCAATCATGCGCAGGAACTGCTCCACCACTTGCGGGTCGAAGTGGCTGCCACTCCCTTTTTCGATGATGGCGCGGGCTTCTTCCTTGGCCATCGCGGGGCGGTACGGGCGGTCGCTCGTCAGCGCATCCCACACGTCCACGACGGCGAACATACGCGCGGGAAGCGGGATATTCTCGCCCGCCAAACCCACGGGATAGCCCTTACCATCCCACCGTTCGTGGTGATAGTGCGGGATATCAATGCTCTCTTGCAAAAAGCCGATCTGCTTCAGCATGTCGTGGGCCAGCGTAGTGTGGCTGCGCATGATCTCCCACTCTTCGTCGTCGAGCGCACCTTCCTTCATCAAGATGCGGTCGGGGATGCCGACCTTGCCGATATCGTGGAGCAAGGCCCCGCGCCGGATGGCCGTAATCTGCCGCTCCGAGAACCCAAATCGGGCCGCCAGGCGCACCGTCAGGTCCGTCACGCGCATGGTGTGGCCCTCGGT
>CAZVHE010000104.1:3255-8818 GCA_964627705.1 uncultured Chthonomonas sp.
CCGAAAGCCTGCAGCAAGCCAACCAAGAAATCATCCGCGGGTCCAGCCGTACACCGTTTCGTCGTAAGCGCGGATGATTTCTTGGTTGGCTTGCTGCAGGCTTTCGGCGTACTTTTGCTTCTCGTTGATGAGATCAATCCGTTCGAGGATCGTAGCGGCAAACGCAGCCAGGGCATGCAGACCCTCCACCCGGTTTTCATCCAGCCGCCCGGTGGCGGCGAAAATGACCGGACGCTGACCGTGGGTGCGCACGGGCACGGCCACCAGGTCGGCGTGCTCGTGTTCCCACATCACGGTGACTTGTCGTGCCAGCGCGTCCGCCAGGAGTTCATCGGGAACCAGGTTGTCCTGCCCCGCCAAAACGCGCCATTCGCCCTCTTGGAAGGCCACCATGGCCGCACCCGAAAGCTGATACCAGCGGCGGACGACATCGTTCATCACAATGCCGACTTGGGCTTCATCCTTGGCTACGGCCAAGAGTTCGGCGGCATGGCCCAATCCCACCAAAAGGCGGGCATCTACTTGGTGCCCCTCGTGCTCTTGCGTCAGCGGCATCAGGGCCGGGCGCAGAACAATCATATAGGTGGGGTTGGCCCCAGCGTTCGCCATCAGTTCCAGATCCCACAGACGGCCGGCTTGGTCGTGCCACAGACCCCCTTGGCCGCGCACCATGCTTCGCCAAGGTTCGCCGTCATTCCGCAACATTTCCTCGCGGAATGTCTGCGCGGTGACATCGTCCATAAACAGAACATCCCCGTGGGCGCTGCACAAAATGCGATGCACGGGTTGCCGCTCGACCCGTGCGGGGGAAACCCCATCGGGCTCAGGGAATGATGATCCCTCGTTCCACATCCTGATTCGTAACCTTCCTGGTATTCGGATTGCTCTTTGCATCCGTGCAAAGGGCATCGCTAGTATGCACGAAGTCGGTAGCCTTTGTGCGTGATTTGGCGGCCATCACGGCGATTTGGTGGGGTTTTTGGAGTTTCTGACCTTCTTTTCCGAGACAGTCTTGGCCAACGGGTGCTGATTGACGCCGATGGCGAGCTCTATTGCCCGCCGCAGGCCGACTTAGCGTGTGAGGGTGCCCCCGATTTTTTGCGCGTGACGGCGCCCATGGGTTGGGAAGGAGAAATTTACGCCTGGACGGGCGGGCCGCCTCCCCCCGCGGAAGGAGCATCCCTCGCCACGTCCATTGACGGTCCCGGGTGGTGGTTTTCCGGCAAAGTGGTGACTCGCGATCAACCCGGTTTGGTCCAAATCGCCCGGCCTCACGCTCCTGTCCCCTTCCATCTCGGGGCGGATGGCAACGGGGAGGCGCTGGCTCTGGCCAACCACCGGGTGCAATGCCTGCAAGACTGGGCGCCCACTGACCCCGCAGCCGCTCGCGTCCACGGCTGGCAAGTACGTAATGCGAGTCGGGTGATTGATCTCAACTCAACCTTCGCGGATGGCACGGAACTCTTCGCCCCCCTCCTCAGCCATCTCAATACTGCCAGTTGGCAAGTAAGTATCCCGGAGGGCACCCGGGGCCTCGTCATCCGCAAGCGATTCGACCAGTTCCATGGCCGCCAGCGCGCGAGAGTCTTGCTCAATGAGGAGTTCTGGGGGTGGTGGTGCGAACCCGCCGAGGACCGAACCCACCGCTGGGCCTGGGGGTTTGTCGCCCTTGCTTGGCCCTCCCACATCCCGCACGGCCAAGTCACGATCGGCATTGACCCGCCCGCGGGTACGCCCTTGTGGTCAGTAAGCCACCTCACCGTCCATGCCGTGATGTGAAATCCGCCCCGGAACGTGGAATAACGCCAGTTGGAGGGCATTGCCTCTTATGATCGGGTCCATCGGCTACGGAATCGCGTGCATCGTGGCGGGATGTCTCTTGACATTCCTCATTTCCCTTTTTCGACCCATCCGGCAAGTGGACTCATTCAAGGCGCCTTACTGGATTCTTGGACTGGCACTGGCAGTCGGTGTGTTGCCTTACGCGGTCGCGGAATTCTTGACCCGCCAGCATGGTCAAGCGATGGCCAGCGCCGTTGAAGATGCCGCCATTGATGCGGAAATCGGGGGCAAGGTGGACTACTTTAAGGTCCTCTGGGTGAAGGACAACAAGGCGAGAGTGATCTTCACCGCCGACGAACTCAACGAGTTCGGCACGAAGGAGCGCACCGTGGTCGCAACGACCTTGGTGAAGGAAAAGAACGCGTGGGTGGCCGACGACTACAACATCGTCACCAGCTATCAGCGTAAGAAAGACCACACCACCTTCCCGCCCTACTGGTAGGCCCCCGCGAGGGGTAAGTTCGTGCGGTGACCCTGCGGGAGATCCTGCACGCCCATATCCCCACCCTGACGCCGGAAAGTACCGTGCGCGATGCGGTGGACAAGATGGACATCTATCAATTCCCCGCCCTGGTGGTGGTGGATGAGAATCTCCAACCCAAAGCGGTCATCACCGAGGGCGATCTCGCCCGGGCCGTGGTGCAGCGCGGTCATCTTTCGCAGCTCGGGACGGAGCTCGCGTGGCCCTACGCCAGCAAGGACCCGGTGACGATGCCCGCCGAGCGTGAAGTGAGCGACGCCTTGCACGAAATGCTGAGCCGAGGCCTTACCATCTTGCCCGTGACGGACGAGGGGCGCTTGGCGGGCGTGGTGCTACGCGTGGACCTGATGCAGGCCATATTGATGGACGCCGCCGAACCCTTTGCTGATCGTGCCCGCGAGAGTTCGTAAGAATCACAGGAAACCTCATGATTGCGATTGGCCAACCGTTCCCCGATTTCTCTCTCGCCGACCAAGACGGAAAGATCCACACGCTCAGCTCCTTTGCCGGAGCGCCGGTGGTCTTCTACTTCTATCCCAAGGACGACACCTCGGGGTGCACCACGGAAGCCTGTGAATTCCGCAATGAGATCCCGAACCTCGGCGACATCCGCGTGGTGGGCGTAAGTCCGGACTCGGTGGAGTCGCACCGCAAGTTCGCCGACAAGTACGATCTGAACTTCACCCTGCTGGCCGACCCGGAGAAGACTCTACTGGAAGCCACGGGCGTCTGGGTGGAAAAGAGCATGTATGGCAAAAAATACATGGGCGTGGAACGCACCACCGTGGCCGTGGATGCCCAAGGCATCGTAACGCACGTGTGGAACAAGGTGAAGCCCGCCGGCCACGCGGCCGCCGTGCTGGCCGCCCTCAAGGCTTAGAGGGAAGCGGCACTCCCCTCGGTACACTACGGGACCTCCATGCCGAACCAAGTGACCATCCGCCACTTACGTCAGCTAAAGGCGGCGGGCACCCCCATCGTTTGCGTCACGGCTTATGACCAACTCACCGCAACATTGGCTGAACGCGCCGAAGTGGACCTGGTTTTGGTGGGAGACTCCTTGGGCAATGTCGTGCAGGGCAAACCCACCACTTTGCCCGTAACCATGGCCGAAATGGTCTATCACACGGAGATCGTGGCGCGGCTGGCCCAGCGCGCCTTGGTGGTGGCCGACTTGCCCTTTGGGAGCTACGGGGGCGACCCGAGTGTGGCATTCGAAAATGCGGTGGCGCTGATGAAAGCGGGCGCGCAGGCCGTGAAGCTGGAAGGTCCGTATACGGAGTTGATTCGGTCACTCGTGCAGGCCGGGATTCCGGTTATGGGCCATCTCGGGTTTACGCCGCAGTCGGGGCGTGCCGTTGGCGGATTGCGGGTCCAGGGGCGTGGCGAAGCGGGTGAACGGATTGCCGGTGAGGCCATGGCTTTGCAAGAGGCGGGCGTCTTTGCCGTGGTGTTGGAGTTGATGCCCGCCGATGTGGCTCGGTCCATTTCCGAAAAGCTCGATGTGCCGACTATAGGAATTGGCGCCGGAGCGGGCTGCGATGGCCAGATTCAGGTGATCCATGATGCCTTGGGGCTGGCGGATTTCAAACCGAAGCACGCGAAGACTTTTGTGGAGGGACTCGATTTGCTGTCCGAAGGGTTGCGATCCTACAGCCGCGAAGTGCGCGCAAAGTCATTTCCCACTGACGAGCATTCTTCGTGAAAGTCTTCAACTCCGTGGCGGATTACCGGGCTTGGGAAAATGCTCTGCCCGTTGTGTTTGTGCCCACCATGGGCGCCCTGCACGAGGGCCACGCCTCATTGATGAAGGCCGCTCGGCGGCCAGGGTTTGCCTCGGTAGTCAGCATCTTTGTCAACCCCACGCAGTTCGGACCGAACGAAGATTTCTCGAAGTACCCCCGCACGCTAGAGGCCGATTTAGAAGTTTGTCAGCAACATGGTGTTGACGCCGTACTGGTTCCCGAAGTAGTAGACATTTATCCAGTAAATGACGCCACTTTTGTTAAGGTTGGAGGCGTAGCGGAGCCTTACGAAGGGGAGTTCCGGCCCGGTCACTTTGATGGTGTGGCCACAGTGGTACTCAAGCTTTTCAACATTGTGCAGCCCGCTATCGCGTGCTTTGGGCAAAAGGATTTGCAGCAGTGCGCCGTGATTCAGCAAATGGTTCGTGACCTGGCACTACCTGTTCAGATCGAGGTGCTACCTACAAAGCGTGAGGCCGACGGATTGGCTCTATCGAGCCGAAATCGCTACCTTTCACCAGAATCCCGTGCACAAGCCGCCGTCCTTCCTCAAGTCCTGTTTGAGGCTTTGCAAAACCTCTCACAAGGTCTCGAGGTCCGCCCCATACTTGACACTTCCGTCAAAAGACTCAACGACTGCGGCTTTGATGTCCAGTACCTCGCATGGGTTGATCCCACTTCATTTGAACCTCAATCTACTTTCGATCCTCGGTTCAGGCTGATTGTGGCGGCAAAATTTGACGGTGTCCGGCTAATTGATAATGTGGGATTTTCGGATTTAGACCTTGCGAATCCGCCTCTTGCTTGACATTACAAAAAGTAAGTGTTATATTGATGATCGTTTCCTCCGCAACTAGGAAGAGGAATGATTGCCATGGCTAAATCGCTTGAACAAATCAAAGCCGCCCTTAAGCTTCGTGCTGAAGGCAAGAGCAAGCAGCTCACGCTACGACTCGGTGTCAAGAAGTATGTGCTTCCCTTCGAGGTCCGCCTGATCCAGCGCGACAACCACATCTTCGTTCACATTCCGCCCTCCGCTGAAATCTTTGAAATCGAAAGCGATGGCCTGAAGATGATCACGGACGCCAACGAAGCCGAAGCCGCCGCCAAGATTCTCCGCCGCAGCCGCAAGCGCAAGGCCACGGGTGGCAGCAGCAAATCTGCCCCTGTGGAAGTCCCGGCCAAGCTGGTCGCCGCTCTCGCCGAAATCCCGGCCGGCTACAAGCTCGGTCTAGACCGCAACGGCAATCCGCGCCTCGTGAAGATGCGCAAGCGCCGTAAGTAAGCCCCATCTGGCCCCAATCTATGCTCCCAAGTGCCCTCGTGGACTTGGGGGCATAATGTTTGTCTAGTTGATGCCGCCATAGCTCAGTGGTAGAGCGCCCGCCTTGTAAGCGGATGGTCGTCGGTTCAAGTCCGTCTGGCGGCTCCCGTTCTAACTTTGTCCATACCCGACACATGGGTGACATTTCGTTCCGGACACATAGGTTACACC
>CAZVHE010000105.1:0-8784 GCA_964627705.1 uncultured Chthonomonas sp.
CTTGCCGTCCTCAAACATCGCATCCAGCACGGTAGATATCCCACCTCTCTCGCAGGCCTCACGAGCAACACAGACGACCCGTTTTCATTCAGCAAGCTCGGCTACCGTGTGAACGGAGAGGAGGTACGTGTTTACAGCGTTGACCGAGACGAGATGAGCAATGGCGGTCGGCTTCTTTCCGAACGTCGTTGGTACTTACCCCGGGGTGGCGATATCGTCTCTCTCTATCCTTATCGCTCGCAATTGGGCGATTGAGAAGATCTACTAGGGACGAATACTAGTCAAACCTCGTCGAACATCTACGAGATTCCTGGGCTCGATTGGCGAAGTCGAGTGCCGCGCCGAACCGATCAGCGGAGTGTGCATGGCGGAGTACTGCCCCCAGAGGCCAGCAACCTGACGTTGCGATTTCGCGAATCCTGCCAACTTTGCGCTAGAATACAGGCATGAAGCTTGGCATTTCCGGCGTCATTGGCCTAGCCGCGCTCCTTATGGCGGGGTGCAACAACCCCACCCTGGCCGCTTTTGAAAAGGCCGCCGCCGAACTCCCCGCTGCCGAGGCCGCCGCCAAGCAGCTCGGCCTCCCCCTCACCGGCGCGGACCTGATGCCCAAGACGCCCGTGCGCCCGGAAGACAATGCCGCCCCGCTCATCCTCGAAGCCGGCAAGGCCTACCGCCTGGCCGGAAGCCAAAATCGCGGCTGGGAGCAATCCCTCGGCCAGGCCTTCGCGGACCCCACCCCCGCCAACCTCGCCAAGGCCCAGGCCACCCTTCAGCCCTTTCACGCCGCCCTGGACCAAGCCGTGCTCGCCGCCGCGAAGCCGCAAGTCGATTTCGGGCACGATTGGGATTCGGACGAGCCTTGGAACTTGACCTTCCCCGAATACTCCGAGGGCAAAAACCTGGTGAAGGGCCTTGCCTATCGGGCTCAGTTGCGCACCCGACAGGGTGATACCGCCGGGGCCCTCAGCGACCTCCACGCGGCGGCCGCCATGGGGCGATTCATGGGATCGGAACCCACTCTCATTGGGAGTCTCGTGCGCGTGGCCATTGATGCCCTCGTCGTGCGGTCCATGGAATACGCCCTCACGATCCGGGCCGGGGACATGAGTTTCCTCCAAGACCTGGATGCCCTGGCCGCCCCGCATGCGGCCGAATCGGTGGACTTATTGCACGCCCTTCGCGGCGAAATTGTCTTTAACGTCACGGCGGCGAGTGCCCCGGCGGAGCGGCTCTTGCCCATGGCGAGCGGGAGCGTGGATGAAGCGGACACGGCGGGCCTGGCCCACCAAGCCGATTGGAAACGGCGCTTGGCCCCGGCGGGCGTGCCCGAAACGGTGCGGACCGAGGCCTTCCGGGCGCGGGCCCTGCAGCCGTGGGTGGAACTCTATGCCGACCCCGAGGTCCGCAAAGAACCCATGGCTCTGGTCCGGCGGATGGAAGACCTGGACCAGCGGCTGAGCAACGACCCCGACCCGACCCTGGCGGTGCACCAGATTCTCTTTCCCGTGTTGGCAGGGGCAGGCGATTCTCTGGTGACCGGACGCGCCCGGTGGCAGGCCGTGCGCGGGCTGATGGCGGTGCTGAGGTTCAAGGGGGCGCATGGGCGCTACCCGGCGAGTCTTGCGGAGGCCGGCTTTACGGACGTGGATCCGTATACGGGGAAGGCCTTTCACCTTAAGGTGGAAGGCGAGACCGTGCGGGTGTACAGCGTGGGGCCGGATGGCGTGGACAACAGCGGGGAGGAGCGGGTGAACACCGCGCCCGATGCCCCCCGGCAGATGGACATCGTCAGCATGTTCCCGCGCCGCGTGAATGCCCCACCGAAGTAACGGGCTAACAAAACACTAGCCAGGGGACGGGCAGATTATGCCACTTACCTGGCCAGCACAATGAAAGGATGCCGGTGATTCCCACCCATAGTGATTTCGAAACAGGCCTTCTGCGGGCCGTGGACGAAGTGCTGTTTTACGTCTGGGATCCGATTGGCATCAACGACGATCCAAACGTTCGCGACGAGTACTACGACTACGTCCCACAAGTCTTTGAGTATCTACGAGCCGACCTGCCTGAAAGCGAAATCCGAGAGCAAATCATGAAATACCTCACGTATGTCGAGAACAATCTGATGCAATCGGGAGGCGACAAGGAAGCTACGATTGACCGTCTGATGAAAAGCAAGGATCACCTAGTAGAGCGGCAATACGAAGGGTTCAAGTTTGGCCCCACAGGCACTCCCTATTGAAGCTGCCCTGACAGGATGCCTTCGCTCTACTTCACGATCAGGTCTTTCGAGTCGATCCGATAGTTCTGCAGGAGGGCCTTACCGCCCGAGATGTGGAACACAAATTCTTCGGTGCCTTTGCCCTTCTCAAAGGTGGTTTGGTAGGTCAATTCCACCGTCTTGCGGCCGTTCATGGTTCGGACATAGAAGCCATAGGGTTTGGCATCCGTTACCTTGCCCAACTTCGTCCGCACGGCGCCTACGTACTCGGAGAAGCTCTTTTCGGTCTCAGCCTTTTGGAATGCGGGATCCGACGCCGCGTACAGCTCCTTGAACTTACTGTCATTGAACTGACGGTGATATTCAGTCACGGCGGCCTCGGCTTCAGCCTTGCCTTTCATCAGCCCCCCACAACCGGCGAGCCACACGGCACCCACCGCCATTCCAACCCCCGCGATTCGAATCCAAGCCACTTTACGCATGCAAACCTCTAAGAGTAGGAAAATTGTAGCCTAGCCCGCGCAAGCTTTGCAATTGCCAAGGCAGACGTCATCAACCTGCGCTCCCCCCGATGGTCGCGGAGTGCCGCACCCCCTCGTCACTGATCTTGAAGATCTCCCGGCTCAGGGGCAAGTCCACCCTTTCGTACTCTCGCATGGCGGCCCCGGCCGCGCGATTCAACAAGTCTTCATCATCCGTGGGCACGATAAACATGTAGTCATCCGCCGGCACCAGCGTGTACACCGGCCACGTAAACTCGGCCTTCATCCGCCGCGCAAACTCCTCCGTCAGCATCAGGCTGGCCTTAAGGTTCGTTTCCTCCGTCCCCAAGATGGCGATGCGCCGCGTGCCCACATCAATAAAGTCCACTTCCGCTTGCCGCATTTTCTCGTTCATATGCTGCATGGCCAGCGCGCGGATTTCCTCCGCGGTTACCCCCCAGTGCGCCAGGTCGGAGCCAGAAATCCACACCGTCGTACCGGCCTCCCGGCGATCGTAAGCGTAGAGCTTCGCCAATCCCGGGCTCAATTCGTCGCGCAGCGGACCCAAGCCTTGCCAACTGGGGTCTTTCAGGTCTTCCGTCGGAAAGAGGCAAAAGTAAATCCCCGCCCGCGCGGTCTCCCAACTCGTATCCGAGAACGTGCCGCTATCTAGCACCACGCGGACAAAGTGGTGCACCATGTCTGCCGCCGGCTCCTTTTCCCATTCGCGCGCCAGGTTGCCCAGGTGCACCGTGGGTTGGTAACTCGGGGATGCCTCGACATGATAGGTGCCATCTTCGTTGCGCGAGAAGAAGATTCCCCGCTGTCGGAGTTCTTGCTCAAAGAGCGCGGCCACTTGTTCGTAGGCAGTCGGGTTCATGGACTTTGCACCTCTCCCCGGGAGCGGTACAGGAATCTACTCGAATCTTAACGCAGTGCGCAACGCAACACATGGGGAACGCTTCGTGCTTTGATGTAGCTCTCGCACTTCGATGTTCTTAGATTGTGCCCTCTCGCTTCCCTCCACCACCCCCTTGGCACGCCCGGCGGTGCCGAAGGTAGCCTCCCACGCATGTCGAGTGTAGATAAAGCTATAGCGACGCAGATGGCCAACATCCAGGCCAAGACCGGCAAGTCGCTGGACGAATTCCGCGCGATCCTGCAGCAGAGCGGCCTAACCAAGCATGGCGAACTCCGCTCGCACCTGATGGAAACATTCGGCCTTGGCCACGGCGATGCCAACACTGTCGTCCATCTGGCCAAGCAGACCGACGGGGCCAGCGCCGCCGCCGGTAAGAGCGACGACGCGATCCTTGACGAAATCTACACTGGCCCCAAGGCAGACCTCCGTCCGATCCACGAGGTCCTCATGGCCGCAATCCAACCCTTTGGTGAATTCGAGATCGCCCCCAAGAAGGGCTACGTCAGCCTGCGCCGCAAGAAGCAGTTCGCGATGGTCGGCCCGGCTACCAAGACCCAAATCGAGGTCGGCATCAACGCCAAGGATCTCACCCCCGCCGCCGGGCGCCTTGTTGCCCAAGCCCCCGGGGGCATGTGCCAATACAAGGTGCGCCTCAGCTCTACTGATGAAGTCAACGATGAACTCACTGGCTGGCTGAAGCAAGCGTTCGACGCGGCCGGCTAGCCCAGCCCCACAATCTCCGTCCGCACCTCATCCACCCGCACCGGCTCGCGGCGCAGCGCCGAACGGCGCGCGGCTTCCATCAGCGCAAAGGTCTCCAGCCCGCTCTCCAGGTCGGGCTGGTTGGGGTTGCCCTCAAGAATCGCCTGCGCAAAGTGGTCGGTGTACGCCGCAAACTCGCCGTAGTGCATCCCGTGCACTTCGTTGTTAAAGTAAGGCCCGCGCCCCGCATAAAGCCGGTCCACCAGCACCTCCTCCCCATGCGCCCCGGTCTGCCGGTAGCGCATATCGTGGTATTGCGCCTGGCTGGTGCCCTTGTCGCCGTAGAGCATGCACTCAATGGCATTGCGCGCGCTCGGGAGTTCCACCAGGCCGTAGTGGCCCAGAGCACGCCCGATGCGCCCATCGGCAAACTCCACGTTCACGCTGTAGATATCCGCCCCCGCCGCGCCGAAAGAGCGGGACATAGCGCTCTGCGTGCTGGTTGCCGTCACGGTTTCGGCCAGACCCCCGTACCAGGTCAGCAGGTCCAGCGGGTGGCTCATGCCCAAGAAGATCCAGTCCGTGGTGTCCTTGGCCCACGGCGATTTCTCGTAGAACCAATCCATCCGGTGGATGTAATGCGTATCCATGAGGTCCAGCGTGCCCAGTTCGCCCCGCTCGAAGGCCACACGTTGCTGCGCAAAAGGCGGGAAAAATCGGGTGCTCTGCCCCACCTGCAGGCGCATTCCGGTTTCTTCGGCCACGCGGCGGATGCGCCCGGCTTCCGGCACCGTCACGACCAGGGGCTTGGTGCAAATCACGTGCTTGCCTGCCCGCATCGCCCGCTCGATGAGCTCGCCGTGGCTGGCGTCGGGGGTGTAGATGGCCACAATCGCCACGTCTTCTCGGCTTAGGAGATCATCGAAGTGGGTGGTGGTGGGGGTGCCAGGGGCCACCTGGCGGGCTCGCGCACACTTCGCTTCGTCCTGGTCGCAAGCGGCTGCCGCATAGGCGAAATGGCTCCGGGTGGGTTCGCCATCTTGTGCCGGGCGGCTGACGGAGAGCGCGTCCGGCACCGTGTGAGTGAGGGCTTTGAGCAATGTGAGGCCCTCGTGCAGCCCGACGATGCCCACCCCCAGGCGCCTTGGGTCGCTGGATGCGCCCCTGTGCGCCACTTACGCCACCCCCATGCTCGGCAGTTTACTGACTTACTTTGACTTTTGCGAGCGGCGACGGAGCATGGCCACCAGGCCCGCACCCAGCGCGATCATCGAGGCCGGTTCCGGCACCACGGTCACATTGTCCACGCGGGTGTAGTCCGATCCGAAGACGATGTCCGCACTAATACCGATTCGCGTCAGCCCTGCCAACACATTGTTGATGTCAGCCTGGGTTGCTGCGCGCGATTCCGAGGCGTTGCCATACATCCATCCGGTCGGGTCAGTGAGGCTGTAGTTGTAAGAAACGAACGTACCGCCGCCTGCCGGGGCTTCCTCGCGGTAGATCGCTTCGGTGCCATTCGTCATCACCAACAGCGGAAAGAGCCCACCGGCCCCCTGGGTGGAGTGATCGAAGCTGACCGAAGTTGCCCCGGTGTAGCCGCCCGAAAGCAACGGGCTAAGGTGGAAAGCCCAATCGCTAAAGTCGATGGCATCAATAAAGCCACCCGCGTTCCATGTGGCCGGGCCAAGGTCGGAGAGAGCGAACGTCGTGGAATTAAAGTCGGCGCGCCGCCAACCCTCATTGTCCGAGTCAAAGGTGTAGCTGAGGGCCTGGGCCGAAGCCTGACTCGCCACCAGCACCAAGGCCAGCGTCCCTACCATAGAATTCAATCGCAAAGAAAACACGAAAGGGAGTATACACAGGCGTCCATTAAGCGAACGACAAGACGCGGAATTTTCCCGCAGATTTGCGGGGACTTGTCCTACTAAGATCCCGCTTTCAGCGTGGCCATGTCAATCACAAATCGGTACTTCACGTCGCTGCGCAGCATCCGCTCGTAGGCTTCGTTGATCTCCTGCATGGCTATCCCTTCAATGTCGCACACGATGTTATGCGCGGCGCAGAAGTCCAGCATCTCCTGCGTTTCACGGATCCCGCCAATCAAAGAACCGCTCCACGATCGCCGCTTGATCACCAAGGGGAACGCGGCCACCGGGGCGTGGACAGCATAGGCAGGAGTGGGTTGGCTCACGCCGCCACTTTAAAGCATAACGCCACCCGGATGCGGGCATCCGGATGGCGAACTGACCGGGCCTTAACCCTTGAGGCAGGCCTGCACGAACTCACGTACATCGGCGTGGAACTTGATGCGCGACGAAACTTCCGTGTACATCATGTGCCCCGCCGGGTAGTAGGTGAACGAGACACGCGACCGGGATTCCTTGTCCAGCCCCATGTGGTTCAGCGTATACATGGTGGCGTGGAACGGGCAGGCCAGGTCGTAGTAACCGCAGGCGTACAGCACCCGGAAGTGCGGGTTGCGGGCCAGCACGTAGCGGAGTTCCGAAGCGGTTTCGGCGTAGGAACCCTCCGGCTCCTCCCACGGGCGCACCGAACCGTAGTTCAGGTACGGATAGGGGGCCTTGATCTGCAGGTCGCGGGTCAAGTAGTCGTTGATGGCCGCCGTGTAGGGCGGGGTGATGGCCCCGTCGCTCGGGTCGCCTGAGCCTCGGTCGCCGACGCCCAGTTCTTCCTTGCCCGTGATGCGGCTATCCAGCCGACCGACGGTCAGACGCTGATCGCGAAGAAGCTCGCGGAAAAAGGAGAACTCGGAGACGCGCAGGTTGGCCGCCAGGATGTACTCCTTGCTCAGTCCAATCAGCTGCGACATCTTGCTGGCAATACGGTCCTTTTCGGCGTCCGTCAGGCTGTCCCCACGATTGAGGGCGGCGGCGTATTCGTTATCCACAAAGGCCACCGCTTCCTTAGCCACTTGCTCCACGCTGGTAAAGCGTCGATCCAGCCGCTTGTGATACCAAGCCGTCGTGGCCAGTGAGGGCAAAAAGCCGATGTACGTGACATCGTTGCCGCGCATGCTGCGCAGGGTGTGATAGCTACTGGTGCCCGAGATGCTGATGAACCCGTGAATGGCAATCCCCGCGCGGAGCAGGCTGGCGCTGAGACCCGAACCCCGGATGCCGCCGTAGCTTTCGCCCGCCACAAAGAGAGGTGAATTCCAGCGCTGGTGCTTGGTCAGCCACAGTCGAATGAAGTTGGTGAAGGCTTGAATGTCTTGATTGACACCAAAGTAGCGGGGGCCAGCGGCGGCATTCGCCAGGCGGCTGTAGCCCGTGCCGGGGGCGTCAATGACCACCACGTCGGTGAAGTCCAGCCAGGTTTCTTGGTTGTCTACGGCCTGGTAGGGGGGCTTGGGCAGGCTGCCGTCGTCGTTCATCGGCGCGCGCTTCGGGCCGAGCGAACCCATGTGTAACCACATGGTGGAACTCCCCGGCCCGCCATTGAAGGCGAACGTCACCGGGCGGGTTCCCAAGTCCGCGCCGTCCTTGGTGTACGCCACATAGAACATGTGGCAATCCGGAGCCCCCTCGGGGCCGAGTCCGATCATCGAGGCGTGGGCGGTATAGCTGAGCGGACCCGTCGGCAACTGGATGGTGTGCTTGGTGATGGCATCCGGCACGGGTTGCGATCCGCTTTGCTGGATTGGTGCCGCCGGGGCTGGGCTGAGCACCGCCGCCGCTAGCATGCACGAGAGAAATGCAGACATCAACCGGAGTCTAGCCGAATCCCTGCCCGGTCAAGACCAAAAAAGCAAAGTCCGCTTGCCAATGCAAGTGGCTCATTGTGGGTCAGTACGGGCTGCCACTTCGAGGTGTGCTCGCCGCGGAAGGCTATTGTGCGCTCATTGGTCACTAGGGGACGCATTCCGGGCACAATAGAGGGTTCATTGCCAAGAAAACTATCGAACGTCGAAATGACCATCCTCGGGCTCACCTGGCTACGGGGGCCCTGCACCGTGTACGCCGTGATGAAGGAGCTGGCAGCCTCGGAATCCACTTATTACCGATCCCGAGCGGGCACGGCATATTCCGTGGTGGCGCGTCTGGTCAAGTTTGGCTTTGTCCATCAAGCCGAAGACAACAGCATCACCATCACCGAGGCGGGGCGAGAGGTCTTACAAAATTGGGTGGGGCCGGAGATTGAAATGGGTGATATCGCCCACACCGTGGACTGGATTCGGCTGCGGTTCTTCTTCTTGGAGTGTTTGTCACCGGCTGATCGGCTGGCATTGATCGACCGCTGCCAGGAAGGTCTGGCGGAGTTTGAGCAGCGTTGCCTCAACCTCATTCAAGTCAACCAGGAACTGGGCGAATACTTCGGCGCGCTGGCGACGGTCAATATCGTGATGGAAACCCGCGCCCGCATGCAGTGGTTGCGGTTGATCCGACCCTTCATCGAGAATCCTCTGCCCGCCGAAGCGGATTGGACTCGAG
>CAZVHE010000106.1:0-8715 GCA_964627705.1 uncultured Chthonomonas sp.
TTCGAACCAGTGACCTCACCCTTATCAGGGGTGCGCTCTAACCAACTGAGCTATAGGCCCGCGAGCCGTCAATATACCCCACGCCCTGCAGGCCCATGAATCGGGTAGGCCCGTCACACGTCAGTACCCTCGGTAGACAAGGCAGGACTCACCTCGGTATTCTCACGGGTAAGTCTGCTTTGCGGACGAGACGACTTATGCGGTGGACAACCCTTCTTCTTGGCCTCATGGCGGTCGGTGCGGCGCACGCGGACTTCGACGGCCCGGCTCCTCTCGCTTGGCGCTGGTCAGGCTCGACCTCCGTGGTCCCGAGCGGATCGCCCATGATGGACGCCGACGTGATCTACGCGGCGGTCGGCAATCGCATGTATGCCATCAGCCGGGAAACGGGCGGGCAACTGTGGCGCTACCCGGCCGGAGCACCGATCCAGGCTAACTTCCGAACTGGCGCGCATTTGAGCGGCAACATGATGGTGGCCGCCGCCGATAACCGAAACGTCTACGCCGTGGATCGCGTGACGGGCGCGGAAATGTGGGTTTACCAAAGCCCATTTGGCATCCTGGGCACGCCCCGTGTGGTGGGCAACTCCGTGGCCGTGCCGCTGGAAGGCGGGCGCATGGTGGTCCTGAATGGTAGCACCGGGGCCGTCGATGGCGAAGCCTTTGACCTGCCGGGGGGCCACAGTGGCCAATTCGCGGTCGCGGGCAGCTCGCTGGTTTACGTTTCCGAAGCCGGTCAACTGACCTCCTTCGATCCAGGTAGCCGCCGCGTGGATTGGCAGCAGCGCCTCGAGCGCTTTTCGCGCACCACGCCGCCCGTGGTGTTCGAAGGCACGATCTATGTGAACTCGGGTTCCTACGCCGTGGCCATCCGATCCAGCAATGGCCGCGTGGCTTGGCAGAGCAATGTGGGTGAAGACCTGGTCTACTCCCCGGCCGTCAACGAAGACTATGTGGGTGTGGTGGCCGCCGATGGCACCGTGCAGATCCTGAATCGCGACAACGGTCGCCCGGTGACGGGTCCGAAACTGCGCACACAACTTCCCCCGGCCACGTCGCCCTCCTTTGTCGGCAAGATGTTCATCACCAACGGCGTCAACGGCTCGGTCAACGTGATTGACCCCGTCACAGAGCAACTGGTGTTCACCTATCGTATTCCGATGCCTCCGGTGACGGCGGATCCGAACGCTCCGACCGGCCCGGGTGCCGGCCGGGGTGCCGGTGGAGGCGGCGGCGGTAACGCGGGTGCTGGTGCTGGTGATGATGGTGGCGGCCAAGCTGGCGGTGCCGACGATGACGAGACCAAGGTGGACTACGTCGCCGCCTCGGGTCCGGCCATCGGCATGGGCGATTCGCTCATCGTCATGGCGCGTGATGGCAGCATCCTCAACTTCGATAAGAACCTCGGCGTTGACCTTACAGCGCCGTTCGTGGAAATGCAGTGGCCGGGTTCGGGCGAAGTCATCTGGGCCCGCCCGCCGCTCAACTTCCTCTTCAACATCGCAGACTTCGGTTCCGGTCTCAACTCGGCAAGCGTGAACGTGACCATCAATGGTCGCAAGTACCAGCATGTGCTGACGCCGGACGGACGTCTGTTCGTGGTCATCGGCAACTCGGCTCCGAACCCGCCGCTCTCCAACGGTCGCCAAGAAATCGTCGTCAGTGCCTCCGACTGGCTCGGCAACGAGATTAAGAAGACCTTCGTGGTGGTGGCAGACGTCAGCCTGGCTCCCCCGGCAAGCAACCAAGGCACTAGTAACACTGGTCCGGGTGCGGGCTCGGGTGGCGGCGGCCGCGGGAACGGCGGCGGTGGTCGCGGCCGCGGGAACGGCGGCGGCTAAGCTCGCTCCGTCCTCAGACTCAAGAGAAGAGAAACTTGCTCCCGCCCTCTTTTTGGCAAGCCTTAGGGGTGGCGGGAGTTTCTCGTTATCTGGCGCAGTCCATCGTAGGCACGTTGCGCCAGGACCCGACCCTGAACCCGCTGGCAACCCTGCGTGCCTGGCCCAACCTCCCCGCCGAGGCCTTGCGCCGCCTAAACCAAGCCGACCTGGGCCTGGTTGACCGCGCCCTCGAACAAGGGGGCTGGATCTGGGAGCCCGCCGATTACCCTGATGGCCTGCGCGAGATGGAGTCCCCGCCCCTCTGCCTCTTTGGGCGCGGTGATGCCTCCGCCCTCTTCACCCCGATGGTGGCCATTGTCGGTACGCGCAAGGCCAGCAGCTACGGCCTGGCCGTGGCCGAATTCTTTGGCAAGGGACTGGCCGAGCAGGGGTTCACCGTACTCAGCGGAGGCGCCTTGGGGATTGACGCCCAAGCGCACAAAGGGGCTTTAGCCGCGGGCGGGCGAACCGTAGCGGTGATGGGCACCGGCCCCGACGTGGCCTACCCCGCCGTGCACAAAGGCATGTTCGCGCAGATGGAGGCCACTGGCGGCGCGCGGGTGAGCCCCTTCCCCTTCGGCACGCCGTCGTTCCCTTCCAATTTCCCCGCTCGGAATCCCCTCATCGCGGGTCTGTCGCAGGCGGTGGTGCTGGTAGAAGCCCCCGCGCAATCCGGGGCCTTGCAAACCGTAGCGGCGGCCCTGGATTTGGGGCGAGATGTGTTTGTGGTCCCCGGGCCGATCACGAGCCCGGCCTTCCGGGGTAGCCACGGCCTCATCCGCGACGGAGCGACGCTGGTGGAGCACCCCATGCAAGTGGTGGAAGCCCTGGGCGGAGGCATGATTCAGCCCCTGCCGCCAGAAGAAGGCGATGATCTCTCCGAAACTCAGCAAGCCATCCTCACCTGCCTCAACGGGGGACCCATGCTGACCGAGGCGATTGTGCGCCAAACTGGCCTCAGCGCTCCCTTGGTGCTGGCCGAGTTGACGATGATGGAACTAGACGGTATCGTCAAAAAGGGGAGGGATGGATACCAGCGAGGTCTCTAAGAGCCAAAAATGACAGGAATTTATGATGCGCTCGGGCCGGAAGGGCTCGCGACTTACGAGGTGAACTTCAAGGCCTCGCCGCCGGAGTTCACGCGCATCAGCAAGCCCCCCACTGCGCTCCTAGTGCCTGGATTTGTGGATCTCCACATCCACGGCGGGTTCGGAGTGGACGTGATGGATGCCCAGCCGCCCGATTACGAACGCTGGCTCAACCGTTTGGCGAAATGCGGCTACGAAGCTCTGCTCCCCACCACCGTGACCGCCTCGGCGGACGACATCAAGCGTGCTTTGGCGAACCTGCCCGAGCACCCGATGATCAAGGGATTCCACCTGGAAGGTCCGTTCATCAGCCCCAACTATCCCGGGGCGCAGCCGAAGTCGGCCATTGCCGCCCCACCGGCGGGCGAGAGCGAATGGGACGAGATTCTGGACGACCCGCGCCTCCGGCTGGTCACCCTGGCCCCCGAACTCCCCGGCGCGGTGGACCTCATTCTCCGGCTACAAAAGCGAGGCGTGACGGTGAGCATGGGCCACACCGATGCCACTTACGAAGAAGCCCGGCAGGGGTTCGAGTTCGGGATGACGCACGCCACCCACACCTACAATGCGATGCGGGGACTGCACCATCGAGAGGCGGGCGCCTTAGGCTATGCCTTGAGTAACGATGGTATGACCACCGAACTGATCTATGACCGCCTGCATGTGGCCCGTGACGCCGCCAGTTTATTGTTGAAGTGTAAGCCGGAGGACAAGGTTCTGGCCGTCAGCGATGGCACCCGGGCCACAGGTATGCCCAACGGAGCCACGTTGCAGATGTGGGGCTACGACTGCATCATCACGCGGGGGTCGGTGCGGCTTATCAACACCAACACATTGGCGGGGAGCGCAGTGAGCCTGCTGGAATGTTTCCAGAATCTCGCCGAAGACTTTGGCCCCGAGGTGGCGATCCGGGCGTGTTCGCTCAATCCGCGCCGGGCATTGGGGATGACCGACCCGCCGCAGGTGTGGCTGGAGTTCGATAGCGATTACCAGCTCATCCGACGGCGGGGTCCCGGCGGCGAGTTGCTCTAACCCACCATTCGGTTGAGACGGTCGTGGACGGCTTCCCACTCGGGGGTGTTGGGCGGGCGCTGGATGAAGATCGCCTCGTGGCCCCCACGGTCGAGGCGTGCCAACTCGCGGTATAGCCTTTGGGCGTAGGCATAGGGCTCGGCGGGCATAGCGACTTGGTGCGGCCCGTTCGCTGCATTTCCAATGACCAAGCCGGCAACGGAGGCGTCGAGCTGATCCACCAAATGGATGGGAGTCCGGGGGGCGTAATGGCGTTTGCGGAGGCCAGGGCTGGCCTTTTCTTCCGGATCGTTGGCCATGAGCTCGCCCACCACGGCTTCAATCTCGGAGCGGCTGATGGCCCCGGGCCGCAACAGGCGCACGCCGTCGGGCGTGACTCTCACCACCGTGCTTTCAATGCCGAACTCGGTGGGCTCGCCTTGGAGCACCGCCGCCGCGCGCCGGGTGAGCCGTGGCTCTAGGTCATCCAATGTCGTAGGGCTAAGGCTCTCACTAAGGTTGGCGCTGGGAGCCGCGAGCGGAAAATCGAGGTCCGCCAAGAGTGCCTGCATTACCGGGTGGCGCGGGCAACGCAGGGCCACCGAATCCAGCCCCGCCGTCGTGATGGCGGGCACTTGCGCCTGCTTGGGCAGCACCATCGTCAACGGTCCGGGCCAGAATGCGTCCGCCAGCTTCTGCGCGAGGTCGGGCCACTCGGTGGCTAATCTCTGCGCCTGCGCCACGTCCCGCACGTGGACGATGAGCGGGTTATCGGCCGGGCGCCCCTTAGCCGCAAAGATGCGCGCTACCGCCTCCGGGTCGAGAGCGTTCGCCGCCAGGCCGAAGACCGTTTCCGTGGGCACCACCACCAGTTGGCCGCGCTGAAGGTGGCCTCGGATCACCGCCTGGTGTTCGCGCGAGTAAGGCACCGGCCGCACGGCGCACTGCATCGCCGCCACGGGCGGTTCACACCCTTCCCACTGGGCCAGCGCCAACGCCGCCTGGTGGATGAGCATCGGGAGGCCATCTTGCGTTGCCCACCCGGCTTGCTCCGCTGCCTCCAAGAATGGCCGCGCCGCCGCGCCGTAGACCAGATCATAGGCCAGCCCCTGCCCTTGCCACTCCACCGGCAGCGTCTCCCCAACCAGCCCCGCGCTGGTGGCATTCACCACCAGGTCAAACCCTTCGGTGCCCAGGGTAGACGCAACCCCTACGCCCAGGGCCTGCGCGGCCTCCGGCCGCCGCGCCCACACCGTCACGTCCCATCCGGCACACTCCAAAGCCCGCACGACGGCCACGGCGGAACCCCCCGCTCCCAGCACCAAAGCGCGGCCCACCGCCACCCCCATCAGGCTCGCTAGGAACCCCGGCGCATCGGTGTTGGCTCCGTGCCGGGTGCGCAAATCAATGGTGTTGACGACGCCCACGCGGGTCGCCCACTCGTCGTGGCTCTGGCACCACGCAAACGCCTCCGCCTTGTGCGGCACGGTCACATTCACCCCTCGATAACCGAGGGCTCGCAGATGATCCAGCGCTTCGCCTACTTCACCCGGCGCAACCCGAATGGCCACATACGAGCGCTCCAAGCCCAGCACGGAGTACGCCCAGGTATGCAAGCGGGGCGAAAGCGAGTGCGCCACCGGATCGCCCAGCACCGCGTAATCCGCCGCCGGAGCCGCCCGCCAATCGTCTACGACGACCGCTTCGTATCGCGAAAGGTCCACTGCCGCTGCCCGATAAAGTTCACAAACGCCGCCACAATCATGCCGACAAACGAGGCCACCCAAAACGCCTTCTGCGCCGAGCCATGCACCGCAATCTTGACCGACGTACTCACCACAAGGTTGACCATCATCGCCGCCAATGCCACGATGTAGAAGCGCGAAATCAGCTTCGCCTGCAGGGTGCGCTCGGCCACCCGGAACGTCCACTTGCTGTTCCAGTAATAGCCGTTGAAAATCGCAATCAGCACCGGCAGAATCTTGAGCGGCGCGTAGGCGGCATCGCTCAGGGCTTTCTCGGTCGCCACCGCGCCGGGGTTCACCATGCCCAGCATCCAGGCCCCCACCACTTCGCTCAGGAGCTGACCACCCCAGGTGGCCTTGTACATCAGCAGGTAGTGCAGTCCCCAGTCCAAAGCCGTGCTCGTTGCGCCCACGATCCCGAACTTCAGGAACTCCTTCACCACTTGGTGCTTAAAGAGACCTTCGCGCTTCGGAGCCACCCCGAACGCCACCGAAGGCTGAAAATAGCGATACAAGAAGCGGCCGACCACGGACTCCACCATCCGGTTGATCTTGGTGCCAATGAACTCCTTGTTACTCATTGGTGCCACCCAGATCGCGTCAATCCCGGCCCGGTTGGCCCCCAGCACGTCGGTCATCAGCTGGTCACCCACCATCAGGGCTTCGTGCGGCTCGGCCTGGAACAAGCGCAGGGCTTGCACAAACATCCGGCGGCTCGGCTTGTTGCGCGCCCGCACGTGCTCAATCCCGAGGTCCCCGCAGATCTCCCGCAACCGGTCCATACGGCTGGTATTGCTCACCGCGCAAATCTTGTATCCCAAGTCTTGCGCCCGCCGCAAGAACTCACGCACTTCATCCGGCACCTCGTGGGTGCGCCACGGCACCACCGTGTTGTCCATATCCAGCAGCAGCACGCGCTTGCCGTGGGTGCGGTACATCTCCAGGTCCAAGTCCAGCAGGCTGGCGTGAGCGCTCAGCGGGGCAAAGCGCCGCAGGCCCTGCGGCATTGCCTCGCGGGCGTAATGACCCGGCTCGTGCCTCATTCCGCCTCCTGCTTCTTGAACTCAGCTCGGTTCCGCACAATCGCCGCCTTGTGTTCGGCGTAGGTGCTGGTAAAGGTGTGGCTGCGGTCGGGCCGCGCGACATAGAACAGCCAAGGGTGGGAAGCCGGGTTCATGGCCCCTTTGATGCTGGCCTCGCTCGGCGATCCGATCGGCCCGGGCGGTAGGCCTCGGTTCAAATAGGTGTTGTAAGGTGATTTGATCTTCCGCACCTCGCCCGGCCCCAAAACCCGCCACTTGCCTTCGGCATAGAGCACCGTCGCGTCAATGTCGAGCGTCATCCCCTTCTTGATGCGATTCTCAATGACGCCGGCAATGATGGGGCGCTCCTTATCCAGGGCGGCCTCCAGTTCCACCATGCTCGCAATGGTCAGCACACGGTGCGGGTCCTTGGCCTCCTTCAGCAAAGGCCACGCCTTGCGTTCAAACGCTTTGAGTTGGCGGGCCACGACGTCCTTCGCGCCGATGAGCGGCGGCAAGTCGTAAGTGTCGGGATAGAGGTAGCCCTCCAGCGAGTCCTTAGGCAGCGGAAAGTCCACCATGCCCTCAAAGAGTTCCGGCTGGTTCGCCAGAGCGATGTATTCCGCGGCCCCACACACGCCTTCTTTCTCGAGGCGCTCAGCCACGCGGCTGATCCAGTGCCCTTCCGGGATGCGCACCATGCGCTGCACCGGTTTTTTGAGGGCCGCAATGATCTGGTCCACCGTCATGCCCGGGGCCACCTGATACGTGCCGGGGGCAATGGGCTGGGGCGCACCCTTCAGCCGTGCATACACCCGGGCCGCGCGCCCATCGCGCACGATGCCTTGCTGTTCCAGGTCGTGGAAGATGAGCGCGAGGCTGGCAGCGGTTTCATAGCGCACGTACTTGCTCGGGCCGGTGGGCATCGGCCTGAGCGCCTGACCCGCGTAACCCACGGCGCCGGCCCCGATGACGAGGGCCGCCAAGCCCACGACGAGCAGAGCCTTGCCCTTCTTAGCCATGTGCGGCACCTCCTTGTCGCTCGTACCACCGCTCCAGAATCCGGATTGCAGCCTCGCCATCCACCATTTTGCGGCGCTGCGAGGCTTTCAATCCGGCGGCTTCCATCTCTCGTTCCGATTCAAAACTTGTCAGGGCTTCGTCCTCGTAATCCGTTTTTACGCCGCGCTCGGCCAGCCGGTCGCCCAGCATCCGCACAATGCGGCTCATCTTGGTTTCTTCCCCCGCCGCCAGGGGCAAGCCCAGCACCGCCAGTTCGCACTCTTCCTTGCCCATCCGCTTGGCAATCTCATCGGCATCCAGCGCCAAAGTGCCACTGGCCATGAGCGCGGGGCG
Source organism: uncultured Chthonomonas sp. (assembly GCA_964627705.1). Lineage (GTDB taxonomy): Bacteria > Armatimonadota > Fimbriimonadia > Fimbriimonadales > Fimbriimonadaceae > JAHBTC01. The sequence continues at coordinate 8,103 of CAZVHE010000106.1, forward strand.
GGCACTGGCAATGCCAAAGCGGGCATCCATCACGGCCAACCCAATGCGGGTCCCTCCAAAATCTACGCCCATCACCCTCACGCGCGGAACGCCTCGAGGATATGTCGGTGCAGGTCGGGGCTGGCGCTGATGGCTTCGTCGGCCAGCTCCTCATTCCCTTCAAAATCAGTAAACAAGCCGCCCGCTTCCCGGACAATCACGGCCATCGCGCTGATATCCCACCGCGCTACCACGGGGTCGATCATGGCGTCAATTCGCCCGGCTGCCACCATGGCGTGGCCGTAGGCATCACCCCACGTGCGCGTGGCCAGCACTTGCGGCACCAGGTCAAGAAAACCTTCCATGCGCCCCTGCCCCAGCAGGCTGCGGTGGCCCCCGCAGGCCAGAACAGCTCGGTTCAGTTCGCCTTGCGCCCGCACGCGGATCGGCACGCCGTCCCAGTACGCTCCGGCCCCGCGCTCTGCCCACACGGCCTGCCCCAGCGCGGGCAAGATGCACACCCCCAGCACCGGCTCCCCGGCCACTTCATAGCTCAGCAGGGTGCTGTAAAGCGGAACCCCGCTGATGAAGCTCTTGGTGCCATCAATGGGGTCAATCACCCAGCGGTCGTCGC
>CAZVHE010000107.1:0-7059 GCA_964627705.1 uncultured Chthonomonas sp.
AATCCCTGCCCGGCGGGGAGTTTCTTGGCTAGAATGAGGCTAGTTCCTTGCGTGATGAATTCCTGCGTCGCTTGAGCACGCTGGGTGAACCGTGGCCCCAAGCGGTCATCAACATCCTGGATGTGTTGCTGGTCGCCTACCTCATTTGGCGGCTTCTCAAGCTCGTGCGCGGCACCCGCGCCTGGCGCATCCTCTTTGGGGTCTTCGTCTTCCTCGTCGCGTTGCTGGCCAGCGATGTCCTGGGTTTGCGCACGTTGCACTGGGTGCTGGATAAGGCCACGCTGCTCGGCCCGGTGGCATTGGTGATTCTTTTCCTGCCAGAACTACGACAAACCATCGAGGGGTTTGCCCGCATCGGCGGGCTCAGCGACCGCTTGGTGGGCGGTGAAGGCGCGGCCCGGGGCACGACGATTGAGGAGATCACCGTGGCGGCGCAGGCCATGGCTCAATCCCGTACCGGGGCATTGATCGTCATTGACCGTAGCCGCCAATTGGATGCCGAAATCCGCAGCGGGGTGCCCCTGCACGCCGTGGTCTCGGCGCCCCTGTTGCAGTCCATTTTTTACGCTGGCAACCCGCTTCACGACGGGGCGATCATTGTGCGCCAGGATGAGCTCGTGTCGGCGGCCTGCCAACTGCCGCTGAGCGATAACCCAGCCATCCGCGCCGAATACCATATGCGCCATCGGGCCGGGGTGGGTGTGACGGAGCACTCGGACGCTTTGGTCGTGATTGTGAGTGAGGAGCGGGGCGAAATCACAGTGGCCCGAGCGGGGATCCTCACGCCGGTGAAGTCGCCGGAAGAGCTTTTGCAACTCCTCTCCGAGGGGCTAACCACCGAGACCGAAGCCACGCGCCGCCGGTCGTTCCGCCGCACCAAGCGCATCGTAGAAGAATCCGGAGAAGAATCGGGAGGAGGAGACGCATGAGACGATCCGACGCTTGGCTGCTCATCGCCTCGTTGCTGGTCGCATTGGGCCTTTACTTGCAAGTTCAGCCCGGCGACAAGATCGAGCGCGAGCGCGAATTCAGCGTGCCCCTGCAGGTGGTGGGCTTGGAACCCAAGTTTGCCGCTCGCGAGGTGCCGAGCTCGGTGCTGCTGCTGGCCACGGGCACCGAAGAAGAACTCCGCGCCTTTGATACGCGCCAGGTGGAAGCGAGCGTTTCCATGACTCGCGCTGAGCTCGGCGAAGGCGAATATGCGGTGCGTCTGAACGTGCCCAGCCGCGCCAATGTGCGGGTCACGGCCCGCGACCCCGTGATTCGCATCACGGTGGAAGAGCGCACCGTCAAGCGCATTGATGTGGAGCTGGAGCCGGTGGGCAGCCTCTCGCCGCTTTATTCCTATGGGGGTGCGAGCTTCCAGCCCATGCAGGTCACGGTGAGTGGCCCCGCCAGCATGATGGAGCAAGTGGCGCACGTGCGCGCGATTTTGAACCTGGAAGACGCCCAACCCAAAGGTGCCTATGCCTTAGATTTGGAAGCATTGGATGCCTCGCGCCGCCCGGTGGCGGGGGTGAGTATTGAGCCCAAGCAGGTTACGGTTAGCCCGGTCATCTTCACCGCGCCCACCAGTCGCAACCTCTTCGTGCAGCTGCGGACCAAGGGGCAGCTGGCCTTTGGGTACGAGGTCAAGTCGTACACGATCACCCCGAACATGGCCCTGGCCAGTGGCGAACCCGACCTGATGGCCCGCCAGAGCGGCGTACTGACGGAGCCGATTGACATCACCGACCTCAAAGCCGACAAGTCGTTTGATGTGAAGTTGGTCTCGCCCGAGGGCGTGAGCCTCTCGCCCGAACGCGTGCGCGTTACCCTCATCATCGGCCGGGCGAGTGGATCATGATCTGCCGACCCATCCAGCCAAACGAAGCGGACGCCTTTTTGCGGCTGCTGGCGGGGGCCTTCCACCTGGATATCAGTCGGGCGCGGCAGGCGTTCTACGCCGACCCGATGTTTGACCTAAACCGCAAGTGGGCACTGTTTGAAAACCACCAGATGCGGTCCATCCTGACGACCACGCCGATGCAGTTCGGATGGGGGCGGGCGATCGGCATCGCGGGGGTGGCCACGCGGCAAGAGGACCGAGGAAAGGGCTACGCCGGGCACCTGCTGATGCACGTGCTGGATGAAGCGGCGCGGCAAGGCGAGGGGCCGGCCATGCTGTTTGCCCACCAGGAAGAGCTTTACGCAAGGTTCGGGTTTGCCACCACGGACCGGGTCATATCCGGCGCCGTGCCGTGCGACCCCGGGAGTCGAGGGGAGTTGCTGTCGGCGCTGGATATCCACCGGCTGTATGCGCAGTGGGCGGCGCGGGATGAGCGCTGGGTGGTGCGCGACGAGCGGCGCTGGCGGTATTGGCACTGGTTCCCCCGCCCGTGCGAGTCGTTCGGGGAAGGCTACATCTGCTTGGAGGGCAACCTGGTGCGCGAGGTGGTGAGCCCGCACCCGGCCGCCCTTTGGCCGGTGCCCACGGGGACGCGCTGGTACGGACTGGGGCAGGTGGCAGCGGATCTGGGGTTGCTGCTGAGTGACCAGAAGGAAGAGCTGCTGCTGATGACGCGCGGCCTGCCGCATCCGGTGCGGATGTTCATGACCGACCAGTTTTAGCTTCGACAAGCAAGAGCTGAACAGTTCCTCGACGGCATCTCCTCAATGTATCGAAAAGATGAATGATCCGATACATGTGGGGTGGAGATGGATCGGCCACTCCGGCTTTCGCCAAGGATGAGGGTCGATCCACCGGGTTGAGAGCGCCTGAAGCCCGCGTCTTATGATCACCAGGAGTCAATAAATCGATGCATCCCGGACCGTTATTATCACGAAAGCCCTCAAAACGATAATAACGGCGGTCTCGGCGGGTGAAGCACGGGCTAAGCCAAACTAAGCCCATGAACGACACCGAACGCGCGATCCGCGCCTACTTTGACGCCTTCAACGCCCATGACCTCGAGGGCATGCTGGCCACCCTCAGCGAAGACGTCGTGCATGACATCAACGAAGGGGGCACGGAGGTCGGCCGCGAGGCGTTCCGCAAGTTCAAGACCCACATGGACACCTGCTACCGCGAGCAGATCACCGACCTGGTGGTGTTCTGCAACGGCACCCGCGGCGCGGCGGAGTTCACTTGCTCGGGCACTTATCTGAGTACGGACGGCAACCTGCCGCCCGCCACCGGGCAGACGTACAGTATCCCGGCGGCGGCGTTTTTCGAGGTCAAAGATGGCCTCATCACCCGGGTCACCAGCTATTACAACCTGCGCGGCTGGCTGGCGGCTATCGGCGCCTAACTTGGACGCGGGTCAGCTCGCGACTTAACCCGCGTCCGTCTCTTGCATGGTCACGCGCCACTCGGGCGCTTCCTGCATGTTCGGCCCCAGCACCACGCGGGTGCGGCCCCGGGCGGTGCCGCAGTCAATGTCGATCAATCGGCCTCCCCTCTGCCAGTCGCCGTACCCGCTATAGCCACTGCACTTGCCGTAAATCAGCTTGATGCCTTCGTAGTCGCCGACGTAGTCGTTCACATGGTCGTGCCCGACAAAGATCGCCCGCACACGCCCGCTGGCCTGGAAATGGCCAAAGATCTCGCCCTTGTCTAGCTCATAGCACACGTCTTCCCCGCGTCGGCCCACCGCCCGGTTCTGATCGTACACGGTCTTGAACTCCACGGTGGGGATGTGCTGCATAACAAAGATGGGATGGTCGAGGCCGGCCCGGCGATCCTCTTCCATTTGGCGCAGGAACCACGCGGTCTGCGAGGGGTTGATGATCATGCCGGTCTGCGGGTCGCCGGTGTTGAAGGCAAAGAGGCTGGCCAGGGTTTCGCCGTTCTGCACCAGCTCGGCGCGCCAGCAGTAATCGCGCTCGTTGCCACCCCGGCTGGCCCAGCCGGAAATCGAGTTCTCTTGGCGCTTCGCGAGTTCATCGAGCGAGAGTTGGCCGGGCTTGCCGTTGGGGTGGTCGTGGTTGCCGTAGACCAGCGCCCAGGGGGTGCCGAGGTCGTTCATAAAGTCGTACGCGGCGTGCACCGGGTTCTCCTTGTCGTTGTTGACAAAGTCACCGGTGTGGAAGAGGAGGTCCGGCTGGTGGGCGTGGTGCATCTGCCGGATGAGGGCGCGGCTGGCGGCATCCTTGGCGCGATTGGCGGCGGAGTTAGTGCCGAAGTGCGTGTCCGTCAGTTGCAGAATGCGGAACCGGCGCTGGCCTGAGGGGAGGCGCAGTTCCACCCGGTCGGTGGCGGTGCGGATGATTTCCATGCCGGGGGTAGTGGGCAGGCTGAATATGCGGGCCGGGAGCATAGTGGCGGCCCCGGCGGCTGCCACCCCATGCAGAAACTGACGACGCGTCATGCCGCTTACGTTACGCGCCGCGTGTTAATGGCGGGTCAAGATTTGGGCGTGCGCCGGGCCGTCGGGATGAATAAGAGAAATCCCAAAAGGGCTGCGCCCACGAACCAGTCGCCCAGCACGCGATAAACGGTGGTGCGCCAGGGGGCGGGCAGGGGCCGCGCCAGCACACCTTCGTGGCCGGTCGGCAGCAAGCCCGTAATCTGCCCGGAGGCGTCGGTGACCATGCTCCACGCGGTGGCCTCGCTCCGCACAATCGGCACCCCCAGTTCGGCCGAGCGGAACGGGGTGAAGGCGGCATGCCCCGCCTGGATGAATCCGTTGGGCGAAACCGGGTCCAGCGTGGGCAAGGCAATCACATCGGCCCCTTCGCGCACGGTGTCGCGCATCGTCCACGGGAAACACGAGTCAAAGCAGATATTGAGGCCCACATTCTCGGATTTCACCGCCACCACCTGAGCCGTGGTGCCCGGGGTGACAAGCTTGGCTTCGTCTCCAAAGGGGTGTCGCTTGTGATAAGGAGCGGAGGTTCCTGACTTAGAGAAAACCGCCGCCGCATTGTGCGGGAGAGGTTGGTGATCATCGAGGTACGAGGTGACGATGGGCCAGCCGTTCTCCGACCGGGCAAAGTCCCGGAGAGAGTCATGGTCGAACGTTGTCACGCTGACCTCCGGCCATACCACCCAACGGGGCGAAACGGCACCCAAGGGCGCTTGCACTCGCAGGAGCGCATCCGCCCCGACCTGCGGGGTTTGCACCAACCCAATGGGAGCGTGGCTCCGCACCAAATGGGCTTCATGCATCCGAGCGTGGGCTTGCACCGTGCCCCACTGCCCCCACAAGGCCAGGGCCGCCACCGATGCCCCCGCGATCCAGCGCTGCCGCGAAGCCAGCGGAGCGAACCAGGCAAAATTCGCCAGCCACATCAGCCAAGAAACACCCCAAATCCCGGTGACTGAAGCCAGCGCGAGAGCCGCCGGGTTCGCAAACTGAGAGAGCGCCATCTGCGCCGGCATGCGAATGAAGGTGATGCCCTCCAGGAGAATGCCCACGCAAGCGAGCCCCAGCACCGTGCGCCAAGTGAACGACTTGACCTCCGCAAAGATCCCGAGGAACAGAGAAATCACCGTTCCAAACAAGAAGAACGCCACGTAGTTCCAGTTAAAGGTGCCGTCCCCCAGCGCGGGTTCGGACTGCCACGGAGAGGTACTGACCCAGGCGGCCACCGCCGCCACGCCAGCCCCCACCAAGAAGCCTCGCAGAAATCCGACCCCACGCGCCAGCCAAAGCACCGGCACAAGGCACACAAACCCCAGCGCGGACCACCCAAAGAGCGGCAGGGAAAGAGCGAGGGCGCCCCCACTCAGGACGATGGCAAGGAAGCCCGCAAGAACTTTGGCCATGTTCACCCCAACCACGCTGGGGGGCCAAGAGTTCCGGCGCGTAGCGGGCCTGCCCCCGGCCCCGCCGGACCCCAGGGGTACCCTTCCGGCCTGACGGCAATGTCCCTCACCCACATCTACACCTCAGAATCCGTCGGCGAAGGCCATCCGGATAAGCTCGCCGACCAGATTTCGGATTCGTTGCTCGACGCCATCCTCGCCGAGGACAACCAGGCGCGCGTCGCCATCGAAACGCTCGTCACGCACGGCCTGTGCGTGATTGCCGGCGAACTCACGATGGACGGCTACGTGCCGATGGCCGACATCGTCCGCCGCACCATCAACGAGGTGGGCTACAACGACACCGATTTGGGGATGGACGGTCGCACCTGCGGCGTGATGCTGGCCGTGCAAGAGCAGAGCCCCGACATCGCCATGGGCGTGGACACGGGTGGCGCGGGCGACCAGGGCATGATGTTTGGCTACGCCACCACCGAAACCCCCGAGCTAATGCCCCTGCCGATCAGCGTGGCCCACGCGCTCTCCCGCCGGGCCGCCGAAGTGCGCCGCAAGCACCCCAGCCTTGGCCTGCGCCCGGACATGAAGGCGCAAGTCTCGGTGATCTATGAAGACGGCTTTGCCGAGCGCATCCAGACGGTGGTCGTGAGCCAGCAGCACGCGCCGCACCTCACGCAGAAGGCGGTGGAAGAGATCGTGCAAGAGCACATCATCAAGCCGGTTCTGGCCGAGTACTCGGATTACCACAAGCAGGAGATCATCTACCACATCAACCCGACCGGCCGATTTGTGCAGGGCGGGCCGTGGGGCGACACCGGCCTCACCGGCCGCAAAATCATCGTGGACACCTACGGCGGGCTGTGCTCGCACGGGGGCGGTGCCTTCAGCGGTAAGGACCCCACCAAGGTGGACCGCAGCGCGGCCTACATGGCGCGCCACGTGGCCAAGTGTGTGGTGGCCGCCGGCCTGGCCGAGCGGTGCGTGATCACGCTGGCCTACGCCATTGGGGTGGCCCAACCGGTGAGCGTGAACGTGGAAACCTACGGCACCGAGAAGGTGCCCCACGCCGAAATCCGCACGCGCATCATGAATGCCTTCGACATGAGCCCGGCGGGCATCGCCAAGCACTTGGGTCTGCGCGACGCCAGCCACTTCGGCTACGAAGACGTGACCGAAGACGGCCGCCAAGTGCGGCTGTACAAGCCTTTCTATCGCGAAACGGCCAAGAACGGCCACTTCGGCCCGGCGCACTTCCCGTGGGAAAGCACCGAAGCCGCCGAGCGGCTTCGCGGCTGAAGATCAGTTTAAGGGCT
>CAZVHE010000107.1:7084-8686 GCA_964627705.1 uncultured Chthonomonas sp.
GCGCCACCGGGCCTTCATGCAGGGCTTCCAGAGCTTCCCGTACTTGCTGGCGGAACTGCTCATCCTGGCTCTGCGCAATGGCATCCTCAAAATCGCGGCGGGCGCCGCTCAGGTTGCCCATGCTCAGGTGCGCCATGCCCCGCGTGTAGCGGTACCCGGGTTCGCCGGGGTTCAGGCGGAGCAATCGGGTGGTGACCGTCACCACTTCCGGGAATCGCGCACCAAACCACAGGGCTTGGGCTTGCACTTCCAGGGCTCCCAGGTGCAGGGGGTCCATGGCCAGCACTTCCTCGCATTGGGCCAGGGCTCCCATCCAGTCGTATTGTTTCAGACGACTTTGGGCGTCGCGGGTCATGTTCGCCCGGTGAATGGTGGGCGTGGTATTGACCACGGCTTGCGGCGCATCCGTGCGCGATAGGCTTTGTCTCATTCCTTGATCTCCTCCCCGAGGGGCGGGGTTCTTCGGAGCCCCGCTCACCCATCCTAATTGGTGCGCGGCTGTTTTTGCCCCTGTGAACATACCAGTCATACCGTTTCGCGCGGGTTTCATGCAGGAATCCGGTCCTTTTGCGGGGTCAAAGTGGCAACTTTTGCCCGGAGCGCCATGGGCATTCGGTTCCGGCCATCCAGAGTCGTCAGTGGAACCAGGGCGGCGGTGGCCACGATTTCGTTGGCCCACACCCGGGCCGTCTCTTCGTTTTGGCCACGCAAGAAGACGATATAGTCTCCATCGTCGCGGCGGCAGATCAGGCTTCCGCTCGGCACGAGAGCTCGCACGCGCAAGGCAAGCTGCCGAATCGCGCGGTCAAAGGCGGGGCGGCCGTACTTCTCGATCATCTTGTCGCGGCGCGGCACGTCCAGGTAGACGAGACAGCCTTGTGGGGCCTGGGCGATGAACTTGCGCAGTTCGCTGGGGGTGGCCAGGCCTTCGGTTTCGCGCACTCGGCCGCTCATGCGGTCCAAGGCGCGGGCCGTTTCCCCGGCGATGACTCGCAGGTGACCCACGGTGGGGGCATCCAGGCCGCCGGCGCGGTGGGTGGCCACGCTGATGTAGCCCAGCACGCGCTCGGCGTTCCGCAAGGGGATGAGGATGAACGATCCCACACGGCGCTTCAGGGCTTCGCGGCCCACCACGCGGCTATCGTGCAGACAGTCGTCAATCCAGACTTCTTCGCGCCCGGCGGCGACCCACCCGGCGTAACCGGAGCCGGCCGGAAACTCGATCAGGTCCAGCATGCGGCACTCGGCGCCTTCGCGGGCCAGCAGCTTCTCTTGGTTGCCTTCCAGCTGCACGATGGCCACGTGGTCCACGTTCACCGCGGCGAAGGTCTCGCGGCAAATGCGTCCACTCAGCGTTTCGGCGTCATCCGTGCCCGGGGCACTGGCGGCGATGGTATAGAGCAATTCGGCCACGGCCAGGCGGCTGGCTTCGGCGTTGCGGGCTTCGGCCTGCGCCACAAATCGGCCCAGCACCTCGTCGGCGGCTTCGAGTTGGTCGAGGGCGTCTTCCAGCCCGTGAATCGTCGGGTGAAACACGGCCACCGCCCCGATCGGCACGCCTTGGTTCCGGATAACACGCACAGAGTGGCACGTATCCACATC
>CAZVHE010000108.1:0-8622 GCA_964627705.1 uncultured Chthonomonas sp.
GGCGTACACCGAAGCCGAAGTTCCGGCCTGGGAGCCGTTTGACGGCGACGCCCCCGCCACCACGCTGGGCACCACGTTCCCCGTCGGTCAGCGGTGGGCGGCCCTCGGTGCGAATGCCGCTCTCCCCGGCCCGCGCATCAACACGCGCACCTTGGCGGCGATGGCCGGTGAAGAAGATGTTATATTCGCCGGCGAAGGCCTGCCCGGCATGCTCGGCCAATTCGGGGCGATGTCGCTGGGTGGTCAGCACTTCCTCTTTGTCCGCCCGGGCTATGAAGATCTCGTATCCGTGCGATGGCCCAATGCCACCGTGGTGGGTCATATCAAGGACTTCGAACGCACCGACCGCGTTCTCATCGTCTACCGGCTGCCTGAGCGGGCCATGGGCTTGACCGACGCCGAGATTCTTGGCCTGACCCCTCAACCCGTGGCGGCGGCCACCGAGGCCATTCCCCGCGCCTGGGGCCACTTCTCGGTGGTGCCCAAGGCGGGCACCGCCGATGCTTTCACCGTCACCCGCACCGACCCCTACCCGCGCGGCGAGGTCGTCATGGGGACGATCACTGAAAGCCAGGGCGTCATTCGCATGAACATGCGGTTCGAGACTCCCGAGGACCGCTACGCGCTCCACCTCTACAACGGCGAGGGCAACCTCGTCGGCGAAGTGCTCCTCACCGGGCAGATGAGCCGCGACCTCACATCCATCGGCAACGACCCCATCCAGTACAACCTCTTTGAGCAGCGCATTCCGGTGGATGGCCAGTGGCACGAGGTCAAGATTCCGCTCGCTCAGTTCCCGGGGGCTGAGGAGCTTCGGCTCGGCGCGACTTCTCAAGGTCAGGTCCACCCGCGCGTCCTCGGACCCTGCGTCGTAGAGTTCACGAAGCCGACCGTGGTGCCCGATGACGCCGCCATGGCGCCGCTCCCGCGCTATGCACCTCCGGCTCGCCCGTGGCAAAACGTGGACGAGACTCAACTCGAACCCGTTGTGCGTTCGATCCTCACGGGACAGGACGCCACGCTTTGGCCGTGGGCGCTGGAATTCATTCGGCAGTTCCCGCTGGATGACGGCGTGGCTCTCATCGGCCGCAAGACGACGGACCCGAACCCGATCATCCACACGATGGCCATCCTGGCCCTCAAGGAACAGCCGAATAGCGCGGAAGCCATGCGGGCCCTCATCGCCCCGCGCAACCCCGGCTACGCCCGATCCTTTGCCGCCGCGACCTTCGCGGGCCAATGGACAGCCACCGACATCCCGCAACTGGGTCAGGCTCTGGGCGAAAGCACCTGGTGGGAACGGTATCAGCCGGTCCGTGCCATTCAGCAAGTGGGCGGCCTCACCGCCGATGCCATCTTGGGCGTGATGCTGCAAGACCCCGACCATGCCGTGCGCCATGCGGTGGTGGACGGTTGGGTGCCCAGCACCGACCTGGGCTGGCGGCGCATCCTCTTCGCGGCGGTGAATGACCCGAGCGAGGCCGTCCGCGAAGCCAGCCGTCTGCAACTTTTGAAGGCTCCCACGCCCGAACTCGTGGCCGAGGGCCTCGCCGGAATCAACGACGAAAGCCCGGCGGTGCGCGCAGCTATGCTCAAGCAGCTCACCGTCGGCCAGCACCGTGATAAGTTCGTACGCGCTCTGCGAGATCCGCACCCGATGGTGCAGGCCACGGCCCTGCAAGCTTTGCTCGCGGCCGAACAGAACCCGACCGTGGAGGAAGTGCGACCGCTGTTCGCAACGGGTGTGCCCGACGTGATGCAGGCGGTGGTGCAAGCGCTGCAGGCCAACCATGCGGGCCTCACAGATGCAGACCGCGAAACCCTGCGGGCCACGCCGGTCAAGACCTTGCTCCCGGCGATTCAGCAAATCCTCAAAGGTCCGTAAACGGAACGAAAATTGCGTCCTTCTCGTTGGAACCACTAGCCCATGTCGTCGCGTCGCTCGAGTCTTCCGGTTGCCCTCACCATCTGCGCCATGCTGGTGGCCTTGGGGGCGGGTCACCGCGTTCGGCAATCCATCGAGATGGGTTCGTGGGGAAGTAGCCGCCCGCTCGTCGAGAGCATGGACGGCCAATTGGCGTCCGCAGAGATCAAAGGCGTCTCCCCCGACACCAAGGGCTTCTTTGACCTCATCACCTTGCTCGATACGGTCTACGTAGACGAGATCAAAGACAAGTCCAAGATGGGCGCCGGGGCCGTGCGGGGCATGATTAGCCGCCTTGAAGACCCCGACTCGCAGTACTACGACAAGGAAGGCTTTGTACGCTATCAAGCTCGCCTCAAGGGTGAATTTGAAGGCGTAGGCGTGGTGTTACGCACGGATGTGAGCCCTGGCGTGAAGCCGGGCGAGGGCGACGAGATTGACGACCCGCTCCTACTCATCCCCGATCTCTTGATTGCGGATGTCATTCCGGATAGCCCGGCGGCGGAAGCCGGCCTCAAGCCCGGCGACCGCATCATCGGGGTGGGGGGCAAGTTCCTGCTGTCGGGCGGGGATGTGAAGGCCCTGCGCGACCTGCAAGATCGCGCCGAGAAGGACCCGAGTGCCGCGAAAGACTTGGAATCATTGCGTAAGAGCCTGGAGGAGCGCGTGAAGGCGTCCACTAGCATCGCCAAAGCGGCGGAATCTTTGATGACGGGCCGCGAAGGCAAGGTATCAGTGGACATTCGGCGCGGGGCGGGCACGGGCAAAGAGTTTTCCTATACCATCCCGAAATCGGCGATCCGGCTCCCGTCGGTTACCACCCGCGAGGACGGAACCTGGTCGCTCAACCTCATTTCGGGCGCCAGCAAGGAGCTTGCCCTCGCTCTGGAATCTGGTGAGCTGAAAGTGCTGGACCTCACCACCAACATCGGCGGCGACCCGCGCGAGATTTTGGGGGTGTTGCAGCTTTTGGCACCGGGGCAAGACCTGGGGGCCATCACCAACCAAAGCGGTCGCCGGCTGAAGGAGCTGAAGACAACCGGCGAGCCAAAGCCCATCACCTTCCGGGTGCGGGCCAACAAGAACCTGCACGGCGCGCAGGCCATCCTGGCCCGGGCGCTGGTCAAGGCCGGGGCCACGCTCGAAGGGCAACTGCCCGACGCGCCGGATCACTGGATTGAGGCGTTTTCTCTGGTCGACGGCAGCGGCTACACGCTCGTCACCGGCCTCTACGGCGAAGTGAAGCCGTTGGTGAAGAAGTCATGAAGAGAGTCCCCGGTTTCCTGCTCGCCATCGTCGGCTGCGCCGCCATGTTCAGCGGCGGCTTTGTGTGGTCCGACGTGGTCAGCGGCCGCGCCCCTGAGTTCAGCCGCTTGAGTAGCATGGGTCAGGCTTCTCCGGCCCAGGCGAGCTTCGCGCCGACCGAAGTCTTCCGCCAAAACTTTGGGATCATTCGCGACCACTACGCTTATAACATCAACGACGACGAGGTGCGCTACGGCGCGATGGCCGGCATGATGGCCTCGCTCGGCGACCCGCACACCGTATTCTTCGAGCCCCGCCTGGCCGAGAATTTTGCCGTCGAAACCACCGGCAACTTTGAAGGTATCGGCGCCCGCCTGCAACCCAACGCCCTGGGGGCCAAGATCGTGACCGTGTTCCGCGATGGTCCGGCCGATCGGGCCGGCGTGAAGGGCGGCGACATTATCATCTCGGTGGATGGCGAATCCGTGGCCGGCGTGAACGTGGACGACATCGTCAGCAAGGTGCGCGGCCCCGCCAAAACTCGCGTGATCCTGGGCATTAGCCGTGAGGGTGAGTCCCAGCCCCTTTCCATCACCGTGCCGCGAGGCCGGGTGGTAGTGCCGAACGTGGAAGACAAGATGATTGCCAACGGCACCGTGGGCTACATCTCCATCGCGCAGTTCAGCGATGCGGTGAGCAAGCAGTTCGATGAAAGCATTGAGCGGGTACGCCGCGAGAACCCGGATGGCATCATCATTGACCTGCGTGGCAACCCGGGCGGTCTGCTGGAGCGCACTGCCGAGATGTTGGGCCGCTTTGAAGAAGGCGCAACCGTGGTGACCATGCGCAAGCGCGATGGGCAGCCGGAAATCGTGCGCAGCCCCCGGGGCCGCTCCTTGCGCTGGGAGATGCCGGTGGTGATCCTCATCAACGAGTCTTCGGCCAGTGCCAGTGAGATTTTCGCCGGTGTGCTGCACGATTACAATCGCGCGACCCTGATTGGCGAGCACACCTACGGCAAGGCCAGCGTCCAGCAGGTCTATCCCATCCGAGGTGGGTCGGGCGCGAAGGTGACGATCGCCCGCTACTACCTGCCCAAGAGCTCCGACATCAGTCGACGCGTGGATGAGGATGGCCAGTATGTTTCCGGCGGGCTCGCCCCGGATATTGAGGTGCAGCTCGACCTCAAGCCCGGCGGTTCGCTGGGCGACGAGAAGTCGGACAACCAACTCGCCCGGGCGATTGAGTTCATTCAAAAGGGCCGCTAATTTCAGCCCACGAGGAAGTCGGCGGTGGTGATGGGGAGCGTTTGCTCCAGGTCCACCGCCTTGACGATCTCGGGCTGATACGCAAACACCCGCTGCGCCAAAAACGCCGTGTGGTCTTCGCGCACCTGGGTCACCCCGATGATGGTGACGTAAGGTGAACACACAATCGCGTGGCCATCCCGCCGGTAAACGGCATCAAAACAGGTGACATTCAGCAGGCCCGTCTCATCTTCGAGGTCAAAAAACACCACCCGCTTGCCGCTGGGCGTGGGCGGGAAGCGCAGCCGAATGGGGTTCCCCACCACCATCACTTTCTTCCCATTGGGTTGGCGGCGCGCCTCCCAGGTGGTGAGTCCACCCCGTCCGCTCACCCGCTCCCGCTCAAGCGCCATGAGGTGCTGGTGTACGTCCCAGGAGGGCGCGCTCGCGGCTCGCCTTCTCCTCCGGCGTAAAGTCCGTCATCTCGGGCAGGGTGGGGGGCGGCACATCCAGTTCCAGCCCGCCCGAAACCGCCGCGCGCCACGCCAGCCAGTCCGGCACCGCGCACAGCAAGGCCCGCCGGTGGGGATGCAAGGCGTCCAGCCCCCCGCACTGGATCAGGGCCTCCAGTTCATCGCGGTTCAGCGCGACCCGCCGCACAAAATCCGCCACCGAGAGGTACGGCTGCCCGGCCACAATCGCCGCCCGGGCGGGGGCACTCAGCCCCTTCAGCGCGGTCAGCGCCAGCCGAATGCCGCCGCTCGGCACCCCGAGTTTCGGGTCATCCTCGGCCACAATGTCCTCCACCGCGTAGTCGTTGGTGCTGCGGTTCACATCCAGCGGCAAAATGCGGACGCCCCGCGTGCGCGCCTCGTTGGCGATGGTGCACGGGCCGTAATAGCCCGCCGGTTGTGCCTGCAGCAGCGCGGCAAAGTAAGGCCCGGGGAAGTTCTGCTGGCAGGCAATGGAGCGCACCGAAATCTCCGCGAAGGCCAGCGCGTGCCCCTGCGCAAAGCCGTACCCCCGGAACCCCGCCGCCATGTCCACCGCCTCGGTGTAGCCCCGGTCCACTGCCCGCTGGATGAGTTGCGGCCGCAGCACCTGCCCGTAATCCTCGCGCCGCCGCTTGTGGATCTCCTCCCGGATCTCCTCCGCTTCCCCGCTGGTGCACCCGCAGAACACCTGCAGCAGTTGGTCCACTTGCTCTTGGAACACCAAGATGCCGTAGGTGTGGCCCAGGATGCGCTCAAAATCCGGGTGACTCAGTTGGTAGCTCTTGGTGCCCCGGCGGCGGCCAATCAGCTCGTTGATCTTCACCGCGCCCCCCACCCCCGGGCGGATGCCCGCCTGCACCAGGCTCGCGTCCGTTAGGTTCATCGTTTGCAGACGCATGTGGGCTTGCCGCATGGCGGGCGAGGCCGATTGCGGAATGCCCACCAATTCCCCACTGCGCATGGCCTGGTAGGTGTGGGGGTCATCCAGCGGCAGATTCTCCACCCGGAAATCCAGATGCTGCAGCCGCACCCGCTCCTGGGTGCCGGAGAGCACATCCTGCCCGCGCAGGCACAGGATGTCGAATTTATCAAAGTAGTGCTTGGCACTGCGCTTATCCCACTGGATGATGCGCAGGTTGCCGTCTTCCTGGTCGCCCGCCGACCACTGCACCGGCACCGTATCCGCCAGCGGCCGACGGGAGACAATGACGCCCGAAGAGTGCGCCCGGATATTGCGCGGCACATCCGCCAGCACGGTGGAGAGGCGGAACACCCACTCTAACCTTTCGGTGGAAATACCACTGTCTCTCAGCTCGGGGCGTTCGCTGATGTTGCGGGCGAGGCGCTCCGGGTCAATCCCCCCGTGCACCCGCTTGGCAATGAACCCAATTGCATCGGCGGGCAAACCCAGCGCCTTTCCCACCTCCCGCAGGATGCCGCGCGTCCCGTACGCGCCAAAGGCCGCCACCGTCGCCACATGGTCCACTCCGTATTGTTGGATCATGTAGTTGCGCACGTCGTCGCGCCGGTGCGCCTCAAAATCGATGTCTATATCCGGGCGCTTACTGCCGTCATCCGGCAAAAAGCGGTCGAAGTGCAACCGGTGCGTAAAGGCATCAATGCGGCTGATGCCCAGGCAGTACGCCACGGCGCAATCCACCACCGACCCCCGTCCGCTCAGCAGGATGCCCTGATCGCCCGCCCACCGCACCAGGTCGGCGGCCAAAAGAAAGTGCCCGGCAAACCCCAGCCGGATGATGCGGTCCAGTTCCCCATTCAGTCGCCGGTGCAGGGCCTTGGTGGGGTTGCTGTGCCGCAGCGCCGCCCCGCTCATCACCGCCGCCCGCAGGGCCTGGCTTTCATCGGCGGCCATGGGCGGCAGTTCCGTGCGCCGGGGCAGCAGGTCGTCGTCGCACATCTCCGCCACCCGGTGGGTGTTGGCCACCAGGTCGGGGCGATCTTGGTAGCGCGTCAGCATCTCCGCCGGCGGGCACAGGTAGCGCTCGGCGTTCAGCGCGCGCAAGGGGCGGGGGCGAGGTTGCGGCTGGTTGGGGTGGCGCATGGGTTTGCGCCCAAAGAGCTCTTCCACCGTGGCCAGCGTCGCGCTACACAGGGCCACATCCTGCGCCGGAAACTGGTCCAACTCCGCGTGCGTCACCGGCCCGCCCGCCACCGGCGTCACCCCTAGCGCTTCGGCGAGTTGCAACAGGCGGTAGCTACATTTCCATTCCCAGGGTTCAAACGTGCGCTCCACTTGCACAAACACCCGCTCACGCCCGTAGAGTTTCACCAATTGGTTCAGTCGGTCTTCCGCCTCTTGCAGGTTCCCGGCCTGCAGGGGCCGGTCCACCCACCCCGCGCTCCCGCCGGTGAGCACCAGCACGTCCTGCGTGTATTCCGCTAGCAGTGCCCGCGACCCCAGCGGATACAGGCGCGGATGCCGCAAATGGCACTGCGTGACGAGGTGTGAAAGCGAGCGATACCCCGCCGGGGTCATCGCCACCAGCACCAGGTCGCCCCCCTCCTCCATCTCAATCGTGGTGCCAATCAGCGGCTTCACCCCGCACTGCCGCGCATCCCGCGCAAACTCCACCACCCCCGCCAGCGACATCCGGTCGGCCAGCAGTGCCGAGGGGATACCCACCTGCGCCGCCCGTCGCGCAATCTCGGTGGCAAACATCACGCTCCGTCCAAAGGAGTAGCCCGAGACGGCGTGCAGTAGCGTGTAGTCCGTCGCCCCGCTCCGGTACTGCGGATACACGGGCTCGCGGATCATGCCGTTGGCCCGCCGCACCTTCTCGTCACGGGTTTTGCGGGGGCGCAGCAGCACATCCTCCCGGTGCGCGTAAGGGTCCACGTCCAGCGTCACCGGCGGCGCCCCGCTCACCAATCGCGAGAGCGGCGTGATGTCCTCGTGCACCCGCCCCCGGTGGTCGCGCCAGCGCAGAATCTCGCGCGGCACTTCGCCTTCCCACCACGCGCCCACCTCGCGCCACCGCGCCAAGATCTCACGACCAGCCAATCGCGTCACTCCACTGGCGAAGCCACCGCTCGCGCCGACTGATCTCCATCTCACTCGCCCGCTTGATGGTGCCCACCCCCATCGCCGCCACCACCCGCGCCCGGGCCGTCTCGGCGGCATCCTGCCGCTCCGATAAACCCACCATTTGGTCGAGTTGCCTCTGCACCCGCTTGGCCCCCTGCAGGCGGGGCAACGAGAGCGTGGCGCGCACCGGCGGCCACGGCAGTCCCCGGTCCACCACTTGCCGGTAGAACACGCGCAGCGGGTGCGCCTGCGCCACCGGCTTCGCCAGTTGCCGCCGGTACGTCACCGTCTGCCCTTCCTCGTTGGTCATGGTCAGCCACAGGGTGCTGGCCATGCGGTCGTGCCGCGCCAGGCGCAGGGCCAGGCGCAGCCGGGTTTGGTCGGAGTTGTCCTCCAGGCGCAGGGCCAGGCGGTGCGCCATCTCATCCCCGGCCAGCTCCAGCGCCATACGATCCTCGCACCCGGCCCCGAAATCCCACCTTTCGGTGTAAGCCTCCGGCGGGTAGTTGGGCTTCAGCACGCCCGGGTCCGCCCCCTGCGCCAGTTGCTGCACCCACCACGCCCGCTTCCCCACCGCGCGGGTCAGCGCGGGCAGGGGCAGTTGCGCCACCACCCCCAGCCGCCGGTAGCCCAGCAGTTTCAGCCGGTCACGCTCTTCGGTCGTCA
>CAZVHE010000109.1:0-3175 GCA_964627705.1 uncultured Chthonomonas sp.
TCCATTTCGTCGCGCATGATGCGGTCAAACGACTCGGAACCGTAGGGTGGGAATCGCTCCCCGCTCCGCTTGACGATGGCCTTGGCCGCTCGTCGCTTGGCCTTCTCGATCTCGTCGCTGAGCTCCGCTTCGTAGCCTTCGTCATCCGCGATCGGTCTCCCTAAGCACTCCGTGCGATCCGGGAAAACCGCCAGCACCACCACTTCGAGCCGCCGGGTTCCGATGAGCAAGGCGCGGAACAATGTCTGCTGCTCCTCCGGCTCTAACGGCCGACGGTGCCGAAAGCTGACGTAGTAGGTCTCGCCGTCGGCCCGCCAGTGCGGCCACCGCCCTTTCCATTGGCTAAAGTTCTTGAATCGCGCCATGGGCCGCTCTTATTGTGGTTTCATCGCAGGGGCGGGCGGGCATGTTGCGATACCACTGCAGCGAGAATGACGCCATTCAGGTGTTTCATCCTCGGGCGCCCCTGCGCCACCCAGACACCCCGCCGCGCGTGTATAGCATTGATGCCGCGCACCGGGCTCTGTACTTCTTTCCTCGCGATTGCGCGCGGGTGGGAGTGTGGTGCACGCCCCACACCGACGCCGTCAACCAGGCCGCCTTTACCGGCAGCACTGCCCGCCGCATGCTGATCCTCGTGGATGCCTCCCAGTCCGCGCTGTGGCAGTCGGGGCAGATCTACGAATACACCTTCGATGGAGACGAAGGCTGGCAAGACACTGCCGATCACGGGTGCTGGATCAGTGAAGTCCCCCAAACCCCCACGGCGGGCCGCTGGATCACCAACTTGCCGCATGCCCTCCGCGAGGAAGGCGTTGAGGTCCAAATCGTGCCCGACCTGCTTGCCGCGGCCGAAGGCTGGCGCGCCCAAACCACCTTGCACGTCTCGGCTATCCGCCTGAGCTCGCTGGGCGGCCCCAAGGGCACGCCCGTAGGACAATAACGAACTACAGCGCGTCGTCGCCTTGCTCGCCGGTGCGAATCCGGATGGCCGTCAGCACTTCACTCACAAAGATCTTGCCGTCGCCCAGTTCGCCGGTCCGCGCCGCCAATTGAATCGCTTCAATCACATCCGGGGCCTTTTCGTCGGTGGTGACAATCTCCAGGCAAGTCTTGGGCACCAGGTTCAGGGCATAGGTCGAGCCCCGCAGGGTCTCGTTCTGCCCCTGCTGCCGCCCGTAGCCGCGCGTGCTCTCCACACTCACGCCTAGTTGCCCGACGTCTTCCAGCGCCAGCAGCACATCCTCCAGCTGGTTGGTGCGAATCAGGGCCTGGATCCTCTTCATGAGCGCCCCATAGATTACACTCCCACCGTGCGCAAGCGGGCCAAGTCCAATCCGGTGCCAATGCCCTGGGGGCTCGGCGCCATCGGTGGCGGGGTCCTGTTGGGTGCCCTCGGGGTCTTCTTTCCGGCCGCTCAAGCGCCCCTTTGGTTAGGGGCCGGCCTCCTCGGCGGAGCCGGATTTGCCCTTACCGCCCAAGCCCGCAAACGCCCCGCGCCCGTTGCCGATCTCGATTTGCGTGAGCGCGCTCTGCAAGTGGACCGGGAGTACGCCGGCCTCGCCGACGGCCTCGATCTCGCGATCTTCGAAGTTACCGAAGGCGGGCTCATCGTCTTCGCCAACCCGCGCGCCGAAGGCATGTTCCAGTCGTACGGGGCTGTCGGTCGAAATCTCGCCGACGTGGTGCAAAGCCCCGACCTGATCCAGTTTGTCAGCGAGGCGCCGCAAGAAGGCGTCCCCCTGGACGACGAGTTCTCTCTCGATCACCCCCGCGAGCGCACAGTGCTGGCCCGCACATGGCAAGAAGCCCAGGACGACTCGCACCGCACCTACCTTATCCTGGAGGACGTCACCGAACTTCGGCGCCTGGAGCGCATCCGCCGCGATTTCGTCGCCAACGTGTCACACGAGCTCCGCACCCCTCTCACGACCATCCGCACCATGACGGAGACCATCGCCGACGACCCCGACGACGTGGAATTGCGCACCCGCTTCTTGGGACGCATAGTCAGCGAAGTGGATCGCCTGACCGCGATCTCGGATGACCTCCTCACCCTCGCAAAAGCCGAGAGCCAAGAACCCAACCTCGGCCGGGTAGACCTCTCCGAACTTTGCCAGAACACGGTGCTCCAGCTCCAAACCAAAGCCGCCGCCAAGAACCTGACGATCCGCCTCGAAACTGTGCCTCACGGCTCCACCCTGGGCAACGAAGCGCAACTCACCCAGGTGATCTACAACCTAGTGGACAACGCCGTGAACTACACCAGCGAAGGTGAAGTGGTGGTGCGCGTGGAGGAAGGCCCCCAGGAAGTCACGCTCACTGTCACCGACACCGGCATGGGCATCCCCGCCGAGCACCTCGACCGCATCTTTGAACGCTTCTACCGCGTGGACAAGGGCCGCAGCCGTGCCACCGGCGGCACCGGGCTGGGGCTCGCCATTGTGCGCCACATCGTGGAGAGCCACCAGGGCAACATCAAGGTGACGAGCGAAGAAGGCCGAGGGACGACTTTCACGGTCAATCTCCCTCGGCTCTTTCCGTTCCAGCCGCTCAGCGATTGAGGAGCGTCGGCTTGCTGCTGTTGAAGGCCCGGTCCAGGGTGAAGAACGCCATCGGCGTTCCGCTGGCCACGCGCGAGGCATCGAACGTCGGCTGGGAGCCCATATAAACCACGCGCCAGTCGTCGCTTTGCTTCGTCATCACCGCGTAGAACCGAATGTCGCGGTCTGAGGTCGTCATCCGGTACGTAGCACCCGAGCGGGTCACGCGCGGCATGGCCGGGGCGGTAGCATCCAGCCACGGCGAGGCGGGCGGCGCGGCCGGCTCCAGGTAGACGTTCTCTTGCATGGCCTTGCGCACGCCGTTCCAGTCGTTGAGCAAGGACTTCATGCTGAAGTGGACGTGCCCCGCGTTCTCGCCCTTGGCGCGGATCAGGCCAATCTGCCGCTCCACCTGGCTCGCCTTCCAGTTGCCATCGGCAGGGTTCGTGCGGCTGGTGTAGAGCCCCGGCCATAGGTGGCGCTTCTTGGTATTCACCGAGCTCCACCAGTTCAGGAGCACCGGGAAGCTCTGCGGGGTCTGCTCAATCGGCCAGTAGAGCTGCGGCGTGTAGTAGTCGCACCAGCCCTCTTGGAACCACTTCAGGGCGTCCGCACTCAGGGCTTCGTATTGG
>CAZVHE010000109.1:3234-8595 GCA_964627705.1 uncultured Chthonomonas sp.
TGATGCCGAACTTCACCCACGGTTTGCGCTGCTTGATGCCCTTGTAGACCCGCTCGATGAACGTGTCCACATTGTGCCGCCGCCAGTCGCTACGCGACATCCGCCCTCCCGAGCGCTGGTAGGCCGCGTAGGTGGCGGCATCGGGAAACGGCACTTCTTGGCCGTTCTCCCGCACCGGGTAGGGATAGAAATAGTCGTCAATGTGGATGCCGTCCACGTCGTACCGCTCCAAGACCTTAAATGAGTGGTCTTGCACTTGCTTGGCCCCCGGGTCCATCCACTCAAAGGTGCCGTACTTGTACACGTAAGGCTTCAACCACTGCGAAACGTGGTTGCTGGCGGGGCCGCTCTTTTGCGCGCTGTGGTTGGCGCGGTAGGGGTTGAACCAAACGTGGACCTCAATGCCCTGCTTGTGGGCGTATTCCACCAGCCACGCTAGCGGATCCCATGCCGGGCTGGGTGCGCGGCCCTGCTGACCGGTGAGATAGTAGCTCCACGGCTCCAGTGAGCTCTTGTAGAGGGCATCCCCGTGCGGCCGAATCTGGAAGACGATGGCGTTGAGGCCGATGTTTTTGCTCGCGTCCACAATCCGCTTCAGTTCGGCTTGCTGCTGGTCCGTCGGCAAGCCGGGCTTGCTTGGGTAATCGATGTTGGCGACCGTGGCCACCCACGCCGCGCGGAACTCGCGGGGCAATTCAGGGTTGATGCCGGAGGACGCGCCCCCGGGGGATGGTAGGGCTGTCAGCACGGAGGCGAGAGCGAGGGCCGTCATCATCAATTACAGGGTACCGAAAATGCCGGACGAAGTACGCCTTCAAAGCCTCGAAGCCAAAGCCTTTGGGATTATTTTGCCGATGGGGCTCCGTGTGGACGAAGTCCAGCTCACCTCGGGCCCCGCGCGCGCCGAAACCGATCCCTTCCGCCTGTTCCTGGATCAGCCCGGCCGCATCCTGGCCATTATCGAAGAAACCAGCGTGGCCGAGTACCTGAATCAGCTGGCCCCTGGCGGACTGAAGGGCTTCACCGTAGCCTGCGCCAACGAGGTCATCCGTATCAACGCCACCGCCAAGATTCTCTTTGAGGTGCCGGTGGAAGCTGAGCTCACCCTGGTAGTGGAAGACGAGCAGCGCCTGATGGTGGTGCTGCGGAGCGCCGAAGTGAAGGGGGCCGACGCCCGCAAGCTGGTGGAAGGCCAACTGGACCGCATCAACCCGATTTTCGACGTCAAGGACTTCCCCGTCCCCATGCGCATCGAGCGCGTGGAAGTGCGCGACCAAGCCATTTGGGTGCACGGCCTGGCCTACGCGCCCGCCTAGCCCGGCTTATAGCCCGCCGGGTGGGTGCGGTGCCACTTGGCCGCCGATTTCACGATCCGCGTGAGGTCGCTGTGGGCGGGGTGCCATCCCCAATCCGCTTGGATCGCCGCACTGCTGGCCACCAGTTGGGCGGGGTCGCCCGCGCGGCGCGGGGCGGCTTCGTGCGGCACGGGAGTGCCCAGCACAGCGCCCACCGTGGCAATCACTTCACGAACACTGTGGCCCCGGCCCGTGCCAAGGTTGTAGGTCGCCGATTGCCCGCCCTCCTGCAGGTGCTGCACCGCCCGGATGTGCGCACTGGCCAGGTCGGCGGTGTGCAGGTAATCGCGCACGCAGGTGCCATCGGGGGTCGGGAAGTCATCGCCAAACACCTTGAGCGCCGGCCGCTGGCCCAGCGCCGCCTGGATGCAGAGCGGGATGAGGTGAGATTCCGGCTGATGCGCCTCGCCGTGGCGGCCATTGGCATCGGCCCCGGCGGCATTGAAATACCGAAAAATGACGTGACGCAGGCCGTACGCCCGCGTGAAATCGCGGATCATCTGCTCGCTCGCCAGCTTGGTGCGGCCGTACACGCTGGTGGGGCGGAGCGGATGATCTTCCGGGATGGGGACGGTATCGGGTTCACCGTACACCGCCGCCGTACTGCTGAAAATGAGCTGCTCCACCCCCACCTCGCGCATGGCCTGCAGCAGGCACAGGGTGCCGTAGGTGTTGTTGTCGTAGAACCGGGCGGGGTCGCGCTCGCCCTCGCCGACCTCAATGTGAGCGGCAAAGTGCGCCACCGTGGTCACGTTGTGCTCCCGCATCACGCGCTGCAGGCGGCCGGGGTCGCGGGTGTCGCCGGAGATGACGCGGGTGTAGGGGACGGACTCCGGGTGGCCCGCTTCCAGGTTGTCGTAGATGACGTGCGGGGTGCCCGCCGCCTTGAGTTGCCGCGCAAACGCCGACCCGATGTACCCGGCACCGCCCACCACCAAGACCATGGCCCAGACCTTACCCCCGGGTAAATTGGATGCCACGGGCGAGTGGCGAAATTGGTAGACGCGCTGGATTTAGGTTCCAGTCCCGCGAGGGGTCGGGGTTCGAGTCCCCGCTTGCCCACCAGGCAAAATCAGGTTCAAAGCGCGGCCAGAACACTTCTTGTGGCCCTTGCCAGATTCACGTTTTGACTGCTTGTTGACCGAAATGTTGACTGAAACGGCGGCAAGAATTCTTAATTCTCCACGTAAATTGCGAAGTAATAACTCGACGTCATAGTAAGCTTGATCATTAGTTGGGCAGTTGGGAGAGGATGCAAGGGAGTGCTTCTGTCATTCACAAAGCGATCTGGGATGCACATGTGCTCACCAGGCGAATGGCCTCGGATGACCTTTCGAAACTTGGGCAGTCAATCTTCGACGCCACTGTCGACCTGAATCCGCACCAGCTCGATGCCGCGCTTTTTGCCTTTCGGTCGCCACTGAGTAGAGGTGCAATTCTTGCCGACGAAGTAGGACTCGGTAAGACAATCGAAGCCGCGCTAATCATCTCCCAGCTTTGGGCGGAACACAAGCGTCGCATCCTAGTCGTCGCGCCCACCATACTACGCAAGCAATGGGCAAGCGAACTGAGCGAGAAATTCTTCCTACCTGCAAAGGTGCTTGACACCAAGGATTTCAATGCCAGTTTGAAGCGCGGTGAAGACCCTCTTGTGGGAGGGCATGTCCTGATCTGCTCGTATCACTTTGCGGCAGCGCGTAAGGAACTCTTCTCAGCCGTTCCCTGGAACTTAGTGGTCATTGACGAGGCGCATCGTCTTCGAAACGTCTGGAAGCCAAGCAACAAGATCGCGAACGCTCTCCATGACTCTCTCTCCTCGAAGCCGCTAGTGTTGTTGACAGCGACCCCGCTACAGAACACGCTTTTGGAGCTGTTCGGGCTTGTTAGCTTCATCGACGAGCACCTGTTTGGCAGTCTGGACACCTTTCGAGCGCGCTACATGCGTGGGCCGATAGAGGATCGTCAACTCGCTGATCTCCAAAACCGCCTGCGGCCAATTTGCCAAAGGACGCTGCGTCGGCAAGTTCAAGAATACGTCCGATTCACGAACCGTATACCGATCACCCAAGACTTCACGCCGACCGACGATGAGCAACGACTTTATGACGAGGTGTCTGCGTATCTCCAGCGGCCAAGCTTAAACGCTCTACCCTCGCGTCAACGGGCGCTCATGACGCTGATCCTCCGAAAGCTCCTGGCCAGTTCGAGCTTTGCCATTTCCAAAACACTGAAGGCGCTCGCTGATCGCCTGGAGACCAACAACCGCGAGGTCCTTGAGTCTCTCGCCGAGGAATACGACGTACTTGAAGAGACCTCAGAGGAATGGAACGGCGAGACCGCATCCACTTCGCCTGAAGACACCCCGAACACCGCCGAGATTGCAGCCGAAATCCAGGAACTTCGCCGCTACGGTTCGCTGGCCGATTCAATACTCATCAACGCTAAGGGCCAGGCTTTGCTCCAAGCGCTTGAGCATGGATTCGAGAAGCTCTCTGAACTTGGTGCCCAGCGAAAGGCAGTCATCTTCACCGAGTCCCGCCGAACTCAAGAGTATCTTGTCGACCTGCTTAATCAGAACGGATACACGGGTCGCGTTCTCACGATCAATGGCACCAACACGGATGGTCGAGCAGGAACGATTTACAAGGATTGGTTGGCGCGCCATCGAGGCGAAGCAGTCGTAACAGGCAACAAGGCCGTCGATCTGAGAGCTGCTCTCGTGGAGCATTTCCGAGAACATGCGGATATCCTGATTGCCACTGAGGCCGCCTCTGAAGGCGTGAACCTGCAATTCTGTTCCCTGGTCGTCAACTTCGATTTGCCCTGGAACCCACAAAGAATTGAGCAGCGAATCGGACGCTGCCACCGCTATGGGCAGCAGCATGACGTCGTTGTTATCAACTTCCTAAACCGCGCGAACGAAGCCGATCAGCGCGTCTTTGAACTACTCGCGGAGAAGTTCCAACTCTTCGATGGCGTCTTTGGCTCGTCGGACGAAATCCTAGGCGCGCTCGAATCAGGCGTCGATTTTGAGCGGCGTATCGCCGAAATCTATCAGTCCTGCCGAACCCGCGAAGAGATCGACGCAGCCTTCGATGAACTTCGGGCCGAACTCGACGCCGATATTCAGACCCGCATGTCCGACACGCGTGCGAAACTCCTGGAGAACTTCGATGAAGACGTTCATCAGAAGCTCAAGCTCAATCTCGATGAAAGTGAGCGCCAACTCGACCGATTGGAACGCGCCCTCTGGTCAGTCACCAAGTGGGGCCTAGCACAGCACGCGACATTCGACGACCAGAGCTATGAGTTCCATCTAGATTCCGTCCCCTCAGAGTTCGCCGAGGCAGCGCCAGGAAGATATCGATACGTTCGCCAAGCCATTCACGATCACGGCGCACTCCCCTATCGCTTAGGGCATCCCCTTGCTCAAGCCATCCTGGAAAAGGCACTGTCTGCAGAGTGTCCGACGCGCCGCCTTAGATTCAACTATGGGAAGCTCGGACGCAAGATCGGTCTGCTCGATCCGCTCGTCGGCAAATCAGGGTGGGCAAGGGTCGACAAGCTCAGCATTGAGAGCTTTGAAACGGAGGACCACCTCCTTTGCTCGGTCATTCTCGATAACGGCGAGGAAGTCATGACCGAAGTCGGCGATGCTCTCTTTCAAGCCGAGGCGACCGACCTCGGCACCGCTGAACCCGATGCGGCGATGACACAAGCGCTTTCTGAGCGAGCGGAGTTCTTAGCGGAGCAAGCCCTCTCCAAGAATCAGGAACGGAACAACCGTTACTTCGCCGAAGAGCTGGACAAGCTCGACCGCTGGGCCGATGACCTGAAGCACGGGCTAGAAGTCGAGCTGAAGGACCTCGACCAGCAAATCAGACTGGCCGCGAAGGAAGCGAAACTCGCCCCGACTCTCGACGCCAAGCTGGAGATCGTGAAGCGCCAGAAAGAGTTGGAGCAAACCCGCAATCGAAAGAGACGCGAGTTGTTTGACGCACAGGAT
>CAZVHE010000110.1:0-322 GCA_964627705.1 uncultured Chthonomonas sp.
TGCCCTGCGCTTGCTGGAGCGGCCCGAGCGCACCATGCTGGTGATGAACGGCGACATCCTGACTAACGTGGACTACCGCCGCATGAAGGCGTACCACGAGGAGTGCCGCGCCTTGATGACGGTGGCCGTGCGCGCCCACGAAACGTACATCCCCTACGGCGTCATCCAGGAGCGGGGTGGCATTGTGGTGGGCATTCACGAAAAGCCGACCATCGTCCACTTTGTGAACGCGGGCATCTACATGCTCGACCCCCGCGCCTTCGAATATCTAGGCGACAGCGGGCGCATGGACATGACTGATTTGATCGTCCGGCTGATGGAT
>CAZVHE010000110.1:360-8569 GCA_964627705.1 uncultured Chthonomonas sp.
AGCAAGACAAAGGGCATCACGACGACTATATGCGCGCCCAAGTGGATATCCAACAAGGCCGCGTTTAAAACGCACATGAACTACCAAGGAAGGAAAGTACTCGTCACCGGGGCGGGCGGATTTATCGGGAGCCACCTGGCCGAACAACTGGTGAAAGAAGGCGCCCAAGTGCGCGCGATGGTGCACTATAACGGCGCGGGCCGCTGGGGTTGGCTGGACCAAAGCGAGCATGTTGGGGAGATGGATGTCTTTGCCGGTGACATTGGCGACGCGGAGTGCGTGCGGGTGGCGGTGCGCGATTGCGAAGTGGTGTTCCACCTCGCCGCGCTGATTGCGATTCCTTACAGCTACCGCGCCCCGCGCAGCTACGTGCGCACCAATGTCGAGGGCACGCTCAACGTCTTGCAGGCGGCGCTGGACCAAGGGCGCCCGCGCGTGGTGCACACCAGCACCAGCGAGGTTTACGGGACGGCCATCACGGTGCCCATCCGCGAAGATCACCCGCTGCAGGGGCAATCGCCGTACTCGGCCAGTAAGATCGGGGCGGACAAGATCGCCGAGTCGTTTTACAAATCGTTTGAACTGCCCGTGGTGGTGGCGCGGCCCTTCAACACCTTTGGCCCCCGGCAGAGCGCCCGCGCGGTCATCCCTACGATCATCAGCCAGCTTCTGGCCGGGCGAACCAAGGTGAAGCTGGGCAGCCTTTCGCCCACGCGCGACCTCAACTACGTGAGCAACACGGTGGAAGGGTTCCTGGCCGCTGGATCGCATCCCGCCGCGGTCGGGGGCACGTTCAACTTTGGTTCCGGCCGCGAGATCAGTATCGGCGACCTGGCGCACCTGATTGCCGATCTGGTGGGCAAGCCGATTGAGGTCATCTCGACCGACGAAAGGCAACGCCCCGCCGCCAGTGAAGTCGAGCGCTTGCTCGCCGACTTCCAGCTCGCGCAGAACACGCTGGGCTGGACCCCCAAAGTCTCTCTGGAAGACGGCCTGCGTAGCACCATCGCGTGGCTGGAGCGCCACCTGGACGCCTATCGCCCTGACGTTTACGCCATATGAGCGGGGGCACCTCGATTCCGCTGTGTGTCCCCAACCTGGGCGGGCGAGAAGCTGAATACGTGCAGGAATGCTTCGCCACCGGCTGGGTGAGCACCGCGGGCCCATTTGTCGACCGCTTTGAGCGCGAGTTTGCCGCCGCCGTGGGGGCGCCCTACGCGGTGGCGATGATGAACGGCACCGCCGCCCTTCATATCGCCATGCTGGTGGCAGGTGTGCGGCCTGGTGACCTGGTCGTGGTACCGACGCTCACCTTTATTGCGCCCATCAATGCAATCACCTATTGCCAGGCCACCCCACTATTTGTGGATGCCGACCCGCACACCTGGCAGATGGACGCCACCGCGACGGTGGCCTACCTAGAGGGTTTGGTGCAGCGCGAGGATGGCGCCTACGACCCCGTGCGCAACCAGCGGGTGGGGGCGATCTTGCCAGTGCACCTGCTGGGTCACCCGGTGGATATGGCTCCAGTCCTGAAGGCCGCCGCGAGCAAGGGCATCCCCGTGATCGAAGATGCCACCGAAAGCCTCGGCGCCCTGGATAAAGAGGGGAGGGCTGTCGGCACGCGCGGGCAATCGGGGTGCTTTAGCTTTAACGGCAACAAACTCATCACCACGGGTGGGGGCGGTATGTTGGTCACTAATGATCCAGAGGTGGCGAAGCGAGCGCGATATTTATCCACTACGGCGAAGGATGAGCCTGTAGAATTTATTCACGGCGCCGTCGGATATAACTACCGCCTCACCAACATCCAAGCCGCCATGGGAGTGGCGCAGTTGGAACAGTTGCCCACATTCCTCAAGCGGAAGCGCGAAGTGTTCACGTTTTACAACGAATCTTTCAAGGACCTCGCCGGTTTTACGCCCATGCCGGAAGCCGAAGACATCACCAGTGCGTGCTGGCTCTACACCGCCCTGTTTGCGCCTGATAGCCGACCGCTCCTGCGTCATTTGGACTCGCAGGGCATCCAAACGCGGCCCCTGTGGCAGCCGAACCATCTCAGCCCGGCCTATCTCCATTTGGGCCAAGGTCCATTCCCAGTAGCCGAGCGATTGAACCGAGAATCGCTGAGCCTGCCGTGCTCGACCCACATCACCGATGAGCATTTGCGCCGGGTGGTTGACGCAGTTCGAACCTTTTGGCATACACTCTAGACTCTCCTTCGGGTGTTTATGGATATTTATCCGGCTTCACGTGCTCTTGATCTCTCGCTGTTCGCGCCGGATCGCGAAGACCGACCGGCCAAATATGGCCTGCCCACCGATGTCGCTTTTTGCGCCAAGTGCGTGATTTCGAACCAGCGTCCGAATTCGGCGGTTGAATTCAAGCATACGAACGAAAGCAAGAAGGCGACCATCAACTTCGACGAGCACGGCGTGTGTGATGCCTGCCGCGTTGCCGAGCTAAAGGATGCCACCATCAACTGGGAGGAGCGCGAGGCCGAACTCCGAGAGCTTTGCGACCGTCATCGCAAGCACGACGGAAGATACGACTGCCTGGTGCCCGGCAGCGGCGGCAAAGACAGCTTCTACGCCGCGCACATTTTGCGCACCAAGTACAACATGCACCCGCTCACCGTCACGTGGGCGCCCCACATCTACACCGAGTGGGGTTGGCGTAACTTCCAGCGTTGGATCCACGCCGGGTTCGACAACTTCCTTTGCACCCCCGATGGTCGGGTCCATCGGTTGCTCACCCGTTTGGCGGTAGAGAATCTTTTCCACCCGTTCCAGCCGTTCATCATCGGGCAGAAGGCGATGGCCCCTCGCCTTGCGCTCCTGCACAACATCCCGCTGGTGTTTTACGGGGAGAACGAAGCCGAATACGGAAACCCGCTCGCCGACACGGAAAGCGCCCGCCGCAGCTACGAATACTTCTCCATGGAAGACCAAAGCCAGGTCTACTTGGGTGGCACTTCCGTGAGCGATCTCAAGGAGAAATTTGGGCTCGAGCAAAGTGCGCTGAACCCGTACCTGCCGGCCAATCCGGACGACTTAGCCGCCATGAATGTTGAAGTGCACTACTTGGGCTACTACCTTAAGTGGCACCCGCAGTCGGCGTACTACTATAGCGTGGAGCACGGGGGCTTTGAGGCCTCGCCCGAGCGCACTCCCGGTACCTACAGCAAGTACAACTCGATTGACGACCGGATTGACGACTTCCACTATTTCACCACCCGCATCAAGTTCGGGATTGGCCGCGCCACGTACGACGCCAGCCAGGAAATCCGCAACGGCGACATCACGCGTGAAGAAGGGGTGGCCTTGGTCCGCAAGTTCGACCACGAATTCCCCGAGCGCTTTGCGGAGGAGGTTTTCCGGTACCTCAGCATTCCGGAGTCGGAGTTCCCCGAAGCCAGCAAGATGTTCGAACAGCCGATCATGGATCGCGCGTACTTTGACCGGTTGACGGACTCGTTCCGCTCGCCGCACCTGTGGAACTACGTTGACGGGCAGTGGGATCTGCGCTATAAGGTGTGGGAGTACGTGCCGCTTTCAGGTGAATATCTGAAGGTCTAAGCGGTGAGAAACCTTCGTCTCATCGCTCGGCTGGACATCAAAGGGCCGCACCTCATCAAAGGGGTGCACCTGGAGGGGCTACGAAAGATTGCCGGTGCCCCCGAAGACTGGGCGCGCCGCTACGCCGAGGCGGGCATGGACGAGATCCTTTACATGGACATCGTGGCCAGCCTCTACGACCGGTTCTCCCTCAGTGACCTCGTGCGCAAGACGGTGGACAATGTATTCATCCCCGTCACGGTGGGCGGTGGCCTGCGCACTCTGGAACATGTGCGGCAAGCGCTGCAATCCGGCGCGGACAAGGTGGCCGTGAACACGGCGGCGATCCGGCGACCGGAGTTCATTGAAGAGATCGCCAGCGAATTCGGCCAGCAAGTGCTGATGGTGAGCGTGGAAGCCAAGCGCCAACCCAATGGTGGGTATCTATGCTTTACCGACAACGGCCGCGAGCACACGGGCCGCGAGGTGCTGGATTGGGTGCAAGAAGCGGTCGAGCGTGGAGCTGGTGAGGTACTGGTAACGAGCATTGATCAAGAAGGCACGCAGCGCGGATTCGACCTAGAGCTCGCCGAGAAGGTGACGCAAGGCGTGGACCGGCCGGTCATCATCAGCGGCGGCTTTGGGCAACTTGATCACCTCGACGCCGTGATTGAGCGGGCCGATGTGGACGCCGTGGCCTTTGCCCACGTATTGCATTACGAGCGGGTGGCCCCGGCTGCAATCCGGGAACGTGCAGCGAGCTTGGGCAGAATGGTGAGAGACGTATGAGCAAACGCGTGACGGTGGTGGATTACGGCATTGGCAACTTGCTGAGCGTGTGCCGCGCCCTGACTCATGAGGGCGGCGATGTCACGCTTTCGGGTGATCCCGAACTCATCCGCCAAGCTGACCATTTGGTGGTGCCCGGGGTGGGCGCCTTTGGGCAGTGCACGCTTGAATTGGCAAGCCGCCACTTGCGCGAACCCGTGCTGGAGTTCATCCAGACCGGTCGCCCGACCCTGGGCATCTGCGTGGGCATGCAGATGATGTTCGATATCGGCGAGGAGTTTGGCGAGCACCAAGGGCTGGGCTTGTTCCCGGGCCGGGTGGTGGCGATTGACCCGCGCAAGGCCGATGGGGGCCGCCGCAAGATCCCGCACATCGGCTGGAACCGCTTGCAAGTGCCCGTCGGGCGTGCGTGGGAAGGCACGATGCTAGAACCCGTACAGCCGGGTGAGAGCGTCTACTTTGTGCACTCATTTTCGGCGCGATGTGAGCGCCCCGAGGATGTGCTGGCCACGGTGGATTACGAGGGCTACGAAGTGGTGGCGGCCGTGGGGCGAGACAACGTGATGGGCACCCAGTTCCACCCCGAGAAGAGCGGCGATGTGGGCCTGCGCATCGTGCGTCAGTTCCTTAGTCTCTAACCCCGAGGAGACACAAAAAAACCCTGCCCCCATCGAAGAGGCCGGGTTTTCTGGTTATGCGAGGCTTAGTTGCCGCCGTGCGCCAGGGCCTTGCCTTCGGCGATGATGCTCTTCAGCTTTTCGGTGGTCAGTGGGTCGGCTTCCAGTCCCGGGAAGCCCTGCCATCGCACCACGCCGTCCGGGGTGATGACCATGGCGTGCGGGATGCCCTTGACGCCCACCGTCTTGGAGGTGCGGGCCTGGGTGTCAATGGCGATGCTGTACTTCATGGCCGTGGTTTCCATAAAGGTCTTCACCACCTCTGGCTTCTCGTTGCTCAGCCCGATGATCACCAGATCATCCTTGAACTCGGCTTGCCACTTGTTCAGCTCGGGGATGGTGGCGCGGCACGGGCCGCACCAGGTCGCCCAGAAGTCGAGGAGCACGGTCTTGCCCTTCAGTTCGGGGTTGGCCCCGCCCAGCCAAGTTTCCACTTCAATTTTGGGGGCCGCCTTGCCGCGGAAGTCGTGTTCGGCGTAGAGCTCCTTCTGCACTATCGGCGGGAAGGCCATCAGGGCCGCCGCCAAGGTCAACGTGGCGAATGTGGTCATCTTTCGCATGACTCGATCATACAATGATGAGCCGCGAATTCACAACAAAACTAACTAGAAAGTTGGGCTTGCAAAGCCTGGACGTACGCCTGGTGCTCCAGGGCCAGTACCCGGGCGGCCAGGGTTTCGGGGGTGTCATCCGGGAGCACCGGGCAACGCAACTGGAGCAGAATCCGCCCCTCGTCGTAGTGCTCGTTCACCAGGTGCACCGTGCAGCCACTCTCAGTTTCTCCGGCCGCCACCACGGCTTCGTGCACGTGCATCCCGTACATCCCCTTGCCGCCAAACTTGGGGAGCAAGGCCGGGTGCACGTTAAAGATCCGATCGGGGAAGGCCGCCAGCACCGTAGCGGGCACCATGGACATAAATCCCGCCAGGCACACGTGGGTGACGTTGTAGGTGTGCAAAGTGGCAAGAAGGGCCGGAGCGAAGCCTTCGTTCTTGGGTGAGAGGGCCACCACGGGTACGCCCAGGTCATGGGCACGCTCGGCGGCGGGGGTGTTTTCACGGGGTGCGACTACAACCCCGACTTCGGCGGGGAGGCGGCCATCTTGGCAAGCCTCAATGAGGTTGACCATGTTCGATCCCCGGCCTTTGCCGCTTACCAGGATGCCGAGCCGTGCGGGCACGGCTCGGTCTTACCCGGATTCAGCGCGGGCGGGTGACTATGCGGCCCGGCGGCGAGCGTAGGGCTCGTCAGCTTCGGTGGTGTCACGGGCATCGTCCAGCTGGAACTGCGCCACGATTTCGGAGAGGCGCACCGAAAGCTCGGCAAAGCTCTCCGCTGAGTTGGAGGCCTCCTCCATGCTCGCGGCAACCTCTTCGGAGTTCGCGGCGATCTCTTCGGTGGCTTCTTGCAGAGAACTGAAGTCGCCCTGCATGGATTGCACCGAGGCCACCATTTCGCTACACGTATTCGCGTTCTGCTGGGCAGAGGACTCGATGACATCCGTCTGGCGGATCACGCTTTCGCTGGCCTGCTGGACCACGCGCAACCGACTGGTGGCATCTTGCACTACGGCTCGGAATCGCTCAAAGGCTTCACGCGTGCGCTCGACCTCGGCCTGGCCCGTATGGACAACCTGCGAGGTGTTGTGCGAGGCCTCGACCATCGATTCCGCCGTCATCCGGGCTTCCTCAATCAGTTGGCGAATCTGGTTCGCCGATTCGGCCGACTCGGTGGCGAGGCGGCGCACTTCTTCGGCCACCACCGCAAACCCGCGTCCGGCCTCGCCGGCCCGCGCTGCTTCAATGGCCGCGTTCAGGCTAAGGAGGTTGGTCTGGTTGGCAATGTGATCGATCGTTTCCACAATGGAGCCGATCGCTTGGCTTTGCTGGTCCAGGTTCCGGGCGATCTCTTCCGATCGGGAAGTCTGCGCAACAATGTCGCGCATGATCGAGGTGACTTCGTCCACTCGCTTTTGGCCATTTTCGGATTCTTCACCCATCTGGCCCAGGTTCGAATGAAGGGCCTCGATGGCGCGGACGGTACTTTCTACGGCTGTTCGAGATTCGTGCACGGCCACGGATTGGCGTTGAGCTCCGTGTTGGAGGGCTTCCAGTTCCTGCACCATCGCTTGCACGTGTTGGTTGGCGGATTCGGTTTGCGAGGCGACGTGAGAAACGGAAGATGCCACCGCTTCCATACTTCGAGCGCCTTCCACGCTCACCATGCGGATGTTGTCGCTGCCTTCCAGGATGGTGCGGGTCTCGTTGTGAATCTGTCGCACCAAGTCCGAAGTGCGTTGAATGGCGGTGGTTTGCGAGGCGTGAAGTTCGCGGGCGTCGTTGACCACCCGCTGAATCGAGGCGTTGAGCTGTCCGAGTTCATCGCTTTTCGTGCTCAAGCGAGGCATCGACGGAATGGCCGAAGGCACCCGCAGAACGCCTTTGGCAAGGTCTTCGAGGCCGGCCTTCAGGCGCGGCGTGACTTCGTCCTTGAGGAAGCTGAGGCCCTGCTCACTTTCTCGGAGACCCTTGATGATCCGGCGGGTCAGGAGAATTTGGAACAGAAAAGCGAGAGCGCCGACAACCATCGAGACGATGTTGAGAAATTGCTTGTCTTCGGCGTGCCAGGTGGAGGCATGCTTTACGACTGTGGCCGTCTCCGCTTGAATGGCGTCACTGACTTGCTCCATTCCGCCTTCAAGCGCTAAGTAATCCTCCTCAAATTGAGGGAGCAAGCGATCCAGGGCGCCGGGCTGGGAAGCCACCTTCGTCATCTCTTCTGCACTACCCAAGTAAGAATCTAGAAGAGGCTTGACTTCGGCCAATCGATCCTTGGTGGCGGTGCTTAGCTTGAGTTTCTCGTTGGCGGCCAGAGCATCACGGAAGGTCTGGCTTGTCTCGGCAATCCCGGCCTTGGCGGCCTTGAGCCCTTCAAGATCGCCTCGATTGGAAGCCAGGATCAAAGCCAGCACCTCTCCACGCAAGGCGTCGTGCATCATGTCCGCCTCCATCTGGTTTCGCGTCATGAAATTGATCTGTTCGATCTCTTTCGACGCCTCAAATTGGTGATCGAGACCTCCCTGGCCCTTCCAATTCACAACGGCGATGCCAATGGCGACGAAAACCGTCACCGCAATGAGTAAAAACCGGATCTTCATACTCTCCCCAGTACAGGAACATTGTTGGG
>CAZVHE010000111.1:0-218 GCA_964627705.1 uncultured Chthonomonas sp.
CCTCCGGATGACGGCCCGCCCGGCCGTCTGCCATTCCTGCGGGTCGTCCACAGAGTCCACCTCGTAAACGATCCCATTCACTTGCACTTGACCCGCTGGCGTGATGACCAGCGCCTTCGGATAGGTGAGCTGGTAGCGTTGCCGCGCGATCGGCACCGGCTCGATGTCCGCTACCTCATCCCCTTCCCTGTGCATAATGATGTGGCAGGGGTGGGCGG
>CAZVHE010000111.1:228-8335 GCA_964627705.1 uncultured Chthonomonas sp.
ACCGTCTCGACGTGCCCCTCCGGTGTGGCGCTCGAGGCGCGAGTAAGGAGCCGCAGCTCATCGGGCATGGCCGACTCCTGGGCGGCGCTCATCCACGCCACATCAGTCGGTGACAACAAGGGCATCCTCCGCCAGGGTCAGCTCCACGCCCACTCCGCCAATGCGGCGCCTTCGGGCCTTCTCGGCCCTTTCCTTGTAGCCGTTCACTCGGTCGGTCAGGTCGAACTTCGAACCGTCGCGCTCAAAGGTGACTTGCTGAGAAATCAGCGCGGCCTTTCGCTCATAGATCATGGCCTCCGCCAGGTCGAGGTCCCACGTCGGCACCCAGGCCGCATCAGTGGGAGCCCGCCCCGCGCTGTCTGCCAGCTTGCACTCATTGAGAAAGGTCTCCACGTTGGCATTTGTCACCACCGGCTCCAGATCAGCGGCGGTGCGAAGCACAAGGAAGTCGCGGGCGGCGGTGAGGGTCACGCCCACAGGTGGCGGCGCAAAGCCCACGGGGCAACATAAAAGCCTCCCCGGACCAGTGGGGAGGCTTGGAGATGAACACACGCTCGTGAGGGAGTTACGTTTGGGGGGCCTCCTCGCCATCCGTCTTGGCGGCTTCGGCGTCTGCGGCTTCTTGCGCGAGGACAACAAGCTCTTCCTTCTTCAGGGCCTTGAGTTCCTTCGGGTCGCGTCCAGCGGCCTCCAGGTGAGCAACAAGGTCAGCCTTGGTCATGCCAGCGAACTCGCTGGGCGCTTCGTCAGTGGTGGCCGCTGCCACCTTGACTTTCGGCTCGGGTGCTTCGGCGACCTCGGTGTATCCATCCTTCTTCAGGATAGCGGCCCGCTTCGCGTCCTGGGGGGAGTCCCCCAGGATCACGACCCGAGTTGCTTCTCGGTTCTTCAGCTTCATCAGCTCACCGGCTTGGCGTAGATGTCAGCCGTGCCGACCAGCCCCGTGGGGGTGCCGGACGCGGTGATGGTCAGGTAATGGCCAACCGGCCAGTACGCACGAGTCTTGCCGTTGCTACCCGGGTTGAGGTGGTTGCTCAGGCGAACGGCGGAGGCGATGCTCGCGCCGTCGATCAGCGAGTCGTTCGAGATGGCCGTGGCGGCCACCCCAGCGTCGATGGTCTGGCCAGAGACCGTGCCGGTGATCTTCACCACCAGGTCTTCGACCATCAGGTCCACGTCGCCATCGTTGAGGATGGAAAGCACACCCGCCGCGCCCGCGCCCGCCGAGAGCGCCTTCTTGAGGCGCCCTTCGGTGTAGAGTGCATAGAGGTCGCTCATTAGGCCACCAACACCCCGAACGGGAATCGAGTCGCGGCGTTCGTGTTCACACGGGACGCGGGGTTCGGCAGTGCCCAGGCGAAGCGCATGACTACCCGAAGGGCCACCATGTCTTGCTGAGCGAGGTTGTACTTTATGGAGCCGTCCGGGTTCTGGATGGTGGCCTGATCGAGCAGCTTGAAGGTCATGTCCTGGCGGATGCTGTAAACCGCCTTGCTCCAGTCGCCAGCGATCAGCAGGGCCGTCGCCTCCGCTTCGCTGATGTTGCGAAGGAAGCTGATCGGGATGCCATCCAGCTCGTAGGACGTGGCGCCTTGGACGCCGCCCTGGCCTTGCACGCTCTTGAAGATCGGGTTGCCCTGATCGTCGCGAAGCCCGCGAAGGCGACCACGCATGGAGAGCGTCGAGACTGCGCCCGTGACGGCGTAGCCATCGTTCTCCACTTCGGACCACACACCGGCTTCACCTAGCAGCGCATCGTAGATGTCGCCACCACCGCCAACCACGGCGCTGAGGTCCACGTCGTTGCCAGCGGCCACCGCCTGGGTGACAATGCCTTCCGGCCACGAGGCGGGACGGTCAGTGCCGAAGAAAGAGGCCAGGTCGATCGTGCGACCAAACGCTTCTTCGATCTGCGGTCGAATCTCACTCCAAATGTCGTAGTCAGCGTCATCCAGCACGGCCTCCGGGATCGGCACGATCGTCGCGATCTCTTCAGCGTTCAGGTAGACGTTGCCCCACTCGGCATTGGTGGTGCTCTTCAGACCGGTGTCGGTCGGGTTGACGAATTGCGCATCGGGGAGCGCGGTCATCACCGGGAGTCGCTGTTGACCCCGGCTCATGTTGGGGAGTCGCCGAGCAAGCTGCATGAAGGTGCTGCGCGCGGCTACGTTTTGAAAGATTTCTCTCGAGACCTCTTCAGGAATGAGAGCGGATGCGTTGGATCGGGAGATCATTTGTTTGGGTTCTTAGGTCAGCCCCTGGCGCTGCGAATAAATGCGTTCATGTCGCTCGCCTTGGGCGGGTCTTGAGTTCCGCGTCCCGCGTCGCCGCCCCCTCTCGGAGCAGGCTGTTGAGTGGCAAAAAGGTTCGGGTGAGCGAGCTTGATCGCTTCCCAGTTCGGCTTGCCGTTTAGGTCGAAGTGGCCCCCTTCCCGGGCGGCCAAGAATGCCAATTGAGGGTCAACGCAACCTGCGGACGGGGCTCCCGCAAGGAACTCCGCGCGCTGATTGGCTTCGCTCAGTTGAGCCTGCAACTGTCCCAGTTGAGCCTCGATCTCGGAGCCCTTTTCAGCCTTCTTGGCAAGTTCTGCAACCTGCTTTTCAAGGGCCTGGCGCGAAGAGCGTTCGGATTGGAGTGCGGACTTGAGCCCCGATGTATGGCCGTCGACCAAAGCCTTGTGGCTGTCATCGAGGCCCTTGTACCAATCGTCGTAGCTCAGCGAGTTCGCCGGGGGTTCCTGAGTGCCGGCACCACCAGTCGGGGCCGGGGGTGTCCCACCACCAGGCGCGCCGTCATTGCTCCGGTATCGTCGATATGCATCTCGCAACATCGGAGGCCATTGGAGCGGGCCAGGCCGGGCGTCAACGCGCTACGAGCGAGCGAAGAGACCGCTCCCGCACCTGCGGACCCCAGCGCGGATCTTCGAACTCGGCCACATAGTCAGTCAGCGCGTATTGGCCGGACTGATACAGGTCGAACTTGCCAGGGCCAAGAATCTCGAGCTGCTTGCCCTTGGAGAGCCGCGCGAACCTAGTGGGGCCGTCGCCAATCCCGTCCTCATCCACCACGCTGAACACCACGGCGGCCGCACAGCGACACTGCGGGTGGCGATAGAAGGGCTGGTTCACAGGGTAGAGGCGGCCATGGAGCGCCCAGCACACCGGGCAGGTGCGGATGTCAAGGGCGGAAATGCGCCGGTACCCCACCGCGCCAAGCTGGGCGGCATTGGCCTGGTAGTTCACGAGCGTGGCGTCTCGGTGGGCGCTGACCACCTCCGTCCTGGCGATCACGTTCGCCTTCTGGTTCAGCTCGCGGGCGGCGTTCACCACGTCGCTTGCGATCCCTGGCTCCTCGAGCCCCGTGCGCACCCTTCGCCGGATTGCGGCGGCGACCGTGCGGGGGTTCTGGCCTTGACCCACGCCATCAATCAGACTGTCCTGCACGGCCTGGCGAAGGTCGGCCGGATACCGACCAAGCAGATCCGCAAGCGGGCTTCCGTCGCTCAACCGACCCACAATGTTTTCAAAGGCGGCCACCGGAAGCCGGTTCCACTCAGCGGAGACCCGGACCTTGTCAGGGTGGGCGGCATACGCGAAGTCATAAGCGGCCGCGCCCGCCATCGCAACCGACTCGGCTTGTGCGCTAGTGATAAGGGCTGTGGAGAGGTTCGAAACCTCGCCCATCTGAATGGCCACCTGGTCAAGAAGGCGTTGAAGGCGCTCGGAGCGGAGGAGCCAAGAAACCGGAGCATCCGTGCCTGATTCGGCCAAGGCATCCAGGAGCGCAAGCAGCTCGAGCAGCAGGGCACCTTCGAGGAGCCGGTACGCCTCCTGCATCCCGAGGATGGCCACAGCCTCGCGCTCGATGATGCGCTGGCGGTAATGGGCAGCGATCTCCTGAATCGTCGCCATCAGGGCACTTCAGGGGCGCGGGTGAGGCGGGCAAAGGCACGCTCCTCGCGCTGGAGTGCGGCTTGTTCGGCCTGGGCGGCAAGCTCTTGGGCCTGGGCGGCATCGATGGACAGAGCCAGCTGGAAGACCATCGCCTTGGGCACCCCAAGACGGTCGAGCACCGCCCCGAGTTCCGCGCGCTCAAGCTCCGTGACCGGCGAAGTGTCGCGCCAGACCGAGTTCACTTCTTGGCCAGTGGCCGTGGCCACGATGTCCTCCCACACATTGCCGAAGGTGACCTGGCGGTCCTCGACCTTGGTCTGCAGCGGGCTCTCCGTCACGCGAAGGGCGGCGCCGCTAGGCACCTCGCCCTTCTGGCCAAAGAAGTAGGCCGGCACAGACGACACCCGCGCTACTTCCATGCGGGTGCTCTCAGCCACGGCAAGATTCCCCTGGAACTCACCACCCGGGAGCTGGCCAAAGCTCGCGTCCGGGTTGCCGGACACCCAAAGCTTCTGAGCCACCCAGGCTTGGTCGGGCTTGCCCGTTTCAGGGTTGATGTTCTGCTCGATTCCGGTGGCGTACCGCTGCGGGTATGCGCAGGCTTCCATGCCGACCACCAGGTCATAGAGACTCTTGTTCAGCAGGTCCTGCAAGGGGATGACGGGTTGGAGCTCTGAACGCCCAAACTCACCAGGCCCTGCGCCGTTTGCCCAATGGAACACAGGCACACGGCCAAAGGTGTGGGTCTGAACGGCGTCTTCACCATCTGCATCGAACGGAATCAGCGTGGCCTTGGCCAGGTTGCTCAGAGCATCCACCTTGTTCTTGGTGATATATCGCTCCACCCGATTGTCGTAGTAGACCGTCACGCGCGTCCGTCGCTCATTTTTGGTGCCCACCTGCCACACCTTCACAGCGGCAATCATGCGCTCGGAGTCGCTATCGTCGTAAACCGGGATGATGGTCCAGGGCCGCTGGCGGAACAGGCGGGGGCCTTTATCGGTCTCCCACAGGATGGCGTAGGCATCACCGAAGAGCACCGCATCCCGGTGGATTTGCCTTTGCTTCGCATCAAACCGCGAGTCAAGGAGGAACTTCTTGGCTTCCTCGCCCGTAGGGTCGAAGCCGTCCACAATCAGCCGCCCGGAGATCGTGTCCACCACAAGCGGGCAGAGATTGTCCGCAAGGTGCTGCAGAGCGCCCTGGAACCGCTCCCGAAACGCACTCGAGACGTAATTCATGGGGTGCTTGCCGCTGTAGTACTTGCCCAGAACCCGGTTGGCAAGGGCGTCCACGCCGTCGCAGATGAGCGGGCCGTGTTCAAGTTGGGCGAGGGTGGCCGGGAGCACGACGCCGAGTGGCGACAATGCCCGCCCAGGTCAATCGTTGGAGTGCACCCAGCAAAAATACGGGCATTGAAAAAATTTTCTGCTACCCCTTGACAATCTGTTGCAGCCGTGCAATAATAAAAATGTGAGGCGCGGGGGCAACCGCCCTCACCGGAGATTGACACAAAATGACCCACCTCAACAACTCGACCACCGCCGCCCAACTCGCCGACGCCCTCTACGCTGGGTGGGATAACACGAACGGCGCAACGATCACCCTTCGCAAGGGCCGCCACACGCGCACCGCGCGCCTTTACCCCAGCAACCGCCATGACTGCTGGCTGTTCAAGGCGACCAACGCCAAGGGTGACCGCGAACTTGCTGGGCGATTTGACCTGCGGGAAGGCGTCCCCTCGCACCTGGTTGAAGGTTGGGTGATTGTTTGAGCCCTCGCTTCATCCTTGGCGAAGACGAGGACCTTGTGGAGTGGTTGGTGCACCTGCACCAACCACGCTTTGCCTGCCGGGTGGCGGCCGCTGAGGACGCAGCCTCGCACCCCGACCGCTTCGACTTCGGTTTTGCCTGTTTCACCGACTTTCAATGGATCGATGCCCAGCCTGATCGCGACGACCTTGCGGCGATTCTTGATGATGCGGCGACATTTGTGGAGGCACTCAGCGAATGACGGCGAAAGAGGCCGCTGAAAAGTGGGGCGTCTCATCCGCCCGTGTGCGTGTGTGGATCAAAGAGGGGCGGGTGCGCGCCACCCTCATGAAGACGCCGATGGGGTGCTTTTGGGTCATTGACGACGACGCGGAGAAGCCAACGCCAAAAAAGGCGGGGCGCAAACAGCGTCAATAATTCGTCGAGACGATGCCCACCGAGCGATCGGGGAAGAGGTAAGTGAAGCCCCACACCAAGGCGTCGAGGCGGTCAGGGCTCTTCATGCCCTTGCCTGGTTCCCATTCGCACAGTTGGTCCTCAAGCTCTGCGAACACGCCGAGGTGGTGCATCTTCTCCTGCTCGTAGAGGCTTGAGATCGGCTCCGCGCGGGCTTCCTTGGCATGGCTGGCGTAAACGAGAACCACGGGAATGGTCGGGTCAATCGTGTGGATGGTGTGCTTGACCATCGCGCCCCCGTTGTTGGCTTCGGCCACGACGACATTCGCTTTGTGCTTGTAGTAGGCGGTGACGGCGGCCATGCCCCAGGTCTGCGGGGAGCCTTTGCAGCTCACATCGTCGAGCACGATGCCGCGTCCCCTGGCCGTGCGGCCGCACACCACAATCCCGTGGTCGGCTACATCGTCGCTCTTCTTGTCCGAGGCGCCGGGGTCCACAGCCACCGCGATCCTTACGATCGGGTCCTTCTCGAACGGCCGGGTGATTCGCCCTTCATCGAGCCACGAGCGCCGCCAAAGCGCACCTGGGTTGTCGTCGAGCAGCTCGCCCTCGAGTTCTTGCCGCCCCAGGCGAGTGCCTTTGTACCGCTCTTCCAAAGCGAGGATGAACGTCTTGGCCAGGTTGGCTTTGTTATCGTAGGTCGCACCACGAGTGATCACCAGGCCAGGCAGCTTCAGGGCATCCTTGAACGTGGCAGTTGGCTTCGGCGTCGACGCAATGGCGATCTGCGGATTGTCGCCCAGTCGGCATCCGAACACCAGGTTGCTCAGAGCTTCCTGATACCTCCAGGCCGCCACTTCATCTGCCACTGCTTTGTGACATTGGGGGCCACGTAGCTGGTCAGGTTCAGCCGCTGAGAAGCATAGTGCGGTGCTGCCGTTCGGCCAGGTCAGCCGGCGATCATTTGCATTCCACTTGGGTCGGAACCAAGGCGGCGACCAGGCGATAATGCCGGCCGGGCCCTTCACAATCACGTCTCGGTAGTCTGCGGCCGTGCGCGCTACGATGTGGATGATGGTGCCAGGCTTCTGAGCCCACTTGATCACCAGCTCGGCGATGGTGCGGGTTTTGCCCCAACCGCGGCCCGCCTGGATGACCCAGGCGAACCATGCAGCACTCGGGGCCTGCTGGTCAGGGCGACCCCAGAACTCCCAGTCGTAGTGCAGAACCTCAAGCTCTTCTTCCGTGAGGTTCGCAAGGATGGCCGCCCTTTCAGCGGCCTTCAGCGAGGCGAGCCAGTCGCTCGTGAATCGTCTCACGCAAGGCCTCCGCTCGGCCCATGGTCATTCCTGCTTCTGCATTGCTAAGGCCGTAGGAATCCCGCTCCATGCGCACCACGCGCTCGATGGTGCCGGCCAGGGTGCTGAGGTGGCCAGTCAGGCTATCACCACTCCCGAGCTTCAGCACTTGCACGGCTTGATCTCGTTCTTCTTTGTTCCCGTTGAGGTATTGCTCCACCAGATCCAACACTCGATCTACGCTGAGCCTGAGCCGCGCCGTGAGGCTCCTGTGGCTGGCAATGATGTCAACCTGCCTCTGTGCCGCTCTCTCGACCACCGCAGGCTTGTCATGAACTTTGTTCACATCCTGTTCACAAGATGCACCGTGTTCACTTTCTTGTTCACTAGCGTCGAGTTCTGCTAGCTTCGCCGCGCGGATGCGTTTAACCCGATCCGTGGGGTCCTTCACCCAGCCTTCGCGGGTGATTCGGTTCTGAATCGTGGAGCGGTGCTTGATGCCATGCAGGTCGCAAAGAGCCTGGAGCGTGTAAGCCCCAGTCTCATAGTCGGCCCTGATCCTCTGCCAATCGGGTTTGGCCCTGGTGCCCATCAGAGCTTGAAGTCGATCACACCGTGGAAGTGGTTGCCGTTGCGGGCGTCGTTCACCTGCACCGGCACCGAGGTCTGCACGTTGATCTCTTGCGCCCACTCGAACATTTTCAGCTCGGGAATGCCATCGAGGTGGACAACAGCGCGGGCAAAGGGC
>CAZVHE010000112.1:0-6240 GCA_964627705.1 uncultured Chthonomonas sp.
TTCTGGCATAGGAGAACGCCTGGCCGCTTCTCTCCTTCCTAGAGGGAGGCGGCCAAATTTGCCCCGGGCCGGGGGTTCAGGTAGAATCCCAGAACCAAGTTGAGGCATTGCCCGAGAAACCCATGCGCAACCTCATCCTAGCCTCGCTCACCCTGGCTGCCGTGCAGCCCATGGAGCCTCCGGCGGAACTCAAAGCCTTGGATGGGGAGTGGATTTGGCAAGAGGACCGCACGCCGGGCCGAGCACCTGAAAATTTCAATCCGCCGTTGTCTTCGCGCTTCTCACTCCGCGCCGAAGCCGAAGCGATGATCCTCGTAAGTGGCCACGGCTCCGGGCACACCAATGTGCGCATCACGTTCGATGGACGCATGACGGAAGTTCCGAACACAAACCCAGGTAGCTTCGCCCGTTATCGAGGCAGTTGGTAGGACGGCACCTTCACCTACGAAGTGGACTTCATCCGCGAAGCCGGAGGCACTCCGCAAAACCTGATTCGGCGCGCATTTACCCTCACTCCCGATGGCCTCATCGTCCGCTCGAATTTAATGGATGAAACCGTTGGCCTCTACAAGCAAGCCAAGGACGTGCCTTTGCCCGCCACGGCCAAGGCAACCATCACCGACCTCAGCTGGATGCAAGGCAACTGGTCGGGCCTTCGGGGCACCGAGAATCAGATTTACTTCGAAGAACTTTGGAGCCCGCCCCGTGGGGGCTCCATGTTTGCTACCGCCCGCACGATCAACCGTGATCGCCTCTCGGCTTTTGAGTTCCTCAGGATTCTCGAGCGGGACGGCAGCCTGGTTTACATTGCCCAGCCGGGAGGCGCTGCCCCCACTGAGTTCTATCTCACGGAGTTCACGGCGTCGCGCGCGGTCTTCCAAAACCCGCGCCACGACTACCCCAAGCAGATCGTCTACGAACGCAACGGGGATGCCCTCACCGCCACCATCGGCTACATCGTCGGTGGCTCTCCGCGCCGGATTGAATTCAAGCGCCAAGCCTCGGTAGGGAATCAATAAACGGGCACCCAACTTAAGCGAAGAGCATCAAGATGAACTACAGAATCACCGAACTGCCTCAATTTCATTTAACGGGGCCGATGTTGCGGACTTCGGTCGCCGACAACGAAAGAGAGAAGAGCATCCCCAAGTTTTGTCAAAGCTTGATGGCCTCGGGAGAGTTCAAGACGATTTGTGCCCTTGCCCAACCGCAGGTCTTCCCCGACGGAACCACGTTCGGCGTCAACGCGCCTGATCCTGAGAACGAGAACGGGTTCTTGTATTACGTCGCCGTGGAATTGGCTCCGCTCACGGCCACCGACTACCCCGTCGTCACGGTCGCACCTGGACAGTGGGCCGTCTTCTCCGCCGTCGGCGAGCCGAGCGTCGCCATTCCAGCTGTCTTCAGATATGTCAAGTCAGAGTTCTTTGCGAACTCGGAGTTTTCTTCCCGCCGTGAGGAACCCGAACTCGAAGTCTATTCCGACGCACCCATAGATGAGAATTACATCACCGAAGTGTGGTTCCCCATCCAACCGAAGGCGTCGAGATGAGGTAGAGGTCACGAGGATGGTGGAAAGCCTCCTTCGCTACCTCCCCGAGTTCCATGCAATTAGGTAG
Source organism: uncultured Chthonomonas sp. (assembly GCA_964627705.1). Taxonomy (GTDB): domain Bacteria; phylum Armatimonadota; class Fimbriimonadia; order Fimbriimonadales; family Fimbriimonadaceae; genus JAHBTC01. The sequence goes on from CAZVHE010000112.1 coordinate 1,620, forward strand.
ACCGCAACGAATGACCACTCTGCACCACTCTCTCCTCCTGGTCACCGTCTGCGGCTTGGCCGTCGCCGGCCTGAGTGGTTGCCAGCCCACGCTCACGGGCCCGAAGAGCTTCGTAATTGGCGCCACCTCCCGAGTTCCAAACCGGGTCGTCATTCAGTCCCCCTACCGGTTCTATCTCACCGAGTTCTCGGCGTCGCGCGCGGTCTTCCAAAACCCGCGCCACGACTACCCCAAGCAGATCATTTATGAGAGAACGGGTGACGCCCTCACCGCCACGATTGGCTACATCGTGGGTGGCTCTCCGCGCCGGTTTGAGTTCAGGCGCCAAGCGTCAACGGGCACCAATCCTTAGAGCCAAGACTTTCAGGTATCCCTAAGGAACCGTGTCGGGTTCACCGCTGCTTAGGATTCAGCTTCTCGGCACGCCCCGTGCTACGATCGGAAGCCAGAGCTTTCCACTCTCCAGTGTTCTCTTGCGGCTCGCCGCGAGTCACCCCCAGGATGTGCGGCGGGAAGAACTTTTGGAGTCGCTTTACCCTGAGGTGGATGCGACGACCGCCCGAAATCGGCTAAGAGTCGCCCTTGCGCGTTTGAGACAGCGCATTGAGCTGGTGGAAACGCCGGATGATCGCATTGGCCTCTCCCCAGAGACCGTCAAGGTGGATCTCCACGATGCGCGTCAGGCGGCCCACGCCGCCTCTCTGGAGCCTGAAGTTCAGTCCGAACTCTCCACCCTTCGCAGCCTGATGCCAGCGTTCTCCCAAGTGCTCTTCCCGCACGCTGAAAGCGATTGGCAGATGGTGGCTCAAACCGAATGGAGCGAAACCGCCCTGCTTTCACTCGAACGGCTTGCGGACCTCGCTGAGCAGACGGGGGACTACTCAACCGCAGCGGCCGCATCCGAAGCCATCCTCACCCACACGCCCTACGGCGAGTCCGCGTGGCGGCGGTACCTCAGCGCAATGTCCCGGGCGGGCCGCGCCCAGGATGCCGAGTTGAATCTTGCCGCTTCGCGCCGGCGTGCGCGCAAGGAGGGAGTCTCCTTCCCCGACTCGCTGGCCGAATGGATCCCCTCAGAAGACTCTCCGTCACTCCTGGGCCCCGACCTCACACCCGGCGAGAATCAAGTGCTGGAACGGTTCTTCCGACGCGCATTAGTCAACGATCCTGAACTGGTGATCAACATGCTCGGAAGCCCGAGTTTCCGACCTGAAGTGATGCGGGCCCCCCGTGCGGTGCTACCCCTTCTCCGAGAGGCACTCAACTTCCCCACTCCCCCTAGCCAAGCCAGAGAGCGTGTCCAGGTTCGCATCATCACCGCGCTGAGTTCGCTGGATGACCACGAAGCCGTGATTCAAGAATCGAAGACCTTTTTGGCTCAACCCATTGCTCCCGCGCGTCGGCGTATCGCACTCATGGACGCTTCATTCGCTCACGCCATGACAGGGCAACTTGATCTCGCAATCCGCCAAATCGAGGAAGCGGCAAGCCTCGTCGAAGGAGAGTGGGCAGAATATGACGCTGCGGAATGCCGTGCCCAGAGAGCCACATACTTGATGCTTGCCGGTGACCTGAACGTAGCCGAATCCGAATATCGAGCGTGCCTCAAGTTCTTCGATCAGAACTCCAGGGAGGGATCCGAACCGTCACTGCTCAGCATTCGCGGCAACCTCGGTCTCTGCCTCGCTCACCGAGACCAGTGGGCTGACGCTGAGGAGTGTCTCGTCTCTGTTTCCGAGGCGGCTAGCGCCCTCCGCATTGATCGCGTCAAAGGGATATATCTGCCAGTCCTTGGTTGGGTACAAAGCCAAATCGGAACCCCCTCGGGCTCTAGATTGGCCGAGGGCATAAAACTGGCATTCCATATCAGTCCGCGCCGCGCGATCCTCGCGGCCGCTTACGCCGGATTGGCTTTACGGTCCAATTCCCATTCGGAAGGTAACCGCGTGATCGCCGAGTCAGCATCCTTTAGAGCCGAATCGAACGTGCCCCTCCATGCGCTTGAGCGATCCATTTGGCCCGACGGTGTGGAGGGTGTGGAGCCCCCCACTCGTTCGTTGGTGGACTCCGTCCGGTCCGTTCTCCGCGTCGTTTCCCAGCTCGCCGAGCCTTGAGCCCCCACAATGCCGCGCCCAGGCCCAGAAGAGTAGCGGGCTCAGGCACCGGCGTCGGGGCGACGAAGTCTGCCGCCGGCGTCACAGCGATGTCGTCAAAGTACGTCGAAGCAAATGTGGCCGTCGGCCCGTTTCGCACCAAACGCACCCGCATCGTCGGATTGTCAGCCGTAAATGTGACGTAACCGAAGTACCACTTTCCAACCGTGTCTTCAGATGTGGCGAGTGCGAAGTTGGCCACGCCGTACCATGCCTGGCCCCCAAAGTTGCCAATATCAACGGCCACCGAACCGCCCAGATCTTCACCTCGGAAGAAGCCACTCAGTACATAGGATTGACCCGCCGTGAGCGTGTTGTCCAGCGACTTATGCACGGCATAGAAGCCATTAGACCAGCCCGAGAGTTTCCCGACTTGATCGCCGCGCTGGGTGGGGCTCGTGACGTTCGTCAAACTTCCAACATTGTTGTGATCCCCCCATCCGGCCAGCGAATCTCCGACTTCAAAGGTGCCTCCCGGCACGGTGGTGTATTGGCCTGACTCCGGAACAAAGGGGCCCTCAATGATGCCCGTTTGCGCCAATGAGACAACGAGCCCAAAGAACCCGAAGCCGGCGCTGATGAGGATACGATTCATTTCCATTCTCCTGACAATGATTGAGCGCAATCCAATCGGATAGCGTCTTGACAGTCTGCCGGGCCGACCGCTACATGGCCATTACATGGATTTTTGCGGGTACCCCGCCGACCAGCCGGATTAGGTAGAACGCAAGGCATGAACCTGTGGCGTAACCCCCTGCTCCTCGCCGCCGTCGGCGGCTTGGCTGTGGCCGGCCTGGGGGGTTGCCAGCCCACGCTCACGGGACCCAAGAGCTTCGCGATTGACGCCACCTCCCGGGCTCCCGACCGGGTCGCTATTCAGTCCCCCTACCGGTTCTATCACTTCGAATTTCCCGGAGAGAAGGCGGAAGAATTCTGCCCCCGCCTCAATCCCCAAGTGGCCAAGCTCACGCCGCCCTGGCCTACGTTTGAGTACGAGCAGAACCAGGCGGCCTGGGTTTCCCGCAACCCGGCGGGCGAAAAGATCAAGGGCCAGGCATCGCTCGCGGTGTGCGTAGCGGGACGCCTGACCCCGGATGGTAGCTTTATCCCCGGCACCGACAAGTGGGGCGTCACCTTGCTGGTGCTCGAGAACCTCTAAGCAACGTACACTTTAGTCGGCAAGCCGCTGGTCCATCCACTCGTAACTGGCCTCCAGTGCGTCGGCCACGATCATCAGGTGCTCTGAGTTCGGCACCATCATAAACTTGCAGTCGCTACGGTCCTTGAGCAGGGCGCCCAGCCGCTCGGAGACAGTTTTGAGGGCGGCCATTTCTTGCTCACCAACGGCCAGGAATGTCGGCACGCCCTGGGCGGCCGGGGGCAACGCAGCCCCCGTCGCCGGGGCGAATAACACCATCCCGGTCGGCGGTGCCGTCAGCCGAGCCAGTGAGTTCACTGTGGCTCCACCCCCGGCACTATGCCCCATGATGAAGACGTTCTCGGGGGCTAGACCCCGAACCTCCTGCAGCCACTTCAGGCAGTTGGCAGGCGCGGTCGGCGAGGACCGCGGGGTCATGAAAATCCATCCCCGCTTCTGCGCCAATTCCCGGGCCAGCCCCGCGCCGTAGCCCTCGTAGAACATGTTCTCGCTGCCGCCTGCCCCGTGCAGGGCAATCACCACCGGGGTCTTGGCGGTGGCCTCCTTCGGAATCCAAGCCCGGAAGACCGTGTTTTCCGCCTGCACCAGGGGCAGTTCTTCGTGCTTCTTCCAACCTTCCGCGCGGCCTCGCTCCCCGCTCACCAGCCAGGCGTGGGCGGGGGCATTCCATTCGTATTGACCTTCCCGAATTTGGGTGAGAGCCCGGGCGAGGGCCTGCGTGTCGCCCTGCTCCAGGGCCGCCCGCCGCGATTCAAAATCGCGCACCACACTCAGGGTGAGGGCGCGGCCCAGGGTTTCGGGGCCCTCCAACGTGATATCCCCTTCCCGATCCGGGGCCACCCCGGCCTTGGGGGCGGGGGGCGCGGGATCTCCCGAGCCGTACGCCCATGAGTACACCAACTGATACGGCTCCCCAGGGGCCACCACGGGCGGCACCACCCGCACCCGCCAGCCGGCGCTGGGACTCACGGTTTCGTTGCGTAGCGTGGCCTCGGCCTGGTCTAGCAGTTGGCACACCTGCCCGGTTTGATTGGCGAAAAACGCCCCCACCGCCCGCGAGAGAACGTCCACCGCGGCCCGTCGCCGGGCCGGGTCTTGCACTTGCCGCCAAGTGCGCTCCATGCGTAGCGTGCGCTCCGCCATGTCGGCGCGGGTGGCCGGGGCGGCCGGCTGCGCTAAGACCAACGAAAGGGCCAGAACCATAACTCCATCATACGCAGTCGGCCCCCACGGTTACGCCCCCTCGTGTTGCAGCCCATTCAGTGACACAATATCCATGTGGAATCGATGAATCACGAGGTGCAAGAAG
>CAZVHE010000112.1:6281-6500 GCA_964627705.1 uncultured Chthonomonas sp.
CTTGTGATGGATCAATCTCAGCGTACGGCCACCGAAATCCGGCAAGAACTCAACCTCATCGAGCGCTTGCAAGAGCGCACGGATCAACTGGATCAAGGTAAGGGGCTCCTCACTCGTATGGAGGATGGCGAGCTTATCCGCACCTACAACCAAGCTCGGGAGCAGATTCGTACCATCGAGCGCGACCTCCGTCGTCGCCTCGCCACCCTCGCGCACCAG
>CAZVHE010000112.1:6529-8195 GCA_964627705.1 uncultured Chthonomonas sp.
AAGAGCGCCTGGCCGAGACCGCCGCGCAGATTGAAGTCGGGGTCCCCACCATTTCGGCCAACCCGGACCGGTTAGAGCTCGTCAGTTCCCCGGCGCAGGTCGCGGCGGGCATCGGCATGGGCATCTTTGGCCTGGGATGGACGGCTTTCACCACCCTCCACGCGTTCTTCATGATCGGCGGGATGTTGAAGGCGATGGGGCCGGTTGCCTTCGCCATGCTGGGCTTTTACGCGATTTTCTGGGCCGTGGGCGTGGGGATGTTTATGAGCGCCTTTAACTTAGCCGCGCAAGAGACCATCGCATTGGAAGGTGACACCCTCACCATCACCAAAACCCTTGGCCCGATCCGACGGGCCAAGCAGCACCGCATCAACCCCAAGTTACAGGTCCGGATCGGCACCACTGAAAAACAAGTGAGCCACGGGCGCGGCCGATCGGTCCCGGTGAAGGTAGCCGCGATCATCTTCACCGGCGAAGACGGCCGCCCCATTGCGGTCGCCACCGGCACCACCGATGCCAACCGCGAGGTGATGCTCCGGCAAATTCAAGCGCACCTGGGGCAAGAGGACACGTCCCCGGTGCCCCCGCCGGTACAAGCCTAGCGCTTCAACTGCAGGGCGATGCGCCGGAACTCGACCGGATGGCTTTCGGACTGCAAGCTGATGGAACCGCCCCGGATCAAAGTCTCCGCCCCGGTGGCCGCCCAGGCCTTGGCGTCCGCATCGTTCGGGTCCAGCTGGACCTCACGGTAGCGGAACACCTCCTGCCCGTTGATATAGTGGACCACGTCCTCGGGGCCGTTCACATCCAGCTCCAGGCGCACCCACTCTTCACCCCGGAAGGTCGGCGAGTTCGAGTTGGTGCAGTGCTGCCGCCACAGTTGCCCGTTGTACATCACGTTCGTGCCCGGCGTGCACAGGTTGGCCGTCGGTCGGTCGCCTTCCTTGTCCCCGCCTAGCAACTGCACCTCGGCCGATACCGGGAAGTCTTGCCGTTCGCCCATCGTCTCGGGCGGCTGCCCGTGAAGCATCGCGCCGGCGTTCTTCCACGCCCAGCCCGGCCCTTCCGGCACCTGCTGGCCCACAAATCGGTACTCCAGGCGCAACTTATAGCGACTGACCGGGGTGCGGTAGAAAAGGTGACCAAAGCGGCCATCAAACTTCTCGTAGCCGTCGTAGCGCACCACCAGGTTGCCGCCTTCCACGCGGAAGGTCCGCATCGGGTCTTCGCCCAGTTTGTGCCCCACAATCTTGGGCGTCCAGCCCTCCAGGTTTCGGCCGTTGAACAGGCTCACCCACGGCGCGGACGGTGCCCCCTGCACCGGGGCCAAGGCCGCCCCCGCTACCCCCAGGACCACCACAAAAAGTGCGAATCGCATGGACGAAGGGTTTACCCGCTGCGGGTTCACGATTCGCCGCTCCATCGCGCGATCTCTTCCTTCAACACCGCCTGCATGGGCTCGCTCATCCCATCGAAAATGCTGACACCGCTCGCCCCCCGGTGCCGCGCCGCGCGCAGCCCCGCCTGGAACTCCTCGGGCGACTTGAATGCGGGCATATAGAGCCCTGCCACCACCGGGAACCGCGCCGCTTGGATGCCCTCGCGCACGCAGTTGCCGATCCACTCCGTGTCCTCGTTGTAAAACGAGCGGTAGATCATCGGGGTC
>CAZVHE010000113.1:0-8183 GCA_964627705.1 uncultured Chthonomonas sp.
GCCCGGGTCATGCAACTGCGGGCGGCCTCGGCCATTTCGGGCCCGTATTCAATGCCCCACACCTCTTGGGCGGCCCCGGTGCGCAACATGGTTTCGCCAAAGAACCCCGCGCCGCAGCCCACGTCCAGCACGCGCTTCGTCCCGGCCGGGATGTAGGGGAGGATGTCCTCGCGGGGGCGGGTGTAGTAATCGGGCAGGCTCATTCGGGAATCCTATATCGGCGACGCAAAGTGGGCGTCAAGGTACTCGCGCACAGACTGACGGGCACGATGAAGTCGAGATTTGAGGGCGGCGAGCGTGATTCCTTCCTTATCCGCCGCTTCTTGAAGGTTCATCCCTTCAATTTCCACCAATTGGTAAGTTTCGGCGTAAGGGGATTCTAAAGCGGCGATGGCGGCCTTCACGTGGCGCTTCAATTCCCGCATCGCCACCTCATGGTCCACATCCAGTTGGGGGTCGGCGGTGGTTTCCATCTCCGCCATTGGGATGGTGTTGCGCAGGTCGTCGCGCATTTGGATGTGCTGGCACACCCGCCGCGCAATCGTGCCCACCCAACCCCGGAAGGCGTCGGGGTTCTGCAACTGCCCGGCGCTGAGATAAGCCTGCATGAGCGACTCCACCAGCGCATCTTCGGCATCTTCGTAATTGCCGCAGGTGCGGATGAGTTGCCGGTACACGCTGTCCTTGTGGTCGTCAATCAGTTGCTCGACTCGCATGGGCGCGTTTCCATTGTAGCCAACCCGGGCGGGGCGCGGTTTCAGGCATACTCGTTCCGTGCTTGGCACTCCACGTCCTTACTCACGGCGGGAGGTGCTCCAGGGGGCGCTTGCGGCGACGACGACCCCCTGGGTGGCCCGCGTGTGGGGCGCGTCTGGAGACCCCATGAGTTCGCAAACCCTCCCCACTCCATTGCCTCGGGTTCAGAAGTTCGAATCCATGGCCTTCGGCATTTTCGTTCACTTTGGGCTGTATTCCCTTATTCGCAAGGGCGAGTGGGCCATGAACCTGCACGGCATCCCGCGCGACGAATACATGAAGCTGATGGACGAGTGGGCGGTGCCGGATTTTGACGGTCGCGCCCTCGCCCGGCTGGCCAAAGAAGCGGGCGCCAAGTACATCACGCTCACCAGCCGCCACCACGATGGTTTCAGCCTCTACGACACACACGGCCTGTGCCCGTGGGATGTGACCAAGACCCCGGCGGGCCGCGACATTATCAAAGACTTCACCGACGGATGCCGCGCCGAGGGCATTGTCCCGTGCCTGTATCACACCACCCTGGACTGGAGCGAACCACGCTTCAACAACGATTGGAAGGGCTACCAGCAGTATCTGCGCGATTCGGTGGAGATCATCTGCAGCAACTACGGCCCGCTGGGCGCCGTGTGGTTTGATGGCAACTGGAGCAAGCGTGACGCCGACTGGGAACTAGACGCCCTCTACAGCCTCGTCCGCAAGCACCAGCCGGACACGATGATCATCAATAACACGGGCATCGGCGAGGAGGGCAAGCTGGTGCACGATGAGATTGACGCCGTGACCTTTGAGCGTGGCCGCCCCGAACCCATCCACCGCGAGGGGATGACCAAGTACGTGGCGGGCGAGATGTGCCACACCAGCAACTTCCACTGGGGTAACGCCGACCGAGACCTGAACATGATCAGCCCCGCGTTGGTCATCGAAGAGTTGGTCCGCAGCCGGGGCGCGGGGGCCAACCTGCTGATGAACCTCGGCCCCACCCGCACCGGGGGCATCCCGGAATACGAACGCGCCATGTTCCACGTGGTGGGCCAGTGGATTGAGTACCACGGCGGCGATCAGTGTCCGATCTATGCGGGTCGCCCCTCGGGCATTCACGGCACCGATGACGACTTCGGGTTTGTCATCGGCGACGAGGCGTACTTGTTTGTCTTTGACGTCACCGCCACCGCGGACCCGCGTGTGAGCGGCACCAACGCCCGCGGCACCGGGCCTCGCCTGTACAAGGGCGTTCCGGCGGGCTTCAAGTCGGCGACCTGGATGGACGATGGCAGCGAGGCCAAGTTCACCCCCGCCGACGACGGGGTAGTGCTAGACGTGAAGGGCTACCCCTACGGCATGAACAGCGTCGTCCGCGTGGTCAAGTTCACGCGCTAGCCCGCGCGAAGGGTGAGCAGACTGACTTCCGCCCGGCAGAATAGCCGGCTGGGCGGACCGGTCGTGCCCACCCCGCGCGAAACGTAAAGCGGCACCGGGAGGTCGGGGTAGAGGCCGCGCACGTACTTACGGCCACCTTTCGGGAGCCCCGGCGCCCACCCCCAAGGGGCCAAGAATTGCCCGCCATGGGTGTGTCCGCTCAGCATCAGGCTGGGACCGCCGGACGGGAGCGTGTCCACCCCGTCCGGCTCGTGCCACAGCATAAGGGCGCCGCGTCCGCCATTGGTTTGACGGAGCAAAGCGTGCGGGTCAGGCGCGCCTTTCACCAGCGAATCCACCCCCAGGCACGTCACGCCCGCCACCTCGGCCACCTCGTTGATGAGGTAGGTCACGTTGAGGTCTTCGAACAAGGGCCGCAGCCAGGCCGCCTCCCCCGCAAAGTAGTCATGGTTGCCCGCCACCGCCACCACAGGCGAGTTCCAATCCGCCAGGGGGGCAAAGCCCGCCGCCACGTAGGCAAAGGCCTGCGGGTGCCAAAACGAGACGTAATCGCCCAGGAGCACGGTGAGGTCAGGCTTGGTGGCGTAGGCCAGCTCCAATGCTCGGTGAGTGTGCTCCACCGACCACTCATCGCGGATGTGGGGGTCGGCAATCACCGCCACGCGCAGGCCATCGTGCGCCCAGTCCGGCAGAGTCAGCGTGCGTCGGACGAGTTCGATCTTGCGCGTCTCAAAGAGGCCCCCGTAGAGGTACGCCCCTACGCCCACGCCCAAGGTGGCCACCGAAAGGGCGGAAGTGAGGTCTCGGGTGCGCACGCGAACCTGAAACTACCCCACCGTCCGGCCTTACTGAGAGGTCCGGCGGGCGACCAGCAGCGCGGTTTGCACATCCCGCACCACCGTGTGCAGGCTGTTCAGCTCGGCTTCATCATCGGCGCTCAGGGCATGCGCGGGTGCCTGGGGATCAAGGCGGCCCATGATGCTGCCTGACATCGGCGAATCATCCAGGCCGATGACGTGGCCAAGCTCATGCGCCATCACGTGCCGGATGGCGGGCAGGCTGAGCGGAGCCCCGGTGGGGTCTTGCCGGCCAATGACAATATCCGCGCGCAGGGTGGCGAAGTAGGAATCACCCAGTTGCTGCACGGCCCGGCTCCAGGTGGCGCGACCAGCGACATGGCGGTGCTCGTACTGCGCGGCACTTACAAAGCTCATGCGAACCTGGGCGTTCTCCGGCGTGGACAGATGCCAGCGCACCAGGCCTTGGCTGGCGTCTTCCCACATGCGCAGGGCACTGAGGTAGCTCACCCAGACCCCGGCGCGTTGCTCCGGCGGGAGGCCGGAGAGGTCCAGCGAGATGCGAATGGGCGCGCCGACACCCAGGGCTTCGAGGCTCGCTTCACTCTCGCCCAGGCGGCCTTCGAGGAGGGCGGTTTGTGCGCGTTCAAGCAGACGTAGGGTCGGAGGTGCCGGCGTGGACGAGGCCAAAGCCCCGAGCAAAGTGAGAAAGATTCCGACGCCCCAACGACCCCACATACCGATGGTTTTCCGCTTTCTCCGGGCGGCTCATCCCGGCGGTGTTACGGTGTTCCGTGCGCTCTGGTAATTTCTCGAGATGGCGAAATTGCGAGGCGCTTTGGTGGGCTGCGGCGGCATGATGCGGCACCACGCCCGGATGCACCCCCAGCTGGATGGGGCGGAGATGGTGGCTCTGTGTGACATCGTTCCGGAGCGCTTTGAGGCCATCAAGGCCGTTTCCCCACTGGTCAAGGACGCGGCGTGTTACGAACGGTTCGAAGACATGCTGGCGCAAGAAAAGCTGGACTTTGTCTTCATCGCCACGCCGCACGATTGCCACGCCCCCCAAGTGATTGCCGCATTGGAAGCGGGGATCCATGTGCTACTGGAGAAGCCCATCGCGATCTCGGTGGCGCAGGCCGAAGCCATGATCGCCGCCCGCGACCGCAGTGGCTGCACGGCCGCGCTGGCCTACCAACGGCACGGGCTGGGTCAGTTCCGCTGGCTTCGTTCCCAGATTCAAAGCGGCGCCTTTGGCGAACTTCGCGCCGCCACTTGCCACCTCGGTCAAGCCTGGAAGACGGGCACCGCCAACACCTGGCGGCAAATCCCGGCCCAATCCGGCGGCGGGATGCTCCACGACAGTGGCAGCCACATGATTGACGTGGCGATGTGGATGACCGGGCGGCACCCCGTGCGCATCAGCGCTCACATTGACAACCGCGACACGCCCGTGGACATCCAGGGCTACGTGGCGGCGGTGCTGGACAACGGCGCGACCCTCCAGATCAACGTGATTGGCGACGCCAGCATGTGGCACGAGCGGCACAGCTATTGGTTCGAGAACGCCAGCGTGTTCATCGAGGATGACGTCACGCGGGTGTTCCACCGCGACGGCACCCGCATGGTACTAGATGCCTGGCCCGCCGCCGAAACTCCGCTGGTCAACTTCGTCCGCGCCCTGCACGGTCAAACGGAGATCTACGCACCGCTGGAGTGCGGCCTGCACGTGCAGCAGGTCACCGAAGGTGCATACCGAAGCAGCGCCCAGGGTGGCGCAGCCGTGCAGTTCTAGGCTTCAATCCAGGATTCCAAGCGGGTCCGGCAGGCATCCAGCCGGGCCTGGGATTCCTCAATGCTCGGGCTCTCGGCGTAGACGTGCACCACGGGCTCAAAGGAATCCGGCAGCACCAGCACCCACCCCACGTCGTCGTAAATCTTGATCCCGTCGGTGAGTTCGACACTCAGCCCCTCGCGGCTGGATTCGGCCAGCTTGCGCATCACCGTGCCCTTGCTATCCCACGGGCACTGCACCTGGCCGTACACCAGGTGGAACTCGGGGAGGATCCGGATGAGTTCGCTGAGCTTTATGTCCGCCTGGAGCATCATTTCCACGATCTGGGCGGCGGCGAACATGCCATCGAAACCCGGGTGGAATGAGGGCCAGATGAACCCGCCACTTTCGTCGCCCAGGAAGCTCAGCGGACTCCGCGCGGCCGCGTCAATCAAGTCGCGGCCGGTGGCCCGGGTGCGGGTCACTTCCGCCCCCTCGGCGGTGAGCAGAGACTCCAAGCGCGCGGGGGCCGTCACGCTCATGGCGATCTTGGGGCTGGCTTCCGCGCGGCACACCAGCAGGCACATCGCCGCAAACAGCGTGTTGCCGGTGATGGGCAGGCCGTAGTCATCCACCAAATGGATGCGTTCGCCCTCGTGGGTCACCAGGATGCCCAGGTCGCTATCCAGCGCCCCCACAATCTGCCCCAATCGCAGGAGGTGATCCTGAATTTCTTCGTAAGACCGGGGAGCCAGACGCGCCTCGTTCTGAAGGTTGAGGCTAATAACCTCGTAGCCTAATTCCGCCAAAAGGTTAGGCAGGATGCTGACCACGCTAGAATAGCCAAAGTCCACCACGATCTTGGGGCGGCGGTTGTGGCCCCGGGGGGCGACCCGCTCCAAGAACTCCCTTCGGTACAGCTCCCGCGCGCCACTGACACTGTCCACCACCCCGAGTTCGTCGGGGTCAATGCGCCGAAACTCCTCACGGTAGAACGCCGCCTCGATCTTGCGCTCCTGGGTGCGGGCCACGTAGCCGCCATCGCCTTCTAGGAATTCAAAAAGGCTCATCCGGCGATTACCGGGGAGCTTGCGCACATTGACGGCCCCCGCGATGCGGGTTTGCGCGGTGAAGAGGCGCGTGACGGGCAGAGGCTCGCCGTGCAGATCTATCACGTCGCATCCCGAGCTGAGCAACGCCCCGGTGAGCGATCGCTTCAGCATCCGGCTGCTGCGGCTACTGTCGCGGCTCACAGCAATGCGCGCGTGCTCCCGCAACGTGCTACCAAAGGCGAGCCCGAGCCGGGTGGCGAACTCCGGGGTGGCTTCGATGTTGCTCAGCCCGGCCACGCCGAGCTCCCGGAACAGAGACCCCCGCCATCGGTTGCCCTGCACAATGCTCATAGTGACGGTGCTGCCCCGGTCCACCACCTTGTCCGGCCAAAGCTTCACACGCGGCCGCAGGTTGGCCCCTACGTCAATGAGGCAGCGGTCGCCCACCACCACTTCTTCGCCGATCACCGCGCCCCGCTTGGCCGTCACGCGGTGCGCCAGGATCGCCCCCGTAACCTCCACGTCTAGCCCGATGTAGCAGGCATCCCAGACCACCGAGTTCTCGATGCGCGCGCCTTCTTCGGTTAGCACGTTGTCGCCCAGGCAGGTGTAGGGCCCCACGGTGACGCCGGCCTTGAGGCGGCAGTTGCGCCCAATGACCACCGGGGCTTCGATCACCGCCTGTGGGTCAATGACGGTGCCCTCGCCCACCCACACGCCGGGGCGGATCTCTTCGCCGGGGTGCACCACCTTCAGGGCGCCGGCCAGGGCATCGCGTTGGGCTTCCATGTACTGTTGTAGCGTGCCGACGTCGGTCCAGTAGCCGTCCATGATGTAGCCGTACATCGGCGCGCCCTCGGCCAGCAACTGCGGGAAGATGTCCTTGCTCCAGTCGTAGGGGCGGTCGGGCGCCATGCGGTCCAGCACCTCACCTTCCATGATGTAGATACCGGTGTTCACCGTGTCGGAGAACACCTCGCTCCACCCCGGCTTCTCCAGGAATCGCTCGATGCGACCTTCGTCGTCGGTGATGACGATGCCGAACTCCAGCGGGTCCGGCACGCGCTTGAGCGCCAAGGTGACGAGACTGCCTTTCTCGCGGTGGAAGGCCAGCGCCGCCGTCAGGTCGCAGTCGGTGAGCGCATCTCCACTGGCAATGATGAAGGTGCCCTCCCGCAGCCAGTCGGCGGCTTGGCGCACGCTTCCGGCGGTGCCCAGGGGCGTGGGTTCCAGGCAGTAGCGGGTGTGGACGCCCCACTCGCTGCCGTCCCCGAATCGGGCCTGAATCTCTTCTGCCAAGTAGTGCAGGGTGCAGGTGATGTCCGTGACGCCGTGCTGGCGAAGCAGGTCAATGACGTGCCCCATGATGGGCCGGTTAAGCACGGGCACCAGCGGCTTCGGGCGGTGCGAAGTCAGGGGCCGGAGCCGGGACCCCTCGCCCCCTGCCATCACAACTCCCCGCACCTCGCCCATGCCTCATTATCCCTGGGGGAAAGCCCTCCGAAGGTAAAACCGGACCGTGCTCGATCGAAATCTCATTCGCCGCGACCCCGAGTTTGTGCGCGCCCAGTGCCTCCGCAAGGGTGTGAACGCGCCGGTGGACGAGTTCATCCGCGTAGACACCGAATGGCGCCGCGTGAAATCGGCCATGGATGAACAGAAGGCGGAGATGAACCGAGTGAGCAAATCCATCGGGCAACTGATGGCCAACGGGCAAAAAGAGGAAGCCGCCAAGGCCCGCGAAGCGGCCGGGGCTCTCAAGGCCACCATCCAAGGCCTGGAAGAGCAGGTGCGCACCCTCGAAGCCGAACTGGAGGCGATTGAGCTGGACTTCCCCAACCTCCCGCACGAGAGCGTGCCGGACGGCAAATCGGAAGAGGACAACGTCGTCATCCGCACGTGGGGCGAGGCGCACCGGGCCTCCAAGGAGCCCGTGCCGCACTGGGAGATTGCCGAGCGACTGGGCTTGATTGACTTCGAGCGCGGGGTCAAGATAACCGGCAGCGGCTTTGTCGTCTACACCGGGGCGGGCGCGCGCCTGGTGCGCAGCCTCATCAACTTTATGCTGCACGTGCAGACCACGCAGCACGGCTACACCGAAGTCTGGCCGCCCGCGCTAGTGAATGCCGAGAGCCTGGTGGGCACAGGCAACCTGCCGAAGTTTGAAGAAGACCTCTACAAGTCGCGGGATGACTTCTATCTCATCCCCACCGCCGAAGTGCCCGTAACCAACCTGTACCGGGGCGAAATCTTGCCAGAGGGCGACCTGCCGATCAAGCTGTGCGCCTATACGCCGTGCTTCCGCCGCGAGGCCGGGGCGGCCGGGCGCGATACGCGCGGCATCCTGCGCACGCACCAGTTCGATAAGGTTGAGCTGGTGCAGTTTGTCCATCCGGACCACTCTTACGAGGCGCTGGAGAGCCT
>CAZVHE010000114.1:0-1313 GCA_964627705.1 uncultured Chthonomonas sp.
GCCGAGCGCGAAGTCGGGCGGCTGGTCGTCGCGCGTCGGGATCGAATTCCACGCCCCGCTGGCGCGCCGGGCCGACGCCGGTGCCCCCAGCGGCGCCCTGAGCAAAGCCCCCAAGGCCCCCGAGTTTCCGGTGGGTTGGCGTCTCGGCGAACCCGACATGTTGATTTCGATGCCGAAGCCGTTCAAGCTGGGCGCTGATGGCCGCGACGAGTACTGGAACTTCGTCATCAAGCCGGACATCACCGAGCCGGTTTACGTGCAGGCCATGGACGTTAAGCCCGGCAACAAAGCCGTGGTTCACCATGTCATCGCCTTCATTGATGAGAAAGGCGTGAGCGACAAGCTGCTGGAAGGCGGGCGCGATGGCGGCTACCAAACCTTTGGCGGGCCGGGCTTTATCCCCGATAACGCCCTGGGCGGCTGGGCGCCGGGACTGCAACCGGAACGCCTACCCAAGGGCGCGGGCTTCCTGCTCAAACCGGGCGCGCGCATCGTGATGCAAGTTCACTACAGCAAGTCCGGCCGCGAAGAAGTGGACCAAACCAAGATGGCCCTCTACTTTGCCAAGGAACCGGTGACGATGCCGACGGAGATTGCCTGGCTGGCCAACCCGGCCATCCGCATCCCGGCGGGCAACGCCAAAGCCGAATTCAAGCAGACGATCCCATTGCCGGTGGACGTCACGCTCTACAGCCTGATGCCGCACATGCACCTGCTGGGTAAGGAAATGCACGCCACGCTGATCCACCCGGACGGCACCCGCGAGCGTCTGATTTCGATCGACAAGTGGGACTTCAACTGGCAACTCAATTACATGCTGAAGGAACCCAAGCTCATCAAGCGCGGGAGTCGCATCGAAATCGTGGCGGTGTTCGACAACAGCGAGGACAACCCCTCGAACCCGAGTTCCCCGCCGCGCGAAGTGCGCTGGGGCGAGGAGACCACCGACGAGATGATGTTATTGGTCGCCGGGGTACACATTCACTTGCCGGGCGGGGCGCGCAGAGCGGGCTCCCTCTAGGCCGAGTGAGTGAAACCTTGAGCGTCGTCGTTGTGATTCCGGCCCGAATGGGCGCAACTCGTTTCCCGGGCAAGCCGTTGGTGGATTTGCTCGGGAAACCGATGGTCCAGTGGGTGTGGGAAGCCTGCACCAAGTCCGGGGTTTCGTCGGAAATCTACATCGCCACGCCGGATGAAGAGATTCAAGCGGCCGCCGAGGGCTTCGGCGCGCGCGTCATCATGACCCGTCACGACCACGTGAGCGGCACCGACCGCATCGCCGAAGTTGCCACCAAGGTGCCGGGCGATATCTT
>CAZVHE010000114.1:1334-8170 GCA_964627705.1 uncultured Chthonomonas sp.
GATGAGCCGCTGGTGCAAGCCAGCAGCATTGCCGCCGCCGCTCAGCCCCTGGTGGCGGATGCCAGCCTGCAAATGGGCAGCGTGTGGACGGAGTGCCCGGAGGACGAATACGACAACCCGGCCGTGGTGAAGGTGGTGACCGACCTCGCCGGGGATGCGCTCTACTTTTCCCGCCACTGCATCCCTTTCCCGCGCAACCCGCGCGTCGGCATCGTGAAGAAGCACCTCGGCATCTACGCCTACCGTCGCGAGCCGCTCCTGGCCTTCAACACCTGGGGCGCCAGCGAACTGGAGCGCACCGAGCAACTGGAGCAACTGCGCTTTATGGAGCACGGGGTGCGCATCCGGATGAGCCAAGGCGCAGGCAGCGAACTGGCCGTGGATACGCCGGAGCAAGCCGACCAAGTCCGCGAAATGATGGCCGCGCGGGGCTACGGCGCGTAGCCGGAACCCCCACCCCTGCGAGTAGAATAGGCGTTCGGGGCTCAAGGGCGAGCAACGACCTAAATGCGCCATGGAGGCACCCTCGGCCTACAACGATGCGCGAGTGGTTGCCGCTCGCGAGAAGCTTGTTAGCAAGTTCCGGGAATTACGACCGGAGCATGAGGTAACGCGCCTGGTCGCCGCCATGGATTTGGCCGCGTCCGCCCACGATGGCCAATTCCGCCGCAGCGGAGAACCCTACGTCACGCACCCCGTTGAAGTCGCTTTGATCTGCCTCGAGCTCCGGCTGGACGACGATGGCATCATCGCCGCTCTCCTCCATGATGTCATCGAGGACACGGAGGTCACCGCTGCAGAGGTACGTGCGCAGTTCGGGGAGGACGTGGTGCGACTTGTTGAAGGGGTCACCAAGCTCGAAAAAGGCGTGCGCCCTGACGGTAATGCCAACCAGGCCGCCCGGGCCGAAACCCTGCGCGCGGCCGAGAGCCTACGCAAAATGCTCATCGCGATGTCGCTCGACATCCGGGTCATGATCATCAAGCTGGCCGACCGGCTGCACAACATGCGCACGCTGGACAGCATGCCGTCCGATCGCCGCATCCGCATTGCGCAGGAGACGATGGACATCTACGCCCCCTTGGCGGCCCGCCTCGGGATCTGGCAGATCAAGTGGCAACTCGAAGACCTCTCGTTTAAGGTCTTGCATCCCAAGGAGTTCCGAGAGATCACCGAGGCGGTGGCGAAGTCTCGGCAGCACCGCGAACAAGAACTCAAGGAATCGATCCAGATTCTGAAGGAACGGCTGGAATCCAAGGGCTTGCACAACACCCAGGTCATCGGGCGGCCCAAGCACCTCTACAGCATCTTCAACAAGGTCGTCAAGCAGGGTATCCCATTCGAGCAGATTTACGACCTCATCGCCCTGCGCGTCATCGTGAGTCAGCCCTACGAGTGCTATCTCGCGCTGGGCTACGTCCACGACCTGTGGCTGCCCATGCAGGGCTTGTTTAGCGACTACATCAGTGCGCCCAAGCCGAACGGCTACCAGAGCCTCCACACCAAGGTGATTGGCCCCCACGGGGAACCCATCGAGGTGCAGATCCGCACCTGGGAAATGCACGAGATTGCTGAATACGGGGTGGCCGCCCACTTTGCGTACAAAGAAGGCGAGCGGGCCAATGTGCGGGGCGAGGCCATTGCGGAACTACGCAAGCAGATTGCCGACTGGTCGAACGATTCCTCGAACTCGCGCGAATTCCTCAAAGCGGTCTCGACCGACTTTTTCAGTGAACAGGTGTTCGTGTTTACGCCCAAGGGTGACGTGCTGGACCTCCCGGCGGGCTCCACGCCCATAGACTTCGCGTTCCGGGTCCACACCGATCTCGGGCTCATCACTGTGGGCGCCAAAGTCAACGGGCGCATTGTGCCCCTCAGCACCAAGCTCCAGAACGGGGACCGGGTGGAATTGGTGACCCGGCGCGACGCCCAGCCCAGCTTGGACTGGCTGGAGTTTGTGCAAAGCCAGCACGCTCGCAGCAAGATTCGAGCGTACTTCCGGCGCCGCAACCGCGCTGAGAACACGGCGCGCGGCAGGGAAGCCGTTGAAGCCGAACTGAAGCGCTTGGGGCTGGAACCCCGCGCCCTCACAGCGGATGATTCCGTGCAGAAGGTGCTCGTCCACTTCAAGCAAGTGGACAACGTGGCCGACCTCTTTGCTCGGGTGGGTGAGGGCCTGGTTTCGGTGCAGAGCGTGGCGATGCGCCTGCGGGAACTTGTGCGCCCCGAAACCCCCGCCGAAGCCAAGGACCCCTTCCGGCTCAAAGGTAGCCGCGCGACGCAAGAAGCCAAAACGAGCATGGAAGGCGTGCTCTCGCGTCGGGCGCGTTGCTGCCTGCCCGTGCCGGGGGACGATGTAGTGGCGTATGTTTCGCGCGGCCGCGGCTTGCTCATTCACCGCCGGGTGTGCCCGGATGCCATGGCGCTGATGGACAAGGAGCCGGAGCGCATGACCGGCCTGGACTGGGAGCCCGATAACAACGTTTACGACGTGGTGCTGACGGTGGTGACGCTGAACCGTCCGGGGTTGCTGGGTGAGATTTCGAGCCTGCTGGGCGAGCTGAAAACGAACATCAGCGCCGTGAAGGCCAAGACCGGCCCCACCGCCGAGATTAGCCTGCAAATTGACGTGCGTGACAGCAAGCACCTGCAGCACGTGATGAACCAGATCGGGCAGATGAGCGACGTGATCTCGATTCTGCGGGCGTTTGGTCGGGGCAAATTTAAGTGAGAGCGATTGTCCAAAGAGTGCAGTGGGCGCGGGTGAGCGTGGATGGCGCGGTGGTGGGCCACTGTGGGCCCGGGATGATGGTGCTGGTGGCGGCGCACCGCGACGACACGCCGGCCGACATTGCCACCGTGGCCAAGCGGGTGGCCAATCTGCGCATTTTCAACGATGCGCAGGGCCGCATGAACCTGGCCCTGGCGGATTTGCCGCCCTCTGATCAGCCCGAGATTTTGGCGATCTCGAACTTTACGCTCTACGGCGACACGACTCAGCGGCGCCCCAGCTTTGGGCTGAGTGCGCCCTACCAGCAGGGGGAGCGGGCGTTTGGTGAGTTCGTGGAGGCGCTGCGCGGGCACGGCCGCACCGTGAGCACGGGGGTGTTCGGCGCGGACATGAAGGTGGAGCTGCTGAACGATGGCCCGGTGACGGTGATTGTGGATCAGGTTTCGGCTACTAACGGCCCCTGAATCCGAAACCCCCAAAAACACAAAACCCCTCCCGTGAAGGAGGGGACCCTTGTGCTTTCGGACTACAGGGAGGTCAGGAGTTCATCGCCGACCCGTCCGAAGGAGTGAGTTACTAAAACCCACGACCTCCCTTGCGCATATTACTGTCACTCATTTGATTGAATGCCACCTCCTTTCTCGTATTAGCCCGCCTCGCGCGTTGCGGACTTACTTATTTGTACGTTCGGCGGGGGCGGAAAGTGTCTCGTTCTTCTTCGCCGCCTCATCCAGCCGCTGAATCGCCGACTCAAAACTGCGCCGCACGGCCCCGGGCGTCATGGAAAGTGCGGTCATCGCCTTGGGGTGCCCCACCACAATACTGAGGGACTGCGACCCTTCGGGCTCAAAGGCGTTGCCAATCATCAGCACACTGCCCCCATCGCGCCAAAACGCGTACCGGAACTTCCCTTGCCCTATCGTCTCGTCGGGATAACCGAAGTAACCCGTATAGCGGTCAATGGCGGACTGCACCGCATTGTCTTCTACCCCTTCTCCGGTCGTTATCGCCAGCACAATCCGGTCTTCCAGGCTAATCACCGAGGCCGAGACCGCCGTATCCGTCCAACCCCGGCTGACAAAGTTTTTGCCAAACCCGGGCGGCACGTCGCTGGAATCGTAGGCCCGGCGCGGCTTAGGCAGATACGCCCGGAAGTTGGCAATGCTATCGCCCACCGCCAGCCTTCCGCCTTCGGGCATCAACGCAAGGCGCGTGTCGCTAAAGTCACCCGGATACTCAAGGTCGAGTTCCGGTTGCGTGCTCTTGGCCACCGAGACGGGCTCCGGAGCGGCGCAACCCACCCCCAGCCCCGCCACCAGGCTAATCAATAGCCAAGATGCGGTAGCGCTGGGTGCCGGCCGGGGCTTCCACTTCAATTTCATCGCCAACGTTTTTCTCCAAGAGGGCCGCGCCCATCGGTGAGGTTATGCTAATTTTATCCTCCAGGGGGTCCGCTTCGAAGGCTCCCACGAGGTCAATGGTGAGTTCGCCACCCCATTCGAGGTCGGCGAGCTTGACCCGCGAGCCCAGGTGCGCGCCGCTCATCTGCGAGGGGTCAATGACCTTGGCGAATTGAAGGGTCTTTTCGAGCTCGGCAATGCGGCCTTCCAGGCGTTGCTGGTTCAGCTTGGCCTCGTGGTACATCGCATTTTCACGGAGGTCACCGTGTGACTTGGCTTCGCGAATGTTGTCCGCAATACGCGGACGCTCCACCATCTTGAGCGTCTCCAGCTCTTTGACGAGCTTGTCGTAACCCTCGCGACTCAGCATTACTTCGTCGGCCATAATCTCTCTAGTCTAACATGGTTGGCACGCCCGAGACAGGTCAGGTTCGCCTGGGAGTGGTGATTGTCAGCTACAACACCAAAGACCACCTGCGCGCCTGCCTGGAATCGTTAGGCGAGGCCGACGAGATCATCGTGGTGGACAATGCCAGCCGCGATGGCAGTGCCGAGATGGTGGCGGCGGATTTTCCGCACGTCCGCTTGATTGCGAATCCAAAGAATCGCGGTTTTGGGGCGGCCAACAACCAGGGCCTGGACACGATGACCAGCGAAGTGGCCTTGCTGCTGAACTCGGACGCCACTGCCACCCCGGGGGCGTTGGGCGTGTTGCGAGAGATCATGAACGACCCCGCCGTGGTGGCATGCGGCGGGCAGTTGCGGTTCCCGGATGGCCGGGTGCAGGCGTCGTGTTGCGCTCCGCTCACCCTCTGGGCGGTGGCGTGCGAGCAGTTCCTCTTCGAGAAGCTGTTGCCACGCTCAAAGTTCTTTTCGCCGTACTGGCTGACGCACCGGTTGCTGGCGCAGGGGCCGGGGCCGCATGAGGTGGCGCAAGTGATGGGGGCTTGCCTGTGTTTGCGGCGGGTGGAACGGTTTGACGAGCGGTTCTTTCTCTACTGCGAGGACACGGAGCTTTGCCACCGGCTTCAACGGCACGGGCGGATTCTCTATGTGCCGGGGGCTGTGTTTACCCATGCTTTGGGGGCGAGCAGCGCCGGCACCCGTTGGCAAGCCGTCGCCCGTTATAACCGGGGCAAGGAGCTCTTTTTCCGGCTCCATCATGGTGCGTTCGCGGCGATGGTGTGCTGGAAACTGAACCGCGAGGGCGCGCTTTTGCGGTTGCTTGGCTACCTGGGGCTGAGCCTGGTGCGCCCGCGCCGGGCGTGGCCGCACGTTGAGTTGTGGTGGAAAGTATTGTGCGCGCCGGTGACGGGACCGGCCCTGCCCCCGGATGCCCAGCCTTAGGCCACGCCGGACTCGTAGGCGTCCAACACCGTCAGCGGGTCGCCTTCTTGCTCCACCCGGCCGTCCTTGAGCCAAATGCAACGGTCGGCGACTTGCAGCACATCTTCCCGGTCGTGACTGACGAAGAGGATGGTGCCGTTCTTCTGCTTGAACTCTTCAATAAACGCGAAGCACTTGCGCTCGAACGCAAAATCCCCCACGGCCAGCACTTCATCCACGATGAGGATGTCGGCATCCACGTGCGCGGCGATGCTAAAGCCCAGGCGCGCCAACATGCCACTGCTGAAGGTACGCACGGGCGCGTCACGGTACTTTTCAAGCTCGGCGAAGGCGAGGATGGGCTCGATGCGGGCAGTGGCCTCCTTGCGGCTGAGCCCCAAGATCATGGCGTTGAAGAGGGCGTTCTCTTGACCCGTAAGGTCGGG
This sequence comes from uncultured Chthonomonas sp., assembly GCA_964627705.1. Taxonomy (GTDB): domain Bacteria; phylum Armatimonadota; class Fimbriimonadia; order Fimbriimonadales; family Fimbriimonadaceae; genus JAHBTC01. Next base: position 7,238 of record CAZVHE010000114.1, read on the forward strand.
GTGGAATCCCGCTCCCAGCTCAAGCAGAGGTGCGATGCGACCGTTGATGGTGATCGTGCCCGAAGTGGGCTTGTAAACCCGAGCCAGGAGGCTGAGCAATGTGCTCTTCCCCGCCCCGTTGCGGCCCACCAGGGCCACGCATTCACCGCGCTTGACATCAAAGGTCAACCCGCGCAGCACTTTGAGTTCCTCCACTTGGCGACGCTTCCACCACAGGAGCGCCGTTTTGAGGCTGGCCGAGCCGCTGTGGCTGAGCATGAACTCTTTGCGGAGATCCTGGATGTGAATGGCGATGTCCGCGCTCATGGGCGCTCCACAAACCTCCACTTCATGCGATTGAAGAGGGCGTACCCCCCAAAGAAGAACGCGAGCGCAATGGCCACGGTGACGCCGAACATCGGCCAGTTCATCGGCAGCATGGGGATCAGGCCTTCCCCGCCGCCGGGGTCAATCTTGCCCATCGGCACCAGCGTCTTCTTGTATGCCGTCACCAGCATCGCCATCGGGTTCGCGTGGTACAGGTTGTACAGCATCATCCCGTACGGTTTGTCCTTGAGGGCGTAGTAGACGTTTTCGCTAAAGTACATCACCGGAGTCAGGAAGAAGAAAATGTAGAGAAGCAGACTGACGGCGTACTTCACGTCCTCATAAAAGACGTTGAGGGCCGAGATGATGAATGCCATCCCCGCCGTGAGCATGAAGGTGATGACCAGGAGCACCGGCAGGAACAGCATTCGCCAGGTGAAAGGCGACACTTCAAACCCGTACGTCGCGTAGATGACGAAGAGGAAAATGAAGAAGATCGGGAGGCTGAGAAGGAGGTGGATGAAGTTGCTGATGACCGACGCCAAAGGCAAAATCTCCCGGGGGAAATACACCTTCTTCACCACCGGCAACGAGACCAAGACGCTCTGCGCGGAATCCAGCACCGCC
>CAZVHE010000115.1:0-8114 GCA_964627705.1 uncultured Chthonomonas sp.
ACCCGGGCCGACACGGTCGCGGGTCCGGGCATCACCGACAGCGGCGATGACCTGCCGGTGAACGTGGAAATCCGACCGGGCGAGACCATGCGCGTGAACCTGCCGCAAGCCGGCCCGCTGGTGACCGACCTCTACAACCGCCTGGAGAACCTCAAGAGCAACCTGCTGGCGGGCCGCACCCAAGACATCAGCAGCACCGACCTGGTGGAGCTGGAAGACAGCCGCCGCCAAGTGAACGCCGCGCGGGGCAGCATCGGCACGCTGATGCAGACGGTGGCGAACCAAAAGGAGCAAACCCAGCGCCGCATTGACGATTTGACGACCCGGATCTCTGAGGTCCAAGACGTGGACTTGGCGGAAGCCATGACCAATCTCCAACTTGCCCAGACGGCTTACCAAGCCGCCCTGACTGTCACGGCGCGGGCTTCGCAGCTCAGCCTCATGGACTACCTATGACCACCACGATGATCTCCCTCGAAACTCGACGCTTTGGCCTTTTGCAAGTGGAGGAAGCGGACGTCATCAACCTGGTCGAGCCCATGATCGGGTTTGAGAACCAAACGCGGTTCGTGATCATTGAGCACAAGCCGGGCAGCGTGTTTCGCTGGTTCCAGAGTCTAGACAACGGCGACTTGGCTTTCCTGATGGTCGATCCGGCGCATTATGTGGCGGATTACGCCCCAGAAATGCCCGGCCAAGTGGTGAAACGCCTCGGACTAGCGCAAGAAACCCCCCGCCTCGTCTATACTATTGCCAACATTCCTTCGGGACACCCGGAAAAGATGACGCTGAACCTTGCGGGTCCGATTGTCATCAATGCGGAGAACCGACGGGCGGTCCAGGTGATCCTCGAAGACTTGGCGTACCCCACGCGGCACCAAGTTTTTGCAGACGCCCAGGCTGCTTAGTCGCCGCACCCCGAATCTCGATTGGAAAGCCACGGAGGGCATCCATGCTGGTCCTGACCCGAAAAGTCAACCAAAGCATTGTCATTGGGGAAGGAATCGAAGTTGTCGTTCTCGAAGTTCGAGGCGAGCAAGTTCGGTTGGGTATCAAAGCCCCCGACCATGTGAAGGTCTATCGTAAAGAAATCTTCGACCTGATTCAGTCAGAAAATCAGGCGGCCGCTGACGTTTCGCCGTCGGACGTTCCTGACGACCCCTAAGGATGGCTGCCGGGATGGAGCCTGTGCCGCCGACCCCAGCCAACGAAACTTGGGGCCAACGTTTTCGCGCCACCATTTCCAGTGGTGATCTGCCCGTTTTGTGCTCGGCCTTTGCCCACTTGGTGGTGGGAGTCTTCCTTACGCAACCTGATTCCCTGCGCCTTGGTCCCGGGCTGATGCTGCTGGCTTTGCCCCTCGCGGTGGCGGTACTGGTGCAGATCCTACTGATGGTGGGTGTGCCGTCGCTCTACGGCCAGGACGGCTACCACATGCCGCAGCCATTCACGATTCCGCTTGTGTTCGGCGCGACCCTGTGGGCCGTGATTTCGCTCTCCGATGCCGGGGGCATGGGCGCCCTGGAAACCAAAGACGTGGTCCGACTGGACCGGGTGTGGGCCGACCCGAAGGCCTTGCTCATCGGCTACGTGGCCTCGGCGGCGCTGATTTATCTGGTGGTGCGCAAGCAAGCCCGCACGGAGGCCCCCTGATGTTGACTCACTTTGGCCGCATTCACTTGCGCCCGGAATGGAAGGAATCCGTGGTGTGCATTGGCACGTTTGATGGGGTGCACCGGGGCCACCAGGAGGTCATCCAGACGGCGGTGGCCGAAGCCGCGCGCCACGAAATCCCCTGCGCCCTGGTGACGTTTGACCGGCACCCGGCTTCGACGCTGGCTCCCGACCGCAAACCGGCCGCCATCGCCACGCTGGAGCAAAACCTACGCGCCTTCCGGAAGATGGGCGTCGGGATTGCTCTGGTGCTGCCCTTTGATGCCGATATGGCGACCAAGACGGCCGAAACCTTCGCGGCCGAGATATTGGACGACGCCCTGCGCGCCCGGCACCTGGTGGTGGGCCACGATTTTGCCTTGGGGCGGGGTCGCGCGGGCACCGGCGAGTGGCTGGCCCAGCGCTACGACACCCAGATCGTGCCGCCCTACCTGATGGATGGCCAGCGCGTGAGCAGCTCCGCCATCCGGGTGGCCATCGCCGAAGGCCGGGTGGAAGACGCCGCGCGGTGGCTGGGGCGCCCCTACGCTCTGGCCGGCGTGGTGGTGGGCGGCCAGCGTCTGGGTCGCCAACTGGGCTACCCCACCGCCAACCTCGCCCGCCCCGGCGACCAGATTTTGCCGGCGGACGGGGTTTACGCGACGTGGGTGCACCTGGAAGGCCGCGCCTACCGGGGGGCCACTAGCATCGGCATGCGCCCGGCAGTGCAGGGCACGCACCGTACGGTGGAAACCTACCTGCTGGATTACGAAGGCCCGGCGTTCTACGGCGAAGCGCTGGAAGTGCAGTTTGTGCGGCGCATCCGGCCGGAAGCCAACTTCGATTCGCTGGAAGCGCTCACCGCGCAAATCGCCGCCGATGTGGCGGAAGCGCGGGGTCACCTGAGCGAAGAAGCGACAGATCGCGCGCCCTAGCGTAAAGGAAAGGTATGCGGAAAGCCGTGTGTTGGGGGGGCGGAGCGCTGGTGCTGGCCGTGATCGGGATGTTCGTGGCCTCGTTGTTGAACCAACCCAGCGACAAGCAGCTGATTTTACAGGCGCTGGACGAGAGCATTGCCGCCAGCCGAGCGGGGCGCCCTGGGGGTGTGCTGGAGTACCTGAGCCGCAACCTGACCTGGAACGGCGACGAGGGCGTGAACCGGATGGAAATTGCCGACTACATCAAGCGAACCAAGCCGGAAGTGACCGTGATGCACCGTGAGGTGGTGCTGGATGGGGACACCGCGACCATCACCACGCCCGTGAATGTGAAGCTGAACATGCTGGGGCAATCCATGGATGAGACCTTGGACCGGGTGACCATCACCTTCGCCGCGGAGAGTGGCACCAAAAACCTGATCATCCCCGTGCGCAAGTGGCGCATCATCAAGGTGGATGTGGAGGGCGGGTTCACCCCGCCTTACTGAGCTTCGCGCTTTAAGAAGCAGCTTCCGCGCGGGCCTTGATGGCCTCAAGGATCGCGTCTACGTTCTGCTTCACCAGCCCGAACACCACCTTGTTCACCAAGTTGCCCAGCCCGGGCACGCGGTATTCGTAGTCCAGCACGCTATCAAACTGGGTGCCACCGTTCCGCTCGGTGAACTTCCAGGTGCCATCCATCTGGTCGTAATCCCCTTCGATCTGCCGGAACTTGCACAGGTGCTGGGCGTCGTCCCACACGTCTTCTTGCTTCCACCGGACTTTCATCCCAAAGGCGCTGATGGTCCCCACGTAGTCACTCACCACGCGACTTCCGTCCTCTTCCACCACGGTCAAAGACTCCAGGTCCTTCATGAATTCAGGGAAAGAACGGTTATCCTTGGCGATTGCGTACACACGTTCTAGCGGGGCGTTGATCCAAACGGACGACGTTACGGTGGGCATGGTCACATGATGACCGAAAACAAAAGGTGCCCGACTGACGTAGACTACGCAGATATTCGCGTGAGTTCGTCTGTCGTCGCTACCGGAACCATGAGGGCACTCGTTTTGGAGTCGCCGGGGGCCTTGGGCCTTCGTCGAATTGCCATTCCGCAGCCCGGCCCAGGGGAAATCCTGGTGCGCGTCCGCGCCGCGATGACGTGCGGAACGGATTTGAAGGCATTTTTGCGTGGGCATCCGCAGATCCCCATGCCGGGCACGTTTGGCCACGAATACAGTGGCGACGTGGTGGCGGTGGGCGAGGGCGCACCCTTTGCCGTGGGCGATGCCGTGATGGGCGTCCACAGCGCCCCGTGCCAAGACTGCGCCTGGTGCCAGCGCGGGCAAGAGAACCTTTGCGAAAGCATCATGGCGACCAAGGTGCTGGGCAGCTACGCCGAATACCTGCTCATCCCGGCCCGGATTGCCGCGCTCAACGTCTTCCAAAAGCCCGCGTGGCTCAGCTACGACCGGGCGGCCCTGCTGGAGCCCTTGGCGTGCGTGGCCCACGGCTTAGAGAAAGCCAATGCCCACGTGGACGACCGCGTACTGATCATTGGCCCCGGCGCGATTGGTTTGATGTTTGTGGCCAGCCTGCGGCAGCAGGGCGTGCGGAACATCACACTGGCCGGCCGCAACCCTGAGCGATTGGCGATTGGGGCAGGGTTCGGCGCGCGGACAGTGAAGTACCCCGACGTGGGCACCAACTACGACCTGGTGATTGAGTGCACCGGCAAGGTGGAAGTTTGGGAGGCCAGCCTCAATATGGTCCGCCGGGGCGGCACGGTGGTGCTCTTTGGGGGGTGCCCCAGCGGGACCACCGCCAACTTTGACACCGGGCGCCTGCACTACGACGAGATTTCGCTGATTTCGCCGTTCCACTTTGGCACCAAGGCCGTGCGCACGGCCCGGAGTTGGCTGCTGGACCCTGAATTTGACCTGAGCCCGCTGGTGAGTGGGGAGCGCGCCCTGGAGGACGGGGAGCAAGTCTTCCGCGACCTCGAGGCCAGCAAGGGCCTGAAGTACGTTTTCCGGCCATGAGGCTGGCCCGCTACCACGCCGGGGGGAGGCTTTGCATTGAAGAAGCCCCGGATGTGGGTTGCCCGCCGGGCGGGATTCTGGTGCGCACCGAGGCCTGTGGCCTGTGCAGCGGTGAGCTGATGACCTGGTATCTGGACCGCAAAGCGCCGCACGTTATCGGGCACGAGGTCGCGGGTTTGGTCATCGAGAGTCAAGATGCGCGATTCCCAGTGGGATGCCGGGTGGCCCCCCACCACCACGCGCCCTGCGGGCAGTGCGCGGTGTGCCAGCGGGGCGCCCACGTGCATTGCCCCACCTGGAAGGCGACGCGCCTGGACCCCGGTGGCATGGCCACGCATTTTGCGGTCTCAGCCGCAAACCTGGCCGACACCCACCGGGTGGATGACCTCGACCCGCGCGATGCGGCCCTGGTGGAGCCCCTGGCGTGCGTGGCCAAGCAGCTGCGGCGCATGCACTACCAAGAGGGCGAGCCGCTGGCCGTGATCGGGCTCGGGGGTATGGGCCTGATGCACGCCCTGGTGTGCCCGGGCGCGGTGGCATACGACCTGAACCCCGCCCGCGTCGAGTGGGCGCGGCAGCAAGGGGTTGACGCCCGCCTGGCCCCGGGGGATGAGAAGTTTGCCGCCATTGTGGTGGCCCCCGGCAGCGTGGGCGCAGTGGAAGCCGCGCTCAAGATCGCCGCTCCCGAAGCCCGCATCGGCCTCTTTGCGCCGTTGCCGCCGGGCGAGTGGGTGGAGCGGTCGTGGGAGGATTACTACTTCCAAGACATCACCTGGGTGAACTCGTATTCGTGCGGCCCCACGGATACGGCCGTGGCGGTGCAGTGGCTCCGCGAGGGGCGTGTCCGGGCGGCTCAGGTCATCACCGAGTGGGCTAACCTTGACGAACTCCCCGCCTCCTACGACCGTATGAAGGCGGGAGAAACGGTGAAAGTGATGGTGACCTTCCCATGATCCACCGGTGCAGTGACCACGCGTGGCCATCGGTTGCGCTCGACCGCTACAAGGATGAGCCCGGCACCTGGATGCAAGTAACGCGGCGAGTTTTGGTGGATAGCGAACAATCCAAGTTCCAAGTTCGGTACTTTGAAGTGGAAGCGGGCGGCTACACCAGTTTTGAGCGACACCAACACGAACACGCGGTCGTGGTGTTGCGGGGTCGGGGTACGGTTCGGCTTGGAGATCAGGTGGATGAAATTCAGCCGGGGGATGTGGTTCATGTGGCCAGCAACGTGCCGCACCAGTTTGCGAACCCTTTCGACGAACCCTTCGGCATCCTCTGCATCGTGGACCGAGACCGGGACCGCCCCGTGCTCCTTGACCCCCCGGCCGCTTCGCAGTCGTCTAACTCCTAACGTGTTTTGCCGATTGGCTATCTCCGGAGCCCTCAGCTTAGTCCTGGCGGGCTCGGCCTGGGCGCAGGGTTGGCTTGCGCCGCACGGGGCCGACTGCGACGGGTGCGCCTCGCACACGCCGTACTTTGTCACGGAACTGATGGCCTCGGTCGCGCAAGAGCAAGGCAGCGGCGAAGCTTCTCCGGCCGCACCCGAAGATCCGAACCTCGCCCGGGAGATCAAGAGCGACGAAGACCTCGGGGCCGAGGTCCACAAAGAGATCGTCAAGCAGGTGAAGTTCGTCGAGAACCCGGAAATGGTGGCCCGGGTGACGAAAATCGGCGAAACCCTGGCCGCGATTGCCAACGCCCGCATGGTGGACAACACGTGGGGCGAAAAGCGCCACGTCAAACTCAAGTATCAGTTTTTTGTCATTGACGAGCCGGACGTCAACGCCTTCAGCGTCCCAGGCGGCTACATCTACTTCTATCGCGGGTTGGTGGAAGACGTGGAAAGCGACCACGAGCTCGCGGGCGTCATGGCCCACGAAATCGCTCACGCCTCCTTCCGGCACGTGGCCGAGCTACGTAAGCGCCAAGAGAGGGCCAGTCTCGTCAGCCTTCCGTTGCTGCTGGCGGCCATTTTGGGCGGCGGCGAAGACCTTGGCAACCTCGCCATTGGGGCGCAGGCGCTGGTGCAGGCCCTCAGCAGTGGCTGGAGTGTGGAAGCCGAAACCAGCGCGGACCTCGGCGGCGTGCAATACATGATGCAGAGCCCCTACAACGCCACCGGGCTCCTCACCTTTATGGAGCGGATGGCGTACAACGAGCGGTTCGCACCGGTGCGGTCGCTGGGCATCTACCGCACCCACCCGCCCTCACGCGAACGGGTGCAGTTCATGCGCGCCAAGATGGCCACCTATCGTATTCCGATTCAGCGAAGCCTGGTGACGACCAGCATGGCGGCCCGGGTGGAGCCCGAAGACAACGGCGGACTGAAGCTTAGTTTTGGCAAGATGCCGATCCACGTGTTTCGCGGGGATGACTCGGTGGCCCGCGCCGACGATGCCGAGGAAAAGCTTAACCGCTTCTTCGATTCCGAGCCCACTTTAGTGGACCTGGATGTGACCAACGACGGCATCGTGCGCGGCAGTGGCCGCCGCCTCTTTGAAGTCAAGTGGGACGATCGCGAAGGCACCGATGAGGGAATGGACAGCATGATCGAGAGTGTGCGCAAGAACCTGCAGCGCGCCTTGTTCGACTTCAACTACCGCACGGCCATCGACCGGAGCCGCTCGCAGCCAGCCGAGAGCCCGGCTTCGAATTCCAATAGAACATCGGCCCCGTAGAAGCTGAGCGTGGCCTCGTAGCCTCCTTGCTCGTATTCCTGGCTTGTGAGCAAGTACCCCGCCCAGCCATTGGTGTGGCTAAGAACGTAGCTATTGCGGAACCCTTGTTGCCACGCGGTGGCCCTGAGTTGGCGGGCGAAAGCGCCGGTGGGTTCGCCCGGCACGCCGATGAGGAGCAGCTCTCCGAGCTGAATCAGAGTGAGTTCGGCCGTCGGCGGGGCAAATCGGGTCATCACCAGTTGGGCCAGTTCGGGCGTGACGCCATTCGAGCTCACAAACTCAGGGTGCGGCACGGCAGCAGGAAGATGGACGGGGGCGACCACTACTTTGGCGCTGTTTGTGGTCAGGGTCCGACGAGGAGCGGCCTGCACCCAACGTGAAATCCGCCGCGCAAAGCCGTAAACACTTTCTCCGGGGCGGGTGGCGGGGCTGGCGTCGCCAATGGCGCCCGGCACCACGAGGGCTCCCGTGTTCTGGGCCACGGCCCCGGGCCAATCACCGCTGAGGGTGCGATGACTGGCGGGGAGTACCGTCGCGTGGGCGGGCACCGCCACCAACCATGGTTGTGACCCCGCGAAGAGGGCCAAGCTCTCGCTCTCCGTGACCCCGGGGCGGCGGGCGCGCTGGAAGGGCTGGCTTTCCCGGGCGAACGTCAGGTCATCCAACGATAGTGGTTGTCGGCGGGCCACTCGCACGGCCTCGGCGATCTGGTCGGCGTACCACTCTAGCCACCGCGAACGGAAGGTGGCAATGCCTGGGATGGGAAACGTCATGCGCGGGTTCAGCATCTGGCTGTCCGGCGCGCAATGGGTGTGGGTGG
>CAZVHE010000116.1:0-8018 GCA_964627705.1 uncultured Chthonomonas sp.
TGCTGTTCCCCATGATGGCGATGACCAGTTTTGGCCTCGCGGTGATCTCGGGGGCCGTGATTGGCATCCTGGCGCTTTGGATGCGCGTGATGATTGAAAAGCGCAAGCCTGCCGTCGAGGAAGCCCCCGAGGAAGAAGAGGAAGATTACGAGCCCGAGAGCATCGGATCGCTTATCCAATGCGGCATCGGTTACGTTTTGCTAATGGACATCGTGGGACTTATCTGGCCGAAGGTCTACGAATGGTGGTTCAAGGAGAATCCATATGCGATCGAAGCGGTGGATGAGGAGGAGAACCAAGTAGAATTGACGATGATTCCGTTCGGTCCTCATTTGGCCGTAGGAGCCCTGGGCGCCATGCTCTTCTGGCCGACGCTAGAAGCACTGATCCTGGGCTATCTGCGATCAGTGACGAAAGGCTGACGGAACCCGGGTCGGGCTCCTGACGTCATACGCCTGTCCCGGGAGGACATGGACATGAAAACTCGTCGCGGCTTTACGCTGATTGAACTGCTGACCGTCATCGCGATCATCGCTTTGTTGTCGGCCATTATCTTTCCGGTATTCGCCCGGTCAAAGGCCGCGGCCGCTCGCAACGGAGACTTTAGCGACATGAATTCGCTCCGGAGCGCGCTGCAACTCTATCGCGTGGACCAGGGGGCCTACCCGCCCCAACTGCTGGGTTACGTGACGCTCTACACCAGCGGCCCGAATGCTGGCAACGTGATTCCGGCCAATGAACTCAAGAGTTTCCTTTATTCCAAGCGCGTGGGGTCGCTGGATACGTTTGTGCCGAGCTGGAACCGCAACGCTCCGACCGCCACCACGCAAGCGAGCTACCCGCCGCGCGACCCGCGACCCGTGGGCACGGCCGCTCTCACCGACAACAATGGGGATGGCGTGATCTCGGGTCTGGATGACGTGGCCGGTGCCCGCCAAGCCTACGGTCCGGCGGACGGAAACGTCTGCATCGGTGGCGGAGTTGCTCCGTGCGCCTTGGGCGTCGCCAACTTCTATCGCATTAGCGGCTACGACGTGAGCGAAATCCGGGACGGAGGCACCACACGCACCGAGCTTCGCTACACGCTGTTCTGGACGCAGTTTGGCCTCGCCTCAGGTAGTCCGGACGATGATCCGCGCCAGCTTGGCTACGCCGAACCGCCGGAAAGCACCGTGATCACCTGGAACACGGGCTACCGCGAATACACCGGGGGCAATCCGGCCGCGGGCAAGCAAGACATCATCTTGTTCCTGGGCGGCTCGGCGCGACCCTACGACTCCAAACTTCTCCATGAGCGCTCCTGGCGCGTGATGCCGTAAATCGGCATCCCGCGCTCTCGGCCCTCTCCTCTCTCTACCGACTACGGATTGCTATGCCCCTATTGAAGAGCACCCAACCCATCCGCCACCGCAAAGGCTCGTCGTTGATCGAGCTGCTTGTGGTCATCGTCATCTTCTTGATTGGCGTCCTAGCGATGGTCCAGATTTTCCCGCTTGGCTTGAATGTCATTCAGCGCACGCGGGCCATTACCCAGGCGGAAAACTTGGCGCGCGCCGAACTTGAGCGCATTCAAGGCCAATCGGGTTACTTGCCCGAGATGATCGTCCCCGTGACCTACAACTACACGGTCAGCGGCGTGGTCATCACGGTCAATCCCAACCGATTGACGACCAACCTCATGCCGGACCAAGGCGTGGGGGGCGGCGAAATTGATGCGAACGGCAACGTGCTCATCAACGGCAATCCGATTGGGAACTGGGCACTGGTGAGTGGGTCGAACCTCTACAACCGCGTGATCGGCGAGGGGCAGCCGGTACCGGGTCCGCGACGACTCAACAACGGCGTGCCGGGGCTGGACTTTGGCAGCCTGATGACGCTGCGCTTTGCGCCCATCTACGATGACGGCAGCGCAGGCGTGTTCACGGTTTACGGTAACGACTACCAGCGCAACTGGGGCGACCGCAGCCGCGGTTTCCCGAGCCCGGGCCGCACCCGCGACTACGAGTTCTACTTTGTGGACGCGAGCAACACGGACGACGAGAACTTTGTCGGCGAAGACCAGATTTGGATCGCCCCGGCACAACGCGTCAGCTACCGCATTACGTTCTCGTTCAATTACGACGACGGCGTGCAAACCGGCCAGTACGAAGTGATCATTCCGATCACGCTGGACCCGCTCGCGCCGCCCCCGTTCGCGCGTATTGGCACGGACGAAAGCACGGCCACCAATTACTGGGTGATCAGCCTGCCGCAACTCGTCGGTCAGCCCGACATCAACGGCAATACGAACTACGTGCCCGCCAACTATCGCGACACCGACTGGTGGAGCGTGCGCGTGCAGCGCCAGTTCGAGCGACTGAACGTGGCGACGCCGTTCAGCGGCGATCCGTACCAATTCAAGGTTCTCAGCCCGAGCACGGGTCAGATCCTCATCAACCCGCAAGCCGCCTCGACCACGGTGCCTAGTCGTGCCGGACGAGCCCCGCTGTTCGCTCGCACCGACTACACGGTGTACGACTGGCGTCTCATCCGCGACGAATTCCGTGTGCCGACCCAAGGATCGGTGGCCCGCAAGCTCGTGATCAATGGCATCATGCCGCTTAGCGGCACGGAGCCGGACGGTCGCACCTTTGCTGGCCTGGGCCTGAACACACCGGACGTGACGGGCACGGTGGGCTCGCAAGACTTCATCCTGTTCGATGTCGAAACGGGCGGCGTCATCCTGGGCAACGAGAACAACAATCCGAACGCCCCGGGCTATCCGCAGTCACCGAATAGCGCCTATTCGGTGGACAAGACCAACGGCTACATCGAGTTCCGTGACGTGGACAACACGAACCCGGACCTCAGCGCCTACATTTGCTACCCGACGGGTAACAACGTCACGCCATGGACCGCCCCGGTGCTGGTGGATGACATTAGCGGCCGCAATGTGCGAGCTCTGTACCGTGGCCAAGGTGCGTGGAGCGTGCAGCCCTTCAAGGCAGCGGCGTACTACCGACCGGTGTACGGATTCAACGCCAACGGCCTCGCGCCGGGTGAAGCCTTCATCGGCGGCACCAACGGCGTCGGCAACAATTTCCGTATCTACTTCCCGCCCTCCGATCTGGGGCAGCAAGTGATCATTGACGAAGTGTGGTTCAACACCGGGACAGGCGCGCAGGTGCTGAAGGGACAAGAGTTCCAGATCACCGCGATCGAGCCGGGGCTGAACCTGGCCTACGCCGATATCCGCGACAAGGCCCCGGCCGGAAGCGTGTTCGACTTCAGCCAAGGCTATGCGGTGCGCGGCATTCGCGGGGCCTCGATGAAGGTCCGCGTGCTGTGGAACCCGACGTTCTTCCGCCTCGTCTCTGATGGACCGACAAACTACGCACGGCTTGAGGAGTGGCAGCGGTCTTACCGCCGCACCGAAACCCAGAGCTTTGCGGTGCGAGGGACGGAACGATGATTCGCATGAATCGAAAGAAAGCCTTTACGCTCATAGAGCTGATCACGGTGATGGCCATCACGGCCATCCTGCTCACCATCATCTTCGTTCCGGTTATCCAGGGCTTCCAGTTCACGCGGGCGGCCCAGGCCTTCACCGACGGCCAAAACCGAGCGCGAACGCTGATTGCGCGCCTGGAGCGCGAAGTGGGCAACGCGACTGACGTGCGGGATAACACCGGCGATGGTGGGGCTCTGAACGTGGTGGTGCCGGGCCAGAACGGGGCTCCCGAACTGGTACGCCTGGAAGGCGTCAAGCTCGATTTCTACAAGCCGGCCGAGGGCGACCCCGCTGCGTTCGTGACCGGCCCCGGTGGCAACCGGGCCTACATAAACCCCGACACGGGCAAGGCGGACCCCACGCTTCGCGCCCCCAAGGGTGACCCCAACTTCCCGGCGGCGGGCGGCCAAACCCTGGTGCGCTACTTCGTCGGTCTGCGCGACCCGTTTGCGAGCTACAACAACCCCTACGACGGCCTGCTGATGCGCCGCGCGGGGGGGCGTGACAACCTGTTCGTTCTGTTCCGCGCCGAAGTGCCGGTGTACGAATGGGATGCCGCCACCACGCGCTATGTGGTAGACGCCGACCTCTTCTTCGACCAGGACAACGACACGGACCCCACCACGAGCGGCCCGCTGCTGGATGACCTGAACTTCTTTGTGCCCGATGGCACCCTGCCGGGCACCTATGGTGGTCCGGTCCCGGGTTGGGATTCCCCTGGTGTGCCGAACAAGGACCAGATGGTCCGCAACTGGCTGAGCCGCGCCCAAGTGGTGACGGAAGTCAGCCGCTTCGACATGATCATGCCGGTGTACGACCGGGCCCGACGCACGGTGGCCTACAACGGCAACGTGCCGCAGATCGTGCCGCTGGTTCGATTCCAACCGACGCGCATCAGCAACGAACCCGCTGCTGGCCAACTGGCCGTGCGCACGGGTGAGGAAACGTTTAACGCCGACAAGGTGGGTCCGGACGTGTTCCGCACCGATTACGGCGCCTGGAGCAACCTGTTCCTCCGCATTCTGCCGAGCCTGGAACCCGCCGCCTACGGGCGCGGCCCCGGCCAACGCCTGGCGGGTGATGTGAAGAACGGTTGGGCCAGCAGTGCCTTGGGCGCGAATCAGCCGTACCTCATCGGTCGGCCGCGCGTGGGCGACAACATCAGCATGTACTGGATTGACCCCGCCGTGACCAACGAAGCCGGGGGCGTCGAAGTCTTCGACGTGACGCAGTACCTGCGTGATGCGAACAGCGGCGTGCCCTACGCCTTCAGCCGAGCGGTGGCGGCCGCGAATGGTCGCAGCGGTTGGCTCAGCAATGCCGCCATCGTGCGCGACTTCATCCCGGTGGCCCCGGATCCGCGTGGCGGACGGGTGATCGCAAGCTTCGACGTGCGTGAAATGGGCGACGTCACCGCTGGTGTGCCGACGCCGTTCAACAGCAACATGCCGTTCGGCCCCACGGGCGCGGCCCTCACCCCGGATTCGGAAGTATTCGGCGGCACTTGGGACGCCACCGGCGGCCAAATCAACACGCGCTTTAACGTGCTGTGGAACCAGTGGAACACGCTGGGCCTCCCCGGCCTGCCGCGCGAAGACTATGCGAAGCGCTTCCTCGACCTGCGCCTGGCCACCATGCCGGACGGTACGGCCGGCCCGCTGCACCCGACGCTCGGCTTTGGCCGCGCATCGATCGTGCCGGGTAGCGAAATCGTGATCGGTCCGGACCAGCGCCCAGGCCCGACCTACGGTCGGCCGGTGCGCTACACCCGCGTGACGCAGCGTCCCGTGGGCCCGAACCAGTACATCATCAACTATGTTCACCAGCGTGAGCCGGATTGGGTGGCACTGGGCGTGATCACGCCCGCCGAAGCCGCCACGTTCTACGACCCGAGGAACTACGTCGCGACGGATGTCCGCCAGGTCCTCCTCCAAGCGGCCTACCGCGCGGGCTACCTCGAGTTGAACTCGAACAAGAACGAACCGCTCCCCGCCGGGAACATCTCGGTCAGCTACCGCTTCCAATTTACGGAGCCTAACGACATCGTGGCCGTGGATTACGACAGCTCGGAAGTCATGGAATTTGTCTTGACGATCCGCAACTACCCGCAGTCGAATAATCCCGAACCGCAAAGCATTACGCTTAAGGGCACGTCGGACGTGCGCAACTTCATCCGGTGAGACGAACAAGGAACATGAACTCCAAACGGACAATGCATCCGAACCGCGAACAAGGGCAGACCCTTGTGATTGCGGTGATCATTCTCGGGATCCTTTTGATCCTGGGGACCGCTTTCGCGGGAATCGTTTCGCGGAATATCACCGAAGCGGGTCGCGCCGCTCAGCGCACCGTCGGTACGGACCTGGCGGAAGCCGGGGTGCGTCTGGCCCACACGCAGCTGCTGAATAGCGAACTGGGCGCCGACTGGCGTCCGGCCCTGACCCCGCCGAGCGTGACGGGGGATGAAACCCGCGACCCCGACGCGCTCTACCTGCGCCCGGCCTCGGCGATCCCCTGGAGCGCCACGATGGCCGACAACGGTGGCCCCGATGGTCTGGGTCCCTACAGCCGTGTGTTTTACGAAAAGGGCCGTGTGCTCGTCCGCGTGCGTTACGCCCCGGGCGACTTCGGTGCCGTAGGGAACCCGACGGGTCTCTTGCGTGAACCGGGCCTGGCGCAAAACCTGATCGTGATCGAAACCGTGGGGCGCCCCGGCAGCATCACGACGAACGGCAAGATTGACCCCAGCCGCGCACTGAGCGAGTCTGTCCAGATTCAAAACTACGCTTCGGTGGCCGACCGCGATGCCGCGCTGGGTCGCCTCAGGGCGATTGATGTGGGCTTTGCCGACACCAAGAAGCTGATGGCTTTTGCGAGTATCGGCCTGCTGGAACACGCGCGCTACATCACCAACAAGTTCAACGTGAGCCGGGCCGCCGAAATCGGCTTCCCGCTCGCCAGCAACAATGCGGCCGCGCCGGTCATTGACCAAGTGGGCCTCAACGTCGAATACGGCGGGCAGCTCGTGGGCTACGACGCCAGTGGCAACCCGCAAACCAACTTCAGCACCTACGGTACGGGCGCTCCCGGCGCGGTGCCGGGTGCCAGCTCCGGCTGGGCGAATGTGCCGGGGGGTGGATCCCTGTGGAGCAACGCGGACCTGACCATCTTTGGTCAGAACCGACTCATCCTCAACTCGGGCCTCGGCGAGCGCTGGGCCGTGGCGGGCGAGATTCGCCCCGCCAATAGCCTCGCTTCGTTCCTTATTACGCGCTACAGCTACGATCGCGGCAGCGACCAGTGGACGCCGACTTGGAATGCCGTGAACACGGCCGCGACCCCGGTGGCCATCGGTGCGAACCAGCTCGATAGCCGATCGGTCAACTTCTCGACGGTCGGTTCGATTGTGCGTGATGCGTTCACGACCCCGGACAGCGAAGGCTTCCCGCGGGCCATTGGTCGCAAGGAACCCCCGACCATCCTGCGCGTGGACCCGCAAACGGGCCAAACACGCTACGTGACCATGACCCGCAGCAGCGGGGCGTTCGTCAACGGGCGCAATATCGGCCGCTTCGGTCTGGGTCGCAACATCTATGTGGACTCGCCGGAACGCGGCAATATCTCGGATGACAATCGCTCCGACTTCGGTGCGGTGCGCAACCTGCCCAGCGACTGGCTGAATCCCAACCGTGCGGAAAGCAAGGGTTGGATGGGGCCGTACTACGTGCCCATCGCTCCCTACTTGCGCTTGCGCCCGGATGGCTTCGAAATCATCCGCGACAACCGCAGTGCCAGCCCGGTGTGGCGCAACGCCAACGGGGCCAGCACGGGTTCCTCGATCGCTCGCTTCCGCTTGCGCTCTGTGGAGTACCCGGTGGGCAGTGGCGTCTTCCGCCCGTTCATCCTGAACAGCATTCAGCACGCCGCGCTGGTGTCCCTGCCGGCCGCTTCGCTCTCCGATGCGGACTTCCGCAACAACGGCCAGCCGTTTGATGGCGTCATTTTCTTCGAGGGTGACGTGCGAGTCCGGGGTGTCATTCCCACGGATCATCAGCTCACGGTCGTGGCCGACGGCACCATCTACATAGAAGGGAGCGTGACCAAGGGTGTGGTGCAAGAGAACGGCGCGACGCTCCAGCGTCCGAGCCGCTCGGCGATCGCCCTGATGGCCCGCGACCACATTGCCGTGAACACGACGATGTTCTTTGGCCCGGCCCCGGGTGAAACGGTGTCCGCCAAGAGCGCGAGCCCGTTGCCGGAAACCCCGAACCCCTACGAACTGGTGGTGGGTGCCAACGAAACGGCGACGATGGAAACCGAGTTCTTGCTGGACCCCAGCGCGAACCCGAACAACCCGGCGACTTGGCGCACGTACGCCGAAACCTACGCGGATGCGGGGTCCGGCACCAACTACGGCAATTGGCTTCTGACGCCGACGGCGGCGGATGACAATGGTCCGGCCTTCTTTGCCATGGACTTCGCGGCCCAGCCGTTCGCTTCGGCGGCCGGTGGTAGCTGGCGCAGCATG
>CAZVHE010000117.1:0-2067 GCA_964627705.1 uncultured Chthonomonas sp.
TCGGCCGTGCCGCTCACCGAGATGCGCCGCACAGTGCGTTGGTCGCTTTCGAACTCCAGCGTGCCGCGACCGCTCATGTCGTAGCGGCCCAAACCTTCGTAAAGTTCGAACGACACGCTATTGCCTCGGCGCTCACCGTATTCGCCGCGAAGGTTAATGTAACCACCGCCCTGGAAGGCCAACGTGATGCGCCCATTGCGGTCGGCCGTCACTCGCACGTCCCGCAGGTCATTGCGGCGACCGTTATAGGTGAACGTGCCGCGCCCGCGCACTTGCTCGTTCAGTTGCAGCCAGCCGTTATGGTTGCCCCAAGGGTCGTTCCCCCACGGGTCATTGCCCCAACCGTCGTTGATGGGGCGCTGCGCACGGAAGGTCAGGATTTGCCGCCGGCTGTTGCCCGCTGAACGGAGGTCGAGACGCGAGAGGTAGCCGCGCGAATCCAGTTCCAAGGTGCCGCGTAAGGGCGGTGAGGTCGGGACTTCGATCTCGTACTGGTTGTAGCCGCAGTAGATGTACTTAGCGTTAAAGGCATCGCTCCGGTCACCATCCCAGGTGATGCGAAGGCGGTTGCCGCTGTCGAATCGGACGGACATGCGTTCCACTTCGTAGCGGCGGCCACCGGTTTCCCAGGTGCCTTGCCCGATTGCCGAGACCGTTTGGGACGAGCCCCATTGTGCCGAGCCTAAGGTGGCCAGCAACGCCGTTGTTGTTACCATCCATAACCGCTTGGTCATAGTGACAGTCAGACGCCCGGAGGGCGATCTGATTTCACACTGCCCTTACGAGTTGGGGTTGACCGCGCGCACCGTGGCGGCGACGCTGGCGGCATCAATAAGGTCAAAAAGGCCTTCGGCGGGGTCCAGCGAACCCGCGAACGAAAGGTCCAAATTGGCCTGGCAAGAGGTGTCTTCCCTCCGCACAAACGGGGCCAAGTGGACGACGTTCACGCCCGTGAGCCGGACCACTTCCGCGGCATTTTCGGGGCGCACACCTCCCCCCGGGACAACTTCGATTCGTCCGGCGGCTTGCTCAACGGTGCGCCGGATTTCCGATGCGCCTTCGAGGGCGCTGTTGCGACGGCCGGATGTGAGAACCCGCGTGAAACCAGAGTCAATTAGGCTTTCCAGGGCGGCGTGGGGATCACGGACGACGTCATAGCAACGGTGGCACATCACAGTCTTCCCTTGCGCGCGGCGGACGAGTTCCGCGTTGCGCTTGGCGTCCGGGTGGCCATCGGCCGTTAGGCATCCGGTGACAAACCCATCCACCCCTTCCTCGAGGAAGGCGTCGAGGTCGCGCAGCATCGTGTCGAACTCAAGATCGGTGTAGCAAAATCCGCCACTTCGAGGGCGAATCATGACGATCGCGGGCAGATCCACCTGGGCACGAGTGGCGCGCCACTGCCCCACGCTGGGGGTCAGGCCACCTTGGCCCAGGGCACCACAGATTTCGAGCCGAGAAGCTCCTCCGCGGGCGGCTTCTACGGCGTCATCGGCGCTACACGCCACGATTTCAACTTGGATCGGATTCATGAGGGGGCTCGGGGAGTTCGGGGCTTTCAGGGGCCTTGGGGGTTTCAAGGGCGGGCGGCAGGGCAAGGCCAATGGGGCGCAGCCACCGTTTGAGTCGGTCTTGGTCGTATTCGTCCAGGTTTGGCATCTCCGCCGGGGTCGCCCCAGGCGTGTGATGGGCCAGCACGGCCACAATCGCCCGGAAGAAGGCGGATTGCGGATCCAAGTCGCTGGCGATCTGCGCGGCGCGGAGGGCTTCCGTCGGTTGGGCATTGGCCCACATCGCCAGGGCACCCATGCCAAAGATTTCAGGGTCGCCCGGCGAGAGTTCGCTGGCCGCCTGCAGGCTCGATACTGCCTCGGGAAACCTCTCCATTTCGTAGGCGAGTTCCCCCGCCCACTGGTGGAAGAACGCATCGTCCGGGGCCAAGACCACGGCTTCCATAATCGCGGCCAAGGCGGCCCGGCGACTGCCCATGGAGCGCAGGGTTTCCGCGAGTTGCAATGCCAAGTTGGGGTCGTTGGGTTCCAGGCGTCGGGCTTCTTGCAGGTGCCG
>CAZVHE010000117.1:2122-7993 GCA_964627705.1 uncultured Chthonomonas sp.
TTCCCCGCTGGCCACCGACTGCCGCGCCCGGGCGTACTGCTTGTAGGCTTCGGGGGCCATGCCGCCGGCTTCGTAGGCGGCGCCCAACTCCGCGAGCAAGACCTCCGGGTCGCCGCCCTGCTTCAGAGCATGGCGGAACGCCAGGATCGCCTTCTCGTAGTCGCCGTCATTGAGGGCGCGTTGGCCTTTGCGGCGCAGTTGCTCGGCCTTCTTAAGTCGCTCGTTTTCTTTGGGGTCCGGTCTCAAATTTCTTGTCCTTACTCCACCGGTCGGATGGTGATCGTCGCTGGGTAGCTACCACCAGAAAGCGGGATCGTGACCATGTTCATGCGCACGGTTTGCCCCGGCTGGAGGTTGAAGAGTCGCATCCGATGTTCGGTCTTGGGCTGCAGGAGCGGAATCTTCATCAGAGTGCCGTTCACGAAGATCAGTGCCCCGGTGTAGCCCGCGCTGGACTCAAACACCACCTCGGTGGGTGCCACGCGGTCGGTCGGGTTCTTAATCGTCCCGTTGAGCTCGTAGACCACGCCGAAATTGCCCAGTAGCGCTTCCCCCTCGTTGCCCGTCACCGCTCGCTGCCCCAGGCGCAAGAACGTAATGCGCCCCCCGACTTCGTAATTGAAAGTCTCTACCCGTTTGGGCTCGGGGAAAACCGGCGAATTGGTGCGGTTGATGATGATTGTGCCGACCGGAATGGTTTCCGGCCGGGCCATGGTGTAGGGGCGCTCCACCCGGGAGGCCTCCCGCCATTTCGGCGGCATGCTAGCCGGAGCCACGGCCTCGTGCACCATCATCACGCTGTCGGGCGCACCTTCAAGCAAATGAAAGACATAGAGGCCCGAGGACGTATCACCGTACTCCAACTCGTGCACTTGCACCGGCACCGAGCTTCCGGGCGGGATCTGTAGAACGAGGCTGGCCCCCTCCTTCCAGTCCGGCATGAAGGCTTCTCCCGCGCGGTACCCCGCCAAGGTGGGGTTCTGGTCCACGCCCCCGTCACCGGCAATGAGCGAGACGCGCGCAGTGGTTTGGCCGTAGTTCACCAGCTTCACCAAGGACACCAGGGGCGCGGTGCCGCGATTGCGCTGGTGGGTCAGAAGGCGGGCGGGGCGGCCCGTCGTCAGCCAGTGGCTATAGAGCGTTTGCGGGTTGCGGAGGTTCTCCGGCTCGTTGCTGTACCAAAGTTCCTCGGCCGAGTCGCGACGGCCAGAGATGTTTTGAATCCGCACGTCCACGGTGCCGGTCCAAGGATACAGGCCCATGCCGTGCACCAGCACGTCCACCAGAGCCCGGCCAGTGTTTCCGGCCGAGAGGGGCCCGGTGCGAATGCCCCGAAGTCGGATCATGGCACCCGGTTCGGTGGCAAATCGGCTCTGCACGGCGGCAGCCGCAGCGGCGGCCACCACTTCGGCGCGGGCGGTGGTGCCCGTCACTTGGGCTTGCAAGGGCGTGTTCTGCTTTACCGCCCAGGGGGCGGCGTTCACCCGCCAAAACCAGGTCTCGTTGCCAATTTTGGCGGTGAGATTGACGTTCCCCTTGCTACTGGCCGTGATGCGCACGATGCCCGTGCGCCGCTCAATGCGCAGGGCTCCGGCGGGTTCGGCTACCAGTTGGGCCTGGCGGGCACCTCGTCCTACCAGCGGGATTTCTGTGGTTTGACCGATGGCCAACAAAACGTCGTGCGTGTTCGACTTCAGCGGAGGCAAAGCGAAGGCGTCTTCCAGTCGGCGCGCCCAGATTTGGGCCAAAGCCATGGCATCGCTGTTCTGGGCGCGGGCTTCTTCGGGAGTGACCGTGAGGATGACCACCGGGCCACTGCTGATGACCACCGCTTCCTCCCGCTTTTCGGCGACAAACTTCGAGGCATCAGGCAGAGGTCGCAGCCGTTGGACAATTGCGGTGGCCGCCTCGGGCCGGGTGCGCATGCGGAGCGTGAGAACCTCGTTCACCACAACCCAACCATCCTGGGGCATGACATCGGCCGCTGAGGCCAGCCCTGCCATGGCCACCAGCAAACCCAACCAAACTTGACGCACGGCCTCAAAGTTACCCGGCTTGGCCCTTACCCCCTGGTAACCTCCTAGACATGAGTGCAACGGTGACTCCTGATCTGCTTTCGCTGGTGAAGCGCGACGTCAAGGCCCAGAACTACATCAATGGCGAATGGGTGGATGGCGACAGCACGTTCGTCAGCACCAACCCCGCCAACCGAACCCATGTGATCGGCACCGCCCCGATGACCAGCCGCGCGCAGGTGAACGAAGCGGTAAAGGCGGCCCGTGCGGCCTACACCTCTTGGCGCCGGCTGAGCTGGGTGCAGCGCGCCGAGTTCATTGACAACCTGGCGCAGGTGCTGAAGCGCGACCTCGAAGAGTTCAGCGTCCTTGTCACCACCGAATGCGGCAAGCCCTACAACGAAGGCCGCGCCGACGTGGTGGAGTCCCTGCACACCGCGCAATACGTAGCGGGCTTTGGCCGCCTGCCAACGGGCCACGTGCTGAGCAGTGAAATCCCGGCCAAGGACGCCTACATCCTGCGCAAGCCCAAGGGCGTGGTGGGCATCATCACGCCGTGGAACTTCCCCGTGGCTATCCCGCTTTGGGGCTCCTTGCCGGCGCTGCTGGCGGGCAACACGGTCGTCGTCAAAACGAGCGAAGAGACTCCGATCTGCGGCTGGCGATTGGCCAAGGCGTTTGAGGATGCCGGCTTCCCCAAGGGTGTCATCAACTTCGTGAGTGGCGACGGTGAGACCACGGGCGACGCCCTGGCCCGCCACGAAGACGTGGACGTGATCCTCTTCACGGGGAGCCGCGCGGTCGGGAAGATGATTCAGCAGAGTGCGGCGGCCGAAGCCCACAAGTTCGTGGCCACCGAACTGGGCGGCAAGAATGCCGTGATCGTGCTGGAAGACGCCAACCTCGACATCGCCGTAAATGCGGCGCTGCTGAGTGCCTTCAAGACGGCCGGCCAGCGATGCGTGTCCTCCGGCCGTATCATCGTGGACCGAAAGATTGAAGGGCAGTTCACCGAGCGCTTCCTCGATCTCGCCAAGCGGGTGCGCGTAGGCGACGGCATGGACCCGTCGGTGTTCATGGGTCCGCTCATCAACCCGGACGGCCTGGCCAAGTGGCAACACCACAATGCCAAGGCCAAGGAAGAAGGTGGCGAGATCCTTCTGGACGGCCAAGTGCTGACCGGCCCGGACCACGTGAATGGCAACTTTGCGTCGCCGTTCATTTACCGCTTTGCACAATACAAGGAGAACACGTTCTGCCTGCGCCAAGAAGCCTTTAGCCCGCACTGCGCCATCATCGGCGTGGACGGCCTGGAAGAAGCCGTGCGCGTCTACAACGACACCGAGTACGGCCTGAGCATGGCGGTCATCACGGAAGACTTCCGCAAGTGGCGCTACGTGCGCGACCACGCCGACTACGGCCTGGGCTACGTCAACCTGCCAAGCATCGGGGCGGAAGTTCACTTGCCCTTCGGTGGGGTCAAGGGCAGTGGCAATGGCAACCCGGCGGCGGAATCGGCACTGGAGTACCTGACCCACCGCGTGGCTTTCACAGTCAATCACGCCGAAGAAATCGTGATGGCGCAGGGTCTCGGTACCAAGATCTGATTCTCTCTTTAGACAGCAGGAGAACGGGGCTCATGGATTCGCAAGGATCCATGAGCCCTAATCGTGTCACCTCGAGGGCAAGGGTCGCGTCAACAATGTACCGGGCTCTGAAATCGCCGAGGCCGGATGAGAAGACAATGAAACTCACGCTCTCGTTCTTGCTGGTGCTTGCCACCGCCGCCTTCATGTTCGGTTGCACGAAAGAAGTGGAACCGCAGGCCAACTCGGACACCCAAACTAGTCGCCCGGAGGGTTCTAGTCCGGACGCAGTGACGGCCGAAGAAAAGTAAGGCCTACGCTCGTCCCTATGCCGAACCTTGGGTCCACCGTACTATTTCGGGCAGAACCCAGGGTTCGGTGTGACTTTTTGCAGAGGCAAAACGTCTTTGCGAACATCCGGGCCTTGCGGTTCGGTTGGAGTACATCATGAAGATCCTCAATCTGGCCCTGATCGCGATCTTGGCCGCCACGTTCGTTTTCGGTTGCTCTCAAGGCGAAGCTGCCCCCGCTGAAGGTGGTGCCACCGCTGGCGCCGAGCGCCCGGCTGGCGACGGCCCGGACGCTGTGCAAGCCGTCGAGTAAGCCTCAGGGAATTTCGTCAACTCGGAGCGCAGTTCGGAGCCGATCTTGGACGATTGTCATCGTCAAGTCGGCTCGCTCCAAAACGGCTCTTAGCGCGTCCGTCGCTCGCCGCAGTCCACCCGTGAGGCCATCCGGGTAATCCAAGGTAATCAGTTCGTCGTAGACGAGTTCCATCGCGCCCATCAGGCGCTGAGCTTCGGCATAGTTGTCGGCCCTCAGATGATCGAGAATGGTGCGGCGGAGTTCGCTGGCGGCCTCGGCAATGCCGTGGGCGTAGGTGTGCGCCTCGACCCCAAGGTCTTGCGCCGAGGGATACTCCTGCCCCTCAATCATGGCGAGAAGCAGAACGGCTTCCACCATTTCCTTCTCGGCATCTTGCAAGTAACCCGCGTAGAGCATGCGGGGCGTGCCTTGCATCGCTTCCCTGAGTTGCTGGGCGCTGGCGCGGGCTTCCTCGGCCAGTTGGTGGGCTTTGTCGGTCTCCTTTCGGTGACAAGCGCGGATGGCTTTCGAGCTCGCCTGAATAATCTGGCGCGTGCCGGCCAGGGCAGCTTCCCTTTGCTCGTGTTCGGCGTCCAACCGGGCGCGCAGGTCATCCCAAATCGGGTTCAAAACTTGCCTTCCTTGCGCAGACTCACGTACTTCCCTTTGCCGACGATGATGTGGTCCAGGAGGCGAATTCCGAGGATCTCACCCACTTCGTTCAGGCGCTTGGTTACGGCGATGTCTTCGGGGCTCGGGGTAGGGTCGCCGCTCGGGTGGTTGTGTGCCACCACAAGGGCAGCGGCATTCTCGCGCACCGCATCGCGGAACACCTCGCGCGGGCCAATGAGGCTCGCATCCAGCGTGCCGATATGCACCGTGATGGTGCCGAGGATGTGGTTCTTGGTATCCAGGAGCACCGTAATGACCTTCTCCTGCTTGGCATCCTCGATGTGCTTCACGGCTTCGTAGGCGTCCTTGTCCCCCGTGATGGTGCTGACTTCCCCATGCGAACTCGCGCCCACCCGGCGGCCAAGCTCCAAAGTGGCCAAGAAGCGGAGCGATTCGTAAGCGTCCATCCCCACGCGCTCTTGGAGTTCGGCGGCACTTACGTCCCCTAATTGCCGCATGCGGTATTGCCGCAGAAGGTGCGCGGCGTGGGGTTCGGTGGCCTCCAGGTCCTGGGGGTCTCGGCAGAGGGCCAGCGTCAGCAAGTCAATGGGCGCACCCGAGGCCACCCCCGCCCGCTGCAGTCGCGCCCAACCTGTTCCTTCCCTCACGACCATGTCACTACCTGCTCTCGTACGTCGTGGCCCTGGATGCGGAAATCCTCGGGCGGCGCGGCGTACAGCTCTATCATATCGCCCGTCACGGGGTGCGCGAAGCTCATGTAAGCGGCGTGGAGTTGCAGCGGCCCTTGATCAAACGGGGGCGGGGCGTAAAGGGGGTCGCCCACCACCGGGAAGCCCACGGACGCCAGATGCACGCGAATCTGGTGGGTGCGGCCGGTCTTGAGCTCGGCATCCAGCAGGCTGAAGTCGGCCCAGGCATGCTGCAGTGTGAACACGGTGTGGGATGCCTGCCCCTCCTCGCTCACCATCACCCGGCGCTCGCCGCTTTCCGTGACGAATTTGCACAGGGGCAGCTTCACGTGCTGGCGCGGGTTGGGCCAGCGCCCCTTCACC
>CAZVHE010000118.1:0-1561 GCA_964627705.1 uncultured Chthonomonas sp.
TACTACGACCCAACGACCGGGCGGTTCCTGTCGCGCGATCCGATCCAAGACGGACGGAACTGGTACCTGTATTGCTCTGGATCACCCCTTTCGAGAACTGACGCTCGAGGTCTAAATGATGAGTACATCGAAGGCGTTGCCGAAGTCTTCAAAGGCTATGGCGATCTGGTTAATCCAATCGCAAACATGCGAGGCCAGATCGAAATGATCCGGGTGGCAAAGGAACGAGGCCCGCTAGTAGTTGTCCGAATGATCGCCCTCGACACTGTCAACTCTTTGAAGTTCTGGGAAGCCGAGGATGAGCGTGACTTCGGAAGACGCTTTGGTACTACGCTAAGTATGCTTGCTGGGACTCGCGGCGCAAGGGGGCCTAAACCTAGCAAGCCAGTTGGTAAGCCGAGCTTCGCATCCATGCTACCGGAGATAACTGAAGCAATTTTTAACGAGTCGAGGTCGCTGCCTCGATATAAACCCGGAGGTGGGACAGGAGTCCATTTCAAAAACGGGGAGCTATACATGATTAGAGTATGGGCAGAGGACGGGATGCCGCTCTTCGATATTGACTGGGGCCCTCCTCACGGACGTACTCGACCTCATTACCACTATTGGCACAATGGTGTTCGCGATGGAGGGAACTCATTTAAGTTCTAGACTCCGAATGGTACGCGTTTTTGAAGGAGGATACTATGAAGCCTTGATGGAGGCCATCGATAGGTTTCCAGACGCATTTTGGTATCTTGGAACTTGGGAGGCAATGACAAATCCAGGAGAAATCATTGACGTTTGTCGGTGGATGTCTGAGAATAATGGAGAGCGTGGTGAAGTGTTCCTTCCGATCACTCGAAGGACAATGCCGTGGCTTACAACCGTTGAAATGATGGCAATCCTTCAGGCATATCCCTCAAGTGATGATCTTTTCAATGTATTGCCTCCCATGACAGGGATTAGCGCTCATAGGTACTTGCCGGATACAATCTCAGAAATTGATCTTTGTATATGGGCGTATCATGACTATTGGAGCTCTTCACCCATGCTGTCGATTCAGGGGACATCGAAGAGAGACTTTATTGAGTGGATGAACAAATATGGTTGCTATGTTGTAGTTGCCTTTGGGGAGTTTGCGGGTTGGCTATTACCTGAAAATGAAAGCTAAGTACCCTGTGAGTGCATTGCACCTCCAGCTACGACCCGGCCGGGCGGCTGGCTACGCTCGCCAATCCATTCAGTGAAACCACGAGCTTCGTGTATGACACCCTGGGCCGCGTGGGGCAGAAATCCCTCGCCAATGGCACCTCGGAGCACTACGCTTATGACACGCGTTCGCGGCTGACGCAGGTGCAACTGAAGCAGGGGGCCACCGTGCTGCGCACCACCGGCTACGCCCGGGACAACGCGGACCAGATCACCAGCCAGACCGTCAACGGCGTGACCACCAACTACGGTTATGACCTAGCCGGGCAGCTGACCAGCGAGGTTCGGAGCGGCTACAACGTGGCTTACGCCTATGATGCCAACGGAAACCGGCTCTCGAAGACGCTGAATGGCGTGGCCGAAAGCTATA
>CAZVHE010000118.1:1636-5354 GCA_964627705.1 uncultured Chthonomonas sp.
GACGGTGGGGATCAATGCGCCCGGCGGCACCACCACTCTCACCTACGACTACGAAAGCCGGGTGACCGCGATCACTGGCCCGGGGATCAACGAAACCCACACCTATAACGGCCTGGATACGCGGGTCGGGACGGTGCAGGGGGGCGTCTCGCGCACCTTCGTGCGGGATGGCAGCTATGTCACGGACCCCGTGCTGCGGGATGGCCAGGCCACCTACACGCCGGGGGTGTCGGAGCGGCGCGGCGGGGTCTCCACCTGGTCTCACTCCGGCCTCAAAAGCGCGGATGCGCAGACCACTTCCGTGGGCGCGATTGCAGCCACCCGGGTGTACGACGCCTTCGGCGCGGAACTCTCCGCCACCGGAACCTGGAAGGGCCCCTTCGGATACGCCGGTGGATTTGGCTACCAAGAGGATTCCAGTGGCCTCAAGCTCCTCGGCCACCGCTACTAAGACCCGACGACGGGGCGGTTCCTGTCCCGCGATCCAAAAAAATTCAGCTTGGAGGAATCTGGGCATATTGCTCATTTGCAGAGGTAAAATCATTGTTCAATGTTCTTGAATCACGTCGTGTCAGGAGTGGTCGTTCTGCTTGTCCTTACTATGATTCTCGGTTGTAGCAGCTCGGAGCAGGGTGGCGAGCCAGTGCGTGGCCTAAATGACGAGACGCCGCAAAAGTCAATGTCGTTGCATGACCATGCCAAAGCCGGAAACCTCTCTGGAGTCAAGCAACTTCTAGCTGAAGGGCGAGATGTCAATGAGTCGGATGCTAACGGCGCAAGTCCCTTGCATTTAGCCGCGGCTTTTGACCATGCCGAAGTCCTGGCATACTTGGTGGAAAATGGCGCAGATATTGAGGCCAAAACACGCGAAGGAGGTCATACGGGATTGCATTTAGCTGCAATGAGGAACGCAGAAGAGAGCGTCAAACGCCTGTTGAGTCTGAAGGCGCAGGTTGACTCACGTGACGAACAAGGCAATACACCGCTTGCACTGGCTGCCCAGGAAGGCTCTTTTGAAGCGGCTAGCTTGCTCATAAAGAATGGTGCCGATTTAGAATCGCGTAAACTTGATGAGACAGGAGCGACGCCATTGATCATTGCCGCTCTTTCTGGTCACGAGTCAGTCGTTCAGTTACTTCTAATTTCGGGGGCAAATCCTCATGCTGCGACTTTTCGCGGCACGAAAGCTGATGAGGTTGCTCAGGAGATGGGGAACTCACGTATTGCCACAATGATCCAGACATATCGCAGATAGGCCAAAGGGATGGCGTTTGGCATCGGGATCAGCGTGCCACCTCCGCCTCCCGCCGCCGGACCCCACGCGCCCCACCCCCGCACCTTAGGGCCTTTGCGCAGGCTCAACGCTGCCCCGGGAGTCTCCCTGCGCCGCAAAACGTCCATAATAAGGAACACAGGGATGCGCGCTTGGTGGCCCCTTCTCATTCTGCTCCTCTCGCAAGGGGTGAGCATGGACTCCACGGTGAACTCGGTTCACCGCTGGGGAGCCCCCGCGCGTTGGATGGTTGTCCTCCAAGAATCCCCCCGCACCTGCCCGGCTCCGGTGGCGCCCGCCGCCGCTCAGGCTTCCCGCACGGGCCCCGTGGCGCTGGCCCCCATCACCGCGCCCGCCATGCCCCTACCGGGGGTGCCCCTGCTCGGCAGCGTTGAACCCCGCGCCGGCCCTGAGGCGTAAGCAACCTCGTTTGCTCGCCCCTTTGCGCCTGGCCTCCGTGCCCGGTGCCCTCTCCCCGGAGCCTACGGGCTCACACCTGCATGATCAAGTTTCTTCGTTCCCTTTTTGATACCAGCGACAAAGATGTCAAGTCGCTCCAGCCCATCGTTGATGCCGTCAACGCCCTCGAACCGCAGATCGAAGCCCTGACGGACGAGCAACTCCGCGCCAAGACGGCCGAGTTCCGCGAACGCCTGGCCGCGGGCACCAAACTCGATGCCATCCTCCCCGAAGCCTTCGCCGTGGTCCGCGAGGCCAGCCGCCGCACCCTGGGCATGCGCCAGTTCGATGTCCAAATCATCGGGGGCGTGGTGCTCCACCAGGGCCGCATCGCCGAAATGAAGACCGGGGAAGGAAAGACCCTCGTCGCCGTTGCGCCCATGTATCTCAATGCCCTCAGCGGCAAGGGTGCGCACCTGGTCACCGTCAACGACTATCTGGCCCGCCGCGACGCGGTGTGGATGGGCCCCATCTATCACTTCCTCGGCCTCACGGTCGGCATCATCCAGGGCCAGGGTGCGGACAGCGACGAACTGGGCGGTTCCTACATCTACGACCCGACGTTCGAGCACGAAGACCCGCGCTACCTGCACTGCCGCCCCTGCAGCCGCCGCGAAGCCTATCTGCAAGACATCACCTACGGCACCAACCACGAATTCGGTTTCGACTACCTGCGCGACAACATGGCATTCGACGTGGAGCAGCTCTCCATGCGCGAACTCAACTTCGCGATGATTGACGAAGTGGACTCCATCCTCATTGATGAAGCCCGCACTCCGCACATCATCAGCGGCCCTAGCATGGAAGACACCAGCGTTTACCGCATGGTGGACGAAGTGGTGCGCAGCATGGACCCCGAGCTGCACTGGACCGCCGACAAGAAGAACCACAGCGCCAGCCTGACCGAAGAAGGCATGGACTACGTGGAAGAGAAGCTGGGCCTGAGCAACATTGCCGACGACCCCAAGATCATGCACCATGTGAATGCGAGCGTGAAGGCGTACGCCCTGTTCGAGAAGAACGTGGAGTACGTTGTGCGCGGCCAAGAGGTCGTCATCATTGACGAAAACACGGGCCGCCCGATGTTCGGCCGTCGCTTCAGCGATGGTCTGCACCAGGCGCTGGAAGCCAAAGAGGGCGTGCCGGTGCAGCGCGAAAGCCAAACCGTGGCCACCATCACCTTCCAAAACCTTTTCCGCATGTACGACAAGCTGGCGGGCATGACGGGGACGGCCAAGACGGAAGAGGACGAATTCCGCAAGATTTACGGCCTGGACGTGGTGACGGTGCCGACGCACCGCCCGCTCAGCCGCCTGGACCACGAGGACGTGGTGCTACGCAGCCACGATATCAAGTTACGGTGCGTGGCCCGCGAGATTCTGCGCCTGTTCACCAAGCAGCAGCCGGTGCTGGTGGGGACGCGCTCGATCGAGCAATCCGAACAGGTTTCGGCGCGCATCACGCCCGAGATGCTACAAAAGCTGATCCTCACGGATTACCTCTTCGACAGGATGAACGCCGACAAGTCCGTGGCGCGCGCCGTTGGTGAGGATGGCGACCGCATGTTCAGCACCGCGCTGGACCAGCTCAAGATGACGGAAATCCAGGACGTGATGCGCAAGGCCACGCTGGAACCCAACGCCCTGAGCGAGACGGTGAAGAACTGGTTTTTGGACAAGCACAAGCTGGCGCCCCAGCAGATGGAGTATCTGACCGAGGCCCTCAGCCACGGCGTGCCCCACAACGTGCTGAACGCGAAGTATCACGAACGCGAAGCCGCCATCATCAGCGAAGCGGGCCGCAAGGGCGCCGTCACCATCGCCACCAACATGGCGGGCCGTGGGGTGGACATCCTCCTCGGGGGCCGCGTGGCCGACGAGACCGTGAGCCGCGCCCGCGCCCAAGAGGCCGAAGACGGCGGCGTGAGCAACGAATACGCCGACACCTTCATGAGCTTCCGACGCGGGGGGAAGGAACGCGCCGCCC
>CAZVHE010000118.1:5371-5630 GCA_964627705.1 uncultured Chthonomonas sp.
ACACCGAACGCCGCGCCGCTGCCGAAGAGGTGCGCGCCCTGGGCGGGTTGTATATCCTGGGCACGGAACGGCACGAAAGCCGACGCATTGACAACCAGCTGCGCGGCCGCGCCGGCCGCCAGGGCGACCCCGGGGAAAGCCGCTTCTTTGTGAGCCTGGAAGACCACCTGTGGAAGATCTTTAACCCCAAGATCCTGGAGAACCCGCTCCTGAAGGGCTGGCCCCCGATGGAAGAGGTGAAGAACAAGATGATCACGGG
>CAZVHE010000118.1:5657-7579 GCA_964627705.1 uncultured Chthonomonas sp.
ATGATTCTCAAGACGCAAGAGCGTATTGAGAACCACTTCTTCACCGCGCGTAAGAACGTGCTGGAATACGACGACGTGCTAAACACCCAGCGCGAGCACATCTACGCCCTGCGCCGCGAGGTGCTGCTGGGCCGCGAGTGCCGCGACGACATCGAGCGCGCCATCCGCATCATCACCAGCGAGGCGGTGGACGCCGGCTTCGTGCTGGATGAAGACGGCACCCCGGTGTATGACCACCTCATCGCCTACGAAAAGCTGAGCGACGTCTTCCCGATCATTGACTACTGCACCATGACCGACTTCACCGAGGTGGAGCCGGGCGAGCCGCTCAAAGAGTTCACCTTCGAGAAGGCCATGGCCGCCTATAAAGCGAAGGAGGAGGCCCTGGGCAGCGAGTTGATGCGCAAGCTGGAGAACCAGGTGATGCTGCGCGCCATCAACGATGCGTGGATGGAACACCTGCAGATGATTGACTACATCCGCGAGGGCATTGGCCTGCGGGGCTACGGTCAGATGGACCCGCTGGTGGCTTATAAGAAGGAAACGTTTGACCTCTTTGAGCACACCAAGCGCAAGATCATCGAGGATTCGGCGCGGCTGGTGTTCCGGGCGCAGGTGCGGGTGGAAGCCCCGCAGCCGGCCCCCGATGCGCCCACGCCCGGCATGATGCGGGCCGACGGCGCGGATGCGGGCGAAGCGACCGAGAGCGCGGCGGTGGCCACCCTGGCCGCCCCGGTGAACCTGGACGAGATGGACTGGACGCGCGTGGGCCGCAACGACCTGTGCCCGTGCGGCAGCGGCAAGAAGTTCAAGGCGTGCCATTACGCCGAGCTGCGCGCCAAGGGCGTGATTTAAGGTCGCGTTCGGTGGGCGGGCTGGCCCTCACTCCCTTTGCGGGAGTGGGGGCTTTTTACTTGAAGGTGGGCCTAAGAACCTCGGCGAGGCTGGGCGTGGCAAGATCAGGTTTGGGCGGTGGATGGACTGATTTCGGCCCGCAGGCTGTAGACTGAAAGCCCATGGAGCAAGGCCAGAACTTAAGCATCTTTGAGGCCGACAAGCTGGTGGGCCAGACGCTCTCCCAGCTCAGGCCCGTTTATCGGCAGGCTCTCATCGATGTGTACGGAGCCGACCACAGGCTCATCATTTCCCACCCTTCAGGGCAACATCTTGAGGGGCTCCGACTCGGTGATATGGACGAAGAGAAGGCAAGAGATGTTCTTTGGCTGAGTGTGGAGTTCCGAAGTGGCCAGCGGGCTTCCGCTCTCCCGTTTGTTCTTTCTGCATTGCTACTTGTTGAAAGATTCTGTGACTTTCATGTCCACTATTTCAGTATCGCACTCGACAAGACGGAAGCTGAGGAGGAGGTCGTGCATTCCCTTAAGCGCCTGACCATTGACAAGCGTAGAACCGTAGCCTCAGTGATGCGATTCGCATTAATGAGCTATGCAAACTATGCTTTGGGCGAGGGTCTGGAAGATCAATGTGCGTTATCAATGGCAGGTGATAACATGCGTGATTTGATTTACTTTATTATGTAACAGTGAGGCGTATTGCGATCAAAGCTAGTTGTGTTTCAAGTCTATAGTCAATTGGATCCCATTCGGCTCCAGTCAAGGTAGATCACGGCCAGTGTAGGTCCCCAAGCCGTCAACCACTCGCAACGAGCTCAACCTGGCCACCCGCCTACCCCGACTGCAACCATGCCAGTAACTCCTCGGCCAGCGCCTCCGTCGGGCGGGCGCCATCCAGCACCAAGTCCGCATAAGCCTGCGTGGGCGCTATGTACCGATCGAAGGCAGGCCGGGCGCCGGCCATATATTCCTCCATCAGCGCCTGGGGTGCGCCCCGCGGCAGACAGCCCGCCGCCCGGGCTGTGCTAAACTATCCCGTACGCCTTGGGGTGCGTGAGTCGTAAATCACAG
>CAZVHE010000119.1:0-3917 GCA_964627705.1 uncultured Chthonomonas sp.
GCGATGGCTGGCGGCGGACGTGGCCGAGCCGGTGGAGTTTGAACGCGTGCTGAGCCTGGCCGACCTGCGCGCCGAACCTGAACTCGCCGAGATGTGGGTGCTGCGCCGGGGGCAACGGCTGAGCGTGATGCCCGTGACCGAGGCTGAGTGGGATCACATTCATCGCATGGTGGGGCAAACCCCGCGCCGGTCCGCGTCGTAAGCTGTAAGGGTTGGAACCAAGAGAAAGAGGAATGAAAGGAACGAGTGTGGACTTCCAAGTCGGCGACGAGACGTTTTCGGGCTATTACTCCCCGGCCAGTGCGCCGGGGCCGGCCGTCATCGTCATTCAAGAGTGGTGGGGCCTGGTGGGGCACATCCGCGACGTGGCTGACCGCTTTGCCGATGCCGGGTTTCACGCCTTGGCGCCGGACTTCTATCACGGGAAAGTGACCGAAGAACCCGACGAAGCGGGTTCGCTGATGATGGCGCTGGATATCGAGAAGGCGGGCCGCATGATTCAGGGTGCGGTGGACTATCTGGTGGCGCAACCCGAGGTTAAGGCCGGAATCGGCGTGGTGGGCTTCTGCATGGGCGGCAAGCTCGCGATGTTCGCGGCGGGCCTGGATGGTCGCATCCGTGCGTGCGTCAACTTCTATGTCCACCCGAACTACGCCGCGATGAACGGCCCCTTGCTAGGGTTGTTTGCCGAAAACGACGAATACGCCACCCCGGCTGCCGTGAAGGAACTCTCGATTGAGCTACACAAGCTGGGCAAGGAGCACGAGTTTGTAACCTACAACCGCATGCCGCACGCGTTCTTCAATTCCGATCGCCCGGCGGTTTACAACGCGGAAGCGGCGGAAGATGCCTGGCAACGCACGGTCCGGCACTTTGAAAAGCACCTGAACCAAGCATGAAGGTCTTCGTCCTGAGTGAACACGGCCTGGGTACGGCGTATGAGCTGCTGAGCGGCCTCATCGTGCCGCGCCCGATTGCGCTGGTGAGCACCCAGGACGCCGATGGCCGCACGAATCTGGCCCCGTTTAGCTACTTTATGATCGGCGGCATCAATCCGCCGAGCGTGGCCTTCTGCCCGGTGCGGGGCCGCGAGGGGGACAAGAAGGAAACCCTCCGCAACATCGAAACCACACGGCAGTACGTGATCAATCTCGTCACCCCGGACATGGTAGAGGGGATGAACGTAACGGGCGGCGATTACCCCGGAGATGCGGACAAGTGGGCGATGTCGGGCTTTTCGCCCGTCTCCAGCCTGCAGGTGGCACCCGCGCGGGTGGTCCAGAGCCCGGTGCAGTTGGAATGTGAACTGATGGCGGTGGTGCCGCACGGCGACGGGCCAGGGTCAGCGGATTATGTGATTGGCGAGGTCAAAGTCGCTCATGTGCGCGAGGACCTGGTGAATGAGAACGGCACGTTTGGGCCGGTGGATCTGCTTTCGCGGCTTGGGCAGCGGGATTATCTTGCGATGGGCTCGGGCACCTTTTCCTTGTCCCGCCCGGACATCTCGCAGTTCCTGAGTCGCGACGCCGACTAAGCCCCTCGACTGAGGTTATCCACAGCATTCTTGCGGGGATTCGGTGAACCCGCCCCCAGGCCCGCGCCGTATGCCGGAGCCGGTTCGTCTGGAGACCTTACGAGCGTATGCGTCTGCTGCGAGTCAAGATCTACGGGTTCAAAACCTTTGCCGAGCGCACGGAGATTGTGCTGGGCGGGGAATTGGCCGCCATCGTGGGTCCCAACGGCTGCGGTAAGAGCAACGTGGTGGACGCGATCCTTTGGGGCTTAGGCGAAACCAACGCCCGCCACCTGCGCGCCCAAACGGCCACGGAAGTCATTTTCTCGGGGTCCAAGCACCGAAAACCGCTGGGTTACGCCGAGGTCACCCTGGTCTTTGACAACAGCGACCAGGAACTGCCCATCCCGGCGGCGGAAGTTTCGATCACTCGGCGGCTGAAGAAGTCGGGGGAAAGTGACTATGCCATTAATGGGCAGTCGTGCCGCTTGCGCGACGTCGCCGACCTGCTGGCCGACACTGGCTTGGGGCGCGCCGGTTACGCCATTGTCGGACAAAGCGAAATTGACCAAGCCCTGGCCGCCAAGCCTGAGCAACGCCGCGCCTGGATTGATGAAGCGGCGGGGGTGCAACGGTACCGCGTGCGCCGAAATGACGCCCAACGCCGCCTGGGCAATGCCCGCCTGCAACTGGAGCGCGTGGATGATGTGCTCTCGGAAATCGAACGCGAGCGCGGCCCGCTCGAGGAAGAAGCCCGCACCGCGCGCATTCACCGGGAGTTGACGTTGCGGCTGCGCTCTTTAGAAGCCGACCTGCTGGTGCGCGACCTCCACGACGCCACCACAGAGCGCACCCGGCTGGAAAATGCTCGGCAGAACGCCGAACGCGCCCGAAGCGAAGCGGTCGAGCACGTCATCCGCGCCCAGGCCGCCTTGGAAGCCCTGGGCATGGAACTCGACCGACTGGAGCAAGACCGCCACCGGCTGAGCGAAGAACTAGGGCAGAAGCGGTCGGCGGCGGAGCAAGCCCGTGCGGCCTCGGCCATCGCTCAGGGCAAACGGGAGAGCCTGCTACAACTGGCGGAGAGCCTCGAAGGGGAAGAAGGGCACTTGCGGGCCGAAAGCGAGGCCGCTGAGGCCGAATGGCAGGCCAGCGTCACGCAAGAGATGGAGGCAAAAGCCCGCTTGGCCGACCTCCGCGCCGACCTGGAACTGGTGGACGCCGAGGCCGTACGCCTGGAAGAAGCCCTTGCGCAAGCCGAAGCCGAACTCGCGGCCGCCCAAGCGCTGGTGGCCGCCCGCGACCGCGCCGAAGCCGAACGTTCTGCCCGCCGGGAACGCCTGCGCCGCATTGACGAGGAACTGGATGGCATTCGACAGGCCCTGCCGGACTTAGACGAAGGCGTGGCCGAAGCCGAGCGGGTGGGCCAAGAGCAAGCCGCGCTGCTGGCGCAAATTGACGAGCGGCGGGCCGAGATTCAGGCCGCGATACAGCAGCAACAGGCCGACGAGCAGGCCGACCACCAAGCGCAGCGGGCCCTGAAGGAGCAGATGGCCCAACTTGAAGGGCGCATCCGGGGCTTGGCTGCCACGCTGGACTCGCTGGAAGGCATGGCGCAGGGGGCCAAGGCGGTGCTGATGGCCGTGCGCGAAGGGCACCTAAGCGGGGACTATGAGCCGGTGGCGGACGCTTTCGATGTCGAACCCGCCTACGCTGTTGCCATTGAAACCGCGCTCGGCGGCGCCGCGCACGACCTCATCGTTCCGGATGAGGCGCACGCTCGCCGAGCCATTCATTTCCTGAAAGACCGACGTGCAGGGCGGGCGACTTTCCAGCCACTCACCCTCATGCGGCCTTACCACCGTAACCGCGAGATGGAGGCCCTGGCTCAGCGCCCCGGGGTGGACGGCTGGGCCAACGACCTCGTGGCGGTGGACGAGCGCAATCGGCCCGTCATTGATAGCCTCCTGGGGCGCGTGCTGGTGGTGGATGACCTCGACACCGCCTTGGCGCTGGCCAAGACTTCGGGCTGGAACCGCTTGGTCACCCGTGATGGGGAAGTAGTGCACGGCTCCGGGGCCGTCAGCGGCGGGAAGCACCAACGGCAAGGGAGCGGGGTGGTGCAGCGGCGTTCCGAGCTGCTGGCCGCCGAGCAAGAACTGAAGGAAATCGAGCAACGGCTGCAAGCCGCGGTGGCGGCCGGGGAAGGCCGAGAAGCGCAACGAGCCGCCTTGCAAGAGGACTTGGCCAAGCTGGATTCGGCCCGCGATGCCGTCCGCGAAGACCTCGCCAACACCAAGACTTGGGCCGCCAGCCTGGCTCACGAGCGCCAGATGACCGAGCGCGCCCAAGCTCGTCTGGAAAAGGAAGCCGAAGAGCTCAAGCAAGAGAACGAAGAAACCCT
>CAZVHE010000119.1:3927-5824 GCA_964627705.1 uncultured Chthonomonas sp.
GGCGGTGGACCTCGTGCCGCTCCAGGCCAAGCGCGACCAATGCATGAAGGATGCCTCCGCGCTGATGGCTGACGCCCAGGGCGGCATGGCCCGCTTGAAGGAAGCGGAGGCTGCCGTGCAAGAGGCCCAGCGCCGTCGCATGGAGGCCGAGCGCCGCCGCACCCGACTTTCGCAGGCCGCCGCCGACCACGAAATGCGGGCCTCGCGCCTCGCCCCCGACCGCGAGAAGTACGAAGCCGAGGAAGCGATGTGGGCGGAACGCGCCGAAGCCCACGAGGCTGACGTCGCCACCCTCACCGAAAAGCTGACCAAGTTGCGCGAAATCCGCGAGGCCAAAGCTCAAGAGCGAGCGGAGACCGAGCGCGAACGCGCGGTGGCCCAGGCCGAAGCCGACACCCACGCGGAGGCCAAACACCGGGCTGAGGTGGACTTCGCCCGTACCGAATCGCGCCGCGCCATCCTCGTCGAGCGCCTGCTCGAAGAGTACGGCATGACGGCCGAAGAAGCCCTGGAACGCGCCCCTGTCATCACCTTGCCTGAGGATGCGGCCAAAGAAGTGGGGCAGATTCGCCGCGAAATTCGCTCTCTCGGCGAAGTCAACACCGGGGCCATCGAAGCCTATGAGCGCCTGACCGAGCGGTACGACACCCTCAAGGTTCAGCGCGATGACGTGATGGGCACCATGAAGGACCTCGAGTCCTCGATTCAAGAGCTCGACCGCCTCACTCGCACCCGATTCCTCGATACATTCGCCGCCGTGAAGGCGGCGTTTGAGCGCGAGTTTGCGTTGCTGTTCCCCGGTGGTACCGCTGACCTCACCCTCTCCGACCCCGCCGACGCCTTGGAAAGCGGCGTGGATATCGAAGTCA
This sequence comes from uncultured Chthonomonas sp., assembly GCA_964627705.1. Lineage (GTDB taxonomy): Bacteria > Armatimonadota > Fimbriimonadia > Fimbriimonadales > Fimbriimonadaceae > JAHBTC01. The sequence continues at coordinate 4,797 of CAZVHE010000119.1, forward strand.
CCCTGCCCGGCAAGCGCCGCCAGCGACTGGACCTGCTCAGTGGGGGCGAGCGATCGCTCAGCGCGGTGGCGTTCCTCTTTGCCTTGCTGGCCGTCAAACCGACTCCGCTCGTTATCCTCGACGAAGTGGACGCGCCGCTGGACGGGCGCAATGTGGAGCGTTATATCGAGGGGCTACGCCGATTCACGGATCGCTCGCAATTCCTCATCATCACGCACAACCCGGTCACAATCGAGGCTGCCGACGTGTGGTTTGGCGTGACCATGAACGAGCCGGGTGTCAGCACGCTCATCCCGTTCACTGTGCCGCGACCGGAAATCACCGAACCGGTGGTGCCGGCCGCGTTCCTCAAGTAATCACTCAGTCGATGTTGAGCATCGGCGAGGTGCCGTAGAGGCGGTCGCCGAAGTCGCCCAGACCGGGCTTGATGAAGTGCCGGTCGTTCAGCCCTTCGTCCACCGCCGCCGTGACGATCTCGATTTCGGGGTGCTCCGCCTCCACGCGGGCAATGCCTTCGGGCGCGGCGATGATGACCACAAGTTTGAGCCGGTCCGGCTTGTGCTCTTTGATGAGGCTGAGCGCGCGCGTCGCCGAGCCCCCGGTGGCCAACATCGGATCCAGGCACACCACGTAGCGAGATTCCAGCTGCGGCAGCTTGGCGTAATACGAGCGCGGCTGGGCGGTTTCTTCGTCGCGTTCCAGGCCGATGTAGCCCACGGAGACATCGGGGAAGAGCTCCAGCCAAGCATCCAGCAGGCCCAATCCGGCTCGTAAAATCGGCACCACGGCCAACCCCTGGTCAATCTGGCGCACCAGCGTGCGGGTGAGCGGCGTTTGCACCGCCACTTCAGCCGTGGGGAGGTCGTGGGTGGCTTCCAGAGCCAATTGGCGGGCCAGCGTGTCGGCGTACCGACGGTACTGGTCGGGTGGTGTGCTTTTGTCTCGAAGGCGTCCCAGCAGGTGCTGGGCCAAGGGGTGTGAGCAAACGCGCACGGGCATACCTTGAATCCTACTCCGTCGCAGGGGAT
>CAZVHE010000119.1:5834-7545 GCA_964627705.1 uncultured Chthonomonas sp.
GCGGTACCGCCCTGGTTCCACGGAAACCACCGCCATCGCGCTCGCCGCCGGAAAGGGAACCCGCATGAAAAGCGCCGTCCCGAAGGTGTTGCACGAGGTTTGTGGGGTGCCCATGGTGGAACACGTGCGGCGAGCCGTGGTGGCCGCCGGGGCCACGCGCGTGATTGTGGTGGTCTCGCCCGATACAGAGGCGCCCATCCGCGAGTGCTTGCAAGCCAGCCCGGTGGAGTACGCCATCCAGGCCGAACCTCAGGGCACAGGTCACGCGGCCGCGCAGGCCCTGCCGTTGTTAGAAGGCCACGGGGGCGATGTGCTGGTGGTGTGCGGCGATACGCCGCTGATCAACTCGGAGACCTTGCGCACTCTCTTGCAAGTAAGGCGCGATGCAGATGTCGCCGTGGTGACGGCTACTTTTGAACCCAAAGACCCTTCGGCGTACGGTCGCGTGGTGCGCCAAGGCGACGATGCCCTCGCTATTATCGAGCACGCCGACGCCACCGAAGCGCAGCGCAAAGAACTTACCGAGGTGAACTCGGCGGTCTACGCCTTTGAGGTGCAGGCTCTGCGCGATGCCATCCCGCACCTGAAGACAAGCGCCAAGGGAGAGATCTATCTCACCGACGCCGTGGGTTGGCTGTACAACGACGGACGGGGTAGCAAAGCCGCCGGTCCGTTTGCCGAGAACGAATTCATGGGCGTCAACGACCGCTGGTCATTGGCCGAAGCCGGCCGCATCATGCGCCTGCAAATCCTGGAGCGCCTGGCCCGCGAAGGAGTAACCATCGTCGATCCCGCCAGCACCTATGTGGAAGCTGATGTCACCGCCGAGCCCGACGCCCTCATCCACCCCATGACGGTCATTGAGGGCCGCACGACCCTGGGTGCCGGGTGCCAAGTTGGCCCAAGTTCGTGGATCAAGGATTCGGTCATCGGCCCGCGTGCCCGGGTCTTTATGAGTCATGTGGACCAAGCAATCATTGGTGAAGGCAGCCGTTGCGGCCCCTTTGCCAATCTGCGACCCGGCACGGTCTTGGAGAGTCAAGTCAAAGTTGGCAACTTTGTTGAAGTGAAGAACGCGGTGCTAAGCCAGCAAGTATCGGTCAGCCACTTGACGTACATCGGCGATGCCAGCGTGGGGCCGCGCACCAATATTGGGGCCGGAACCATCACCTGCAACTACGACGGATTTAAGAAATCGCGCACGACTATTGGCGCGGACGCCTTCGTTGGTTCAAACTCCACATTGGTGGCCCCCGTGAACATTGCGAACCGCGCGATGATTGCGGCGGGTAGCGTGGTGACACGGGATGTGCCTGAAGGGGCACTGGCCGTGGGCCGCGGGCGGCAGGAGAACAAAGAAGAATGGGCGGACAAGTGGAGACGGCTCCAGCAAGGTATGGGGGACGAGGCGGAGACCTCGACTCCATGAAGCTTTTTGCGGGTAACGCTCATCGCGAACTCGGGCAGAACGTGGCCGAATATCTGGGCATTGAGCTCGGAAAGGTAACGAGCACCCGCTTTAGTGACGGGGAAATCCGCCTGATGGTGGAGGAAAGCGCGCGTGGCGAGGATGTTTTCATCATTCAGCCCACTTGCGCACCCGCCAACGAAACCCTGATGGAGCTGATGATCATGATCGATGCGTTCCGCCGCAGCTCGGCGAACCAGATCACCGCCGTGATCCCCTACTTCGGCTATGCCCGTCAGGACC
>CAZVHE010000120.1:0-7530 GCA_964627705.1 uncultured Chthonomonas sp.
CGCCGCGCCCACGCCGACAAGCAGGAGAAAGAACTCTACGACGGCAAGGTGGACGCAAGGCAGGTTTCGGCAGTGCAAATTGACATTGACCACAGCCGGGAATTGGCCGACAGGGCCGCCGCCGAAGCCGAACCCCTGCGGGCCGAGGTGGCAAACCTGACCGCCCAAGTGGATGCCGCGGCCGCTTCGCTCGAAGAAGTGAAGAAAGCCATTTTGCGCAAGCGCAAGAAAGCCCAGGCCGTCCACGCCGCGATTGAGGCCGCGTTCAAAGAAGCTCAAGCGGCCCGGACGCCCAAGGCCGCCGCAGTGCCCGCCGAGGCCCTGGCCAAGTACAACGCCATCCGCAAGCGAACCGGAGGCACAGCGATGGCCGTCCTAACCCCGAACCACACCTGCGGCGCCTGTGGCATGGCCGTGGCCGAACGCCTGCGCGATGCCATCCTTCGAGACCAAATCACGACATGCGAATCCTGCCAACGCATCCTCATCTCCCCGCTTTCGGACTCGTTGCTGTCTTAGCCTTAGGTTTCGGGCTGAGCGGGTGCGCCAAGTACCCCGACAGCTCCGGGCCGAGCACCGGCACGCGGATTACCGTTCGGTTTCGTACGGATAGCCCCATTCGTACAGGTCTGGAACCCGGGAGCCCCGGCCTGCCCTACGTCTACATCGTGGCGCTGCGCCTGAGCGAGGAAGTTTCACCCACCACCGATGGTCCGCTCCCGGTCGTTACGCCGGGAGGCAACGGCTTTGTGGCCGGCAACGCCACGCATTACATCCTGTGGAACCCCCTGGGCTCGCCGCAGTATCAGATTTATCAGTTCCGCGATGCCACGCTCAACGAGTGGACACTGACGGGCACGCCCGTGGACTCGCTCCCGGTGGACGTGGGGAGCCAGGAGATTGGCTTTAGCGTGGACATGAGCCAACTGGTACCGCTGGTCGACTTGAACCGCTATCGCTCAGTGCAGATCAATCTGCTGACGATGAACAACACGAACCCGAGCGGCACCGGCCGTCTGTGGGATGCTCTGGGGGATAGCCGCATCCCGAGCCAAGTGAATCGCTATTTGACCTTAAGGTTAGATGCCGACCGGGTTTACAACAACATCTCCGAAGGCAACCTGGAGCCCGTGGGTGATCAAACCGACCCTAGCCTTGACATGGTCGATTTCACTGTCGTCATTCGCCCGGAGTAACTATGCCGCGCGTTTCCATTCTCCTGACTTGCTTTAACCATTTGGATTACATTCAGGAAGCGTGGGACTCCATTCAGGCGCAAACGTACCGCGACTTTGAAGTCATTGCCCTGGACGACGGCAGCACCGATGGCACCCGGGAGTGGCTGACGGCGCACGCCACCGGAGCCCGCATTGAGTTCAATCCGCAGAACCTCGGCACCTACGCCACCCTCAACCGGGGGCTGGAGCTAGCCGAAGGCGAGTTCATCGCGGTCTTCAACGACGACGATGTATGGGGGCCGGAGAAGCTGCGGCGGCAAGTGGAGGCGCTCGATAACAACCCCCGCGTCGGTCTTGTCCACACCAGCGGCTGGTTTATCAATGGCCGCAGCGAACCGCATCCCGATCCGGCCCCGCTCGGCTTCCCGTGGCCTAAAACGGGCAATGGCGACCAACTCGCCACACTGGTGGACCACAACCAAATCATCACCAGCAGTGTGCTGTTCCGGGCGGCCTGCGCGGAGCAAAGCGGCCCGTTTGATCCCCAGTTTTACGGCTGCGGCGACTGGCAGATGTGGCTTCGCATCGCGCGGGGATGGGAAATCGCCCACGTGGATGAGCCGCTAACGTTCTATCGTGTGCACGACACCAACGCCGCCCGCAACACGACCAAGATGGACGAGGACAGTTGGCGGATCCGGGAATGGATCACCACTTGGGAAAGTGCGGAAGACAAATCCAGGCCCGGTTTGGACGATGCCTTTGCTCACAACTGGGTTTGCCTGGGCACCGAGCGCGCCCTGCGCGGCGATCTCAAGGGCGCGCGTCAAGCGTACGGAGAAGCGATCCGCCGCCGGCCCACCCGCGCCAAGTCTTACGCCCGCTACCTGGCGACGCTGCTTACGCCGAAGGTCGCTCGTCAGTGGCGTTAGCGTTCAGGCCAAACCGCGAGAAGAACGTCCAGTAAGCCGCCAGCAAGATCGTGCCCACCACCACCTTAAGTGGCTGAGGCACGGTCGGGGAGAAGCTGAAGAACCCCTCTATGGGAGCGGCGGTAAAGATCAAAACGAGCCCCACGATGAGCAGAGTGAAGGCGTCCTTGCCCGCTTCTTTCAGCGCATCCACGCGGCGGCGATTGCCCGGACGGATGAACGCCCACCCCAGCACAAACCCGGATGCGGCGGTGATGAAGATGCCTCCGATTTCGGGTACGCCGTGAGGGTAGATGGAGCTGAGCATGTAGCCGAGGCGCCCCACTTGATTGGTCTCGTAAGCCAGCGCGCCGATGACCAGCCCGTTTTGCCACATCGCGGCGATGGTCATCAGGCCTCCGGAAGCCAAACCGAGGCTGGCCGAGGCCACCCCGACCCGGGGGTTGTTGGTGGCGTAGAACGCGCTCATCGCCATGCTTTCGCTAAAGGTGCGGGCTTCCAGGTCACCTGAGGTCCAGGCTTCAAAGGCCATCTCCATCTCAGGCGGCACCAAGAGCGGGCGCAAATCCGGTCGAGCCCCAATCAGGATGTACGCGGCAATCCATCCCGCAAAAAAGAGCGCGGCGGCGAGGCCGATAAACTTTGCCCGGCGCCGAACCGTGTCCGCCCCGGTGACCAAACCGTCGCGGATCGTCTGCCACCAGTGCCGCTGGGGCGATCGATACAGAACCGCGTAGGCCCGCGAGACGGCACTGTTGAGGAAGTTCACGACGTCCGGGTTGGTCGGGCGGGCGGCCAAGAAGGCCAAGTCCCCCGAGGCCTGGCGGTACAGCCGCACAAATTCGACCATCTCTTGGCTGGTGAGAGTCTTGAACCCAACATCGGCTTTGGCCGTAAGCGCGGCCAGCCTTTGCCACTCGGGCAGGCGCCGCTGAATGAGAACTTCTTCCGTCATGGCACCCGGAGGGGAGGATACCGAATCGGGCCCTCGGACCCGACTTCTGAGCCCGCCTGCATCCGGCAAGGGTGCCCAAGCATAAAGAGCCATAATAGGCAGACTTCATGCCGAAATCCAGGCAGGAATCCTCCGGGGAGATGTCCAGCTATCTGGGCCATCTCACGCGTGCGCCCCTTCTCAGTTACGAGGAGGAAGTTACTCTTGCGCGCGCCTCGCAGGCGGGGGACGAAAAAGCTCGGAAGCGACTCATCGAGTCGAACATGCGCCTGGTCATCAATATTGCCCGCACGTACATGAACGGTGCGGTGCCCCTGGAAGACCTCATCCAAGAAGGGGCGCTCGGCCTCATGCGGGCGGTGGAACGGTTTGATATTGATCGCGGGTTTCGGTTCTCCACTTACGCCACGCACTGGATCCGGCAATCTATCCTGCGGGCTTTGGATAACAAGGGCAAGACCATCCGGGTACCCGCCCATGTGCAGCAGATGCTCCGGCGGATCGAGCGGGAGCGCGACCAGTACCTTGCCCAAATGGGTCACGAAATCTCGCCCGAGCTCCTCGCCAAACGGGTGGGTATGGATGTGGAGAAGCTCCGCACCCTGCTCAGCAACCAGACGGAACTTCTGAGCCTGGATGCCCGCACCAAAGGCGGCGAAGGCATCACCCTGGGGGCCACCATCCCCGATGAAGAAGTCAACAGCCCCGAGTATTTGCTGTTAAGCGAGGAACTGTGGGCGCAGTTTGAAGAGTGCCTCAACGAATTGACGGAGCGCGAGGCGGAAGTCATCCGCATGCGTATGAGCACCGGCAACTCGGTGCACTTCCGAGAGGAAATGGCCCGGCACCTGCGGCTCAGTCAAGAACGAGTGCGCCAACTGGAGATCACAGCCATCCAAAAACTGCGCATGATTGCCCGCCAGCGTCGGTTGGCGGAGTTTCTGCCGGACACCGGGCTACAATCTCTCTAGAAATGGCTTGCGTTCTTGACATCAACGCGATCATGAAGGTGTTGCCCCACCGCTACCCCATTCTGCTGGTGGACCGGATTCTCGAAGTCGAGCCCGGGGTGCGGTGCGTGGGCATCAAGAACGTCACGATCAACGAGGGATTCTTCCAGGGCCACTACCCGGGGCAGCCGATTATGCCGGGGGTGCTAATTGTCGAGTCGCTGGCGCAGTGCGGAGCCGTGATTTTGCTGAGCCAGGATTCGTATCGAGGCTTGGTGCCGGTGATCGGGGCCATTGATAACGTCAAATTCAAGCGCCAAGTCGTGCCCGGCGATCAGTTGCGGCTCGAGATCGAGTTGCTGTGGATCAAGAGCAGTATTGGTCGCATCAAAGGGGTGGCCACGGTGGATGGTCAGCTGGCCGCCCAGATGGAGATGACCTTCAAATTGATTGCCACCGGGGGCAACGAAAACGGTGGCTAGGATCCACCCGACGTCCGTCATAGACCCTCAAGCGCAGATTGCCGATGATGTCGAGATCGGGCCTTACTGCGTGGTCCACGCCAATGTAAGGATTGGGGCGGGCTCGAGGCTGGCCAGCAACGTCACCGTGATTGGCGGAACGACGATCGGCGAGCGCAATGTCGTTGAGCAAGGGGCCGTGCTGGGCGGTGACCCGCAGGATCGCAAGTACGCGGGTGAACCCACCTACCTGGTGATGGGCGACGACAACGTCATCCGGGAGTACGTCACCATCCACCGCGCCACCGGCGAGGGCAATACGACCACCATTGGCGACCGCAACTATTTGATGGCCTTTGTGCATGTGGGGCACAACTCCACCCTCCACAACGACATCACTTTGGCGAACAGCGTGGGCTGCAGCGGCCACGTGACCATTGAAAACAATGTCACTGTGGGAGGGCTTACCGGCCTGCACCAGTGGGTGCGCGTGGGCCGCGCCGCCATGGTGGGGGGTATGAGCCGCATCGTGCGCGATGTGCCGCCCTTTATGATCACCGAGGGCATTGACCAGAAAGTACGCGATATCAACGCGGTGGGCCTACGCCGGTTGGGCATCACCCAAGAAGGCCGCTTGGCCTTGCACAAGGCCGCCAAGCTGTTGTTCCGCAGTCAAATCCCGCTGAGTGAAGCGCTGGAAATTGTGCAGCGCGAAGTCAAAATCACCCCGGAAGTCCAAGAGCTGATCACGTTCCTGGAGCGGCTCTACAAGGGCAAGATGGGGCGCGGCGACCAGCCGTAAGGGGGCGAGCGGTGTCGGAGATTGGCACCCTGACCGCCGTGCAGCGCGCGGGCGCAGATGCACTCACCCAATTGGGCGCAGGCGTGCACACGCGAGTTTTCTTTAGTGCAGGGGAAGCCAGTGGCGATGCCTATGCCGCCGAACTTGCCTCCCGCATCGGCGAAGCCCGCCCCGACGTGGACCTCGAAGGCGTAGGCGGCCAGCTCAGCCAAGGGGCGGGGGTACACCTGGTGGCGTCTTCTCAGGATTGGGGCGCGGTGGGCATCATCGAAAGCCTCAAGGTCGTGCCGCAGGTTTGGCAGGGCTACCGCGCGGCGTTGGTGCACCTCCGTCGGGGACGGCCGGGCTTGTTTGTGCCCATTGACTACGGCTATCTCAATATCAAGCTGTGCCGGCAGGCGCGGGCGCGGGGGTGGCGGGTGGTGTATTTCATCCCGCCGGGCTCGTGGCGGCGCACCAAGCAAGGGGCCGACCTCCCGGGCTTGACCGATGCGATCATTACGCCATTCTCTTGGAGCGCCACGATGTTGCAAGAGATGGGGGCCAACGCGCATTGGTTTGGGCACCCGTTGCGGCAGATGCTGAAGCAGGTAGACGCCCCGGCGGTGAGGTCGGGCATTGCTGTGCTCCCGGGCAGCCGCCACCACGAGATTGAGCACAACCTCCGGGCGATTGCCCCGGCGTTACAGGGACTAAATGTGCCCATCCGACTCGCGCCGGCCCCCAACGTGACCAGCGATGAAGTGACCCAGGCCTGGGGGCGGGCCGGCGGCGGCGAGTGTGAGGTGGTGCGCCCGGCGCGGGCGGCCCTGATGGCCAGCCGCGCGGCCGTGGTTTGCAGTGGCACGGCCACACTGGAGGCGGCCCTGGCGCTCACACCCACCGTTGTGACCTATCGCGGACCGTGGACGATGGAGCTGGAGTACCGCATCCGCAAGCCCAAGTTCGACTTCATCAGCCTGCCGAACATCCTGCTGCAGCGCGGGGCTTTGCCTGAATTGATCCAGAACGATGCCACCCCCGAGGCCATCCGCGCGGCTTTGTTACCCCTGTTGGATGACGGGCCGGAGCGCGCGGCCCAACTGGCGGCGATGAAGGAAGTGCAGGACTTCTGTGGGCCGTCGGATGCCCTCGACCAGTCTGCCAAGATGATTTTGGCGTGGTTGGCCCCACCCCTGGAACCTTCCCCTTCTTCGTGATGTTGAAGAAAGCGAGGACAAACCCCACTCCGGCGAGACCGACGGGGGCGAGCCCTCACCCGGCCAAACGAAGCCCTGAAGAAAGATTTTTGAAAATTTTTCTGCTAGGACCTCATGAAACCGGTCAGACCAACCGAGAGTCTGAATAGCAGAAGAGCAAGTGAGCGCGGAGCACCACAAAGCGACTCACAAAGCGAGAAGCACACCAACGCGACTAGCCCGGCTGAACAACTCCTCTCCGTTCATCCGGGCCTTTTTTTGCCTAGCGTTCGGTGCGCCCCTTACAATGGAATCATGCCGCACGGATGGGAAGGGCCTCGCATTCGCTTAGTTCCGCTCGAACGCTCACTTCACCTCGCGGCGATGACCCGTTGGCGGCAGGACCCGGACATCGCGCAATACCTGGCCGGGGGCTGGCGGCTGAAGTCGGGCCACGACATGGAGGCTTGGTTCACCGAGATTGAGCAGAAGGAGGACGAGATCCACTTCGCCATCGAGACGCTGGCGGGGGAGCCCATCGGTTGGACGGCCCTACGCGACGTGGACCTGCGGTTGGGGCACTGCGAAACGGCCAGCTTGATTGGAGAGGCGACTATGCGCCGGCAGGGCTACGGCCAAGAGGCCGCGCACTTGCGGGCGTACTATGCCTTCGATATCGTGGGGCTGCGGGTGCTCTACAGCGAGCACTACCCCTACAACACGGCCACTCAACGCATGATGGAGGCCCTGGGGGCGCATGTGTGGGGGATCAAGCCGGAAGCGAACTTTAAGAACGGGCGCTACACGGATGTGGTGTGCACTTTTCTGCGGCGCGACATGTGGCGGCGGCCGGATTGGCTGCCGGCATTGTTCTAGAGACCATTGACAACCAAGGGGGGCTTCCCAGTTAAACTGTAGCCCTCATGCGATGGAGCATAGTTGCCCTTGCGTCTAGTTTAGTGCTGGCGGGTTGCGGGGGAGGAAGTAGTTCGCTTATTGGCGGAGGTGGTGCACCTCTGGCGCCAGATTTCTCTCGTGACGCCGGGGTGACGGCCCGGATTGAAGTGGATCCGG
>CAZVHE010000121.1:0-7198 GCA_964627705.1 uncultured Chthonomonas sp.
GGCGAGGAGACCCGCACCCAGGGCGATCATGCTGGCCGGTTCCGGCACGGCGGTGATGGTGAACGCCTGAATCCCGTTGTTGGTGTTCAGAGCGTAGAGGTTCACCGAGTTACCCGTGATCGCGCCGAAGGCGAGGTCGCTGGTGGCGTTGCCGTTGCCGTTTGGAGCACCCGTGGTGTTGTTCAACGTCAGGATCGGAGTCAGAGCCTGGTTCCCGCTCAGGCCCGTCACGTCGTAGATGCGCACGGCGTTGCTGTTCGCATCGATCGTGGCCATCAGCGTGTAGCCGTTCAGGGTCACGAAGTCCACCGCGGACTCACCGGCCGAAACCGTCGCCCAGCTACCAGCGAGCGAGCTACCGGCCGCGATTTGGTAGGGGTTACCCGCACCAGTTTGCTTGCCCACCACGTTGCCCGCGCCGTCATAAGCAAGCCCGAGTCGGAATTGGCCATTGGCCGTGCCACCAACCGAAATGCTGGTCGGGGTCAAGGTCGAACCATTAAAAGCAAAGCTGTAGTAGCCGTTCAGGTCGGCAGCACCGCCGCCCTTGCCGCTCACGAAGGTCACCGAATTGCCCGAACCAGTAATGTCCGAAGCATCACCAAGTCGAGCGGTCGTTGCATTGGCAATGCTAAAGGTGTGGCTTAGAGTACCGGCGACACCCGCTGCTTCGTTGGCCCAGCGATAGACCTTGAACGGATTTCCGGAATCGGAGGTCGTCGTCAAGTTGGTGCCAAAAATTTGACCATCCGCCGTGGCCATCACCGTGTTGAACCCGCGGGTCCCGCCGGAGACACCCGTCATATTGAAGAAGCCCGTGCGGACCCCAGTGGATCCATTGAGGATGCTCACACCGAGACCGTTGCTGAGCAGAACGTTGCCTGTCGCCGGGTTGAAAGCGATCGAGCGCTGGTTGCTGTCGCTGGAGGTCAGGTAGGTGATACCGTTTTCACCCGGAGCCCACCAGCCGTCGCCATTGAAACCCCAAGTTCCGAGCGGAGCCGCCGTCACCTGAGCCTGCGAGGCCGCCGCGACTGCCAGCATGGCAAGCAAAGCAAAATTTTTCATTTGTTGTTCCCTATGGCTTCTGTACGCGCACGGAGCACGGAACTTAGCCAAACCCATTATGCTCTTACTCTTTGTTCAGGCTCTACTGCCAAAACTACGGGGACTAGGACTGCGGTAAAACGGACCCGATGTCCATCAGTCGGCGCGAATTGCTCAAACTGGCCGCCGGAAGCGCGACCGCTCTCTCTCTATCCTCCCTCTCCTTCGGGCAAGGCATAACCCCGTTACGGATCGGCATCGTGGGCACCCACGGCAAGGGTGAGAGCAACCGCAAAGCTGCCGCCCAGTTCGGCACCATCGCCGCCATCTGCGATGTGGACCACACCCGCCTCGCCCAGGCCGCCGCCGACCACCCCGAAGCCGAGCGCTTCGTGGATTTCCGGGCCATGATCACCGATCGCAGCCTCAATCTGGATGCCGTGGTGGTCTCCACCCCGGACCACACCCACGCCGCCGCCGCCGCCCTGGCCCTGGCGCGGGGCCTGCACGTGTACTGCGAAAAACCGCTCACTCGCACCATCGGCGAAGCCCGTCGCCTGGCGCAACTCGCCCGCGCCAACCGCTGCGTGACTCAGATGGGCAACCAGGGTGCCGCCGCCGACAACTTCCGCCGCGCCGTCAATTTTGTGCGCGATGGAGGCCTGGGCGAGATCCGCGAAGTGCATTGCTGGACCGACCGCGCCAAAGGCTGGTGGCCCCAAGGTGGCCCTCCCAGCCCGCCCAAGCGGCACCCCGAATCTCTGGAATGGAGACTATGGCTTGGCCCGGCCCCCTATCGCCCCTTTGCCGATGGCTACCACCCGTTTGCTTGGCGCGGCCGCCGCGACTTTGGCACCGGCGCCCTGGGTGACATGGGCTGCCACCTCATGAACCTGCTGTGGCACAGCGTGGACTTGCGCTCCCCGCGCACCATTACCGCTGAGACGGGCACGTTTGATGCGGACAGCTTCCCCACCGACGCCCAGGTGCAGTTTGACTACGCCGACTTCGGCCTGACGTGGTACGAAAGCGGTCGCCGCCCCACGCCTCCCGCCGGGCTGGAAATTGGCGGCAACGGCGGCCTGATTGTGGGTAGCCGGGACACGCTCTACTTTGATGACCCTTACGGCGCGGCCCCGCGCTTGCTGAGCGGCAACCCCATCCCGGACATCTCGTTCGTCAAGTCGCCGGGGCACATGAAGGAGTGGTTCGACGGGATGCAAGGCGGCGACCGTCCCTATTCGGATATCGTCCACGCTGGCGCGCCCCTTACGGAACTCTTATTGTTAGGCAACCTGGCAATCTTGACGGGCAAGCCGACCCACATGAATGGCCAGATCGGCCGCGCGAACCTGCGCGGTTACGAGGACTTGGTGAACCCCGCTCGCACCCCGGGCTGGGAAATCTAAGCCCGAGTCTAACGGACGGCAGGTTCCAGAAGGGTGAGGGTTTGCGCCGTGGCATCCACGCGCGCCCGCACCCCGAGGGGCATGATATGGTTATCCGCCACGTGCCCAAAGGGAAGCCCCGCCATGGCCGGGACGCCGGCCGCCTTGGCCCGCTCTTGGTGCACCTGCTCCATCGAGAAGGTCAGGGTCGGGTCTTCCGGGGGCGGCTCCTCGCCTGGCCGAGGTCGCTTGCGGAAGTTGCCGAACACAATTCCCGCCGCTTCGTTCAGCCCCCCGTTCAGGATCAACTGCGTGAGCATCCGGTCCACTCGGTACGGCTCCTCGCCGATGTCTTCAAGAAAGACGATCGCCCCGGCCAACGACGGCAGATAGGGCGTGCCGCACATCGAGGCCACCAAGGTCAGGTTGCCGCCCACCAGCGGGCCCTCGGCCACTCCCGGCACCAGCGTGCAGCGAGGCTCCGTACTGGCGGCGTTCTTCACTTCGCCCCAGGCCTCGGCCGCTTGGCACACGGGCAAGGTGCTGCGGGCAAACTCCGTCCAACTCGACTCGGCGCACGGGCCGTGGAACGTCACCACGCCCGACTTCGCCAAGTACGCCAGGTGCAACGCCGTGATATCGCTATAGCCCATGATCACCTTGGGCGACTTCCGCATCGCCTCGTAATCCAGCGACGGCAGAATCCGCATCGCCCCGTAGCCACCCCGCAAACAAAAGATTCCCTGAATATCAGGGTTGCGAATTACTTCATTCAGGTCGTCGGCCCGCTCCGCGTCGGTCCCGGCCAAATACCCCCACCGGGCCAAAGCGCGCTTGCCCAGCACGGGCTCAAAACCCAGGCTCCGCACGCGTTCGGCGGCGCGGTCCAGGTGTGCCTGGTCATCGGCGGGGCCCGCCGGGCAAACAATCGCAATCCGATCCCCGGGGCGCAAGGCGGGCGGGCGCAACACTTCGTCTGGTTCCGCGGCGGGGTCGCTTCCCATGCTCAATCCCATTCCCGCCAAGCCCAGTCCGGCGGCTCCGGCCAAAAATGCGCGGCGAGAGGTCTCCATGTCCCAAGGATACTCACGCCCTGCAACCGAAAACGCCCTCTCATTCGTCCAATCTTTCTAGGTGCTTGCCTCGCTTTTGTTCATCGCCGCCGCCCCGCCGGTGTTCACCGCCCCGCCCATCGAACGATTTGATGGTCAGGGGTGGGGCGAGATTCGCTTTGGGCAAACCACCGATGCCGAACTCAAGGCCAAATGGGCGACCCGCAAAAGCCCGCTTCGCCCCGAAGCCATCCGGCTGGAAGCGCAAGGGGGCGTCGTTATTGATGTGCTGCTTGATGGGCGAGGCGGAGAAGCCAGAGCGCAGGGCATCCGGCTGGCTCTCACCAGCCCGCCCGACCTCCGCCGCATGGGCATCCTCTACGGCGATGAGCCTGAAGTTCGCTACTTCAAAATCCGCTTCGAGGGCAAGCAACTCCTGGTCTTCCCCAAGTCCGGAGTGTTCTGTTACCACGCTCCGGGAGAGGACAAGACGATTTGGTACCTCGTCCGGCCCGACCGGCTGCAGGAGGAACTCCAAAACACCAGCACCAAACCCACTGCGCTTTCGCCTGTCCCCGACCCCGGCGCGGGCTGGGATCGCGTGGGGCGCTACGGCTTCACCGATGTGGATGTGAACATCTCCGGCAACAACCGGCCGCGAGGTATCAGCCGTCTCACCGAAGATCGTGTCGAATGGCGGCTCGACGACGCCCTTCGTTCCTTTGGCGAGCGAAACCGCGTGCGCTACACCCCCGGCGAATCCGGCCGCTACGACATCGAGATCAATGGCGGCAAGTGGGATTCCCGGGGCACCGCCGATTTCAGCGTATCGGCCAGCCTGAGCGTGGACACCCCTTACGGCCGGGTGACCGAGAGCGTTTACGACAGTGAGCGGTGCGGCGGCAACCTCGAATCCCGCCTCGTCAACCTGGGTTATGGCGCTATCTACGAGCTCGAGCGCAAAATGGCCCGCCGCCTCTCCAGTCTCGGCCCGCCCAGCCCCACCGAAGCCGAGGAGGCCCGGATGCAGACCCTCTATACCCGCCTCAGCCGGCCCTAAAACTTGCCGGGCCGCCATAATAGATAGTTACCCCTCATGGTGGAACCTCGTGGCGACCGATTGATTGAAGCCCGGGCTGCCTTTGTCTCCGATTTTCACCTTGGAGCGGCGGCCTGCAATGCCACGGCGATCCTCGACTTTCTGGCTCGCCTGCGCTGCGAGAAGCTCTATCTCATCGGGGACATCATTGACGGCTACGTGGCCAACCGCGAGGGTAAGTGGACGCAAGAGCACAGCAACGTCCTCCGCGCCATCCTCACCCAAACCCGCCACGGCACCCAGGTGTACTACCTGCCCGGCAACCACGACTCCTTCCTGCGCCGAGTCACCGGCATCGAACTTGGAAACATCCTGATCCAAGATCAGATCATTCACGAGACGGTGGGCGGCCAGCGGGTGATGGTGATCCACGGCGACCAGTTCGATTCCAGCGTCAACAAGTCCACCGTGTTGCCGCTCCTGGGCACGCTGATTCACGAAAAGGTCACGGTGTGGCAACGCACGGCCAATGAGAAACGCAATCTCTCGAATCGGCCGCCGCACGACCTCCCCCGGCGCCTCAAGAAGATGGTGAAGCGCATCACCCAAAAGATGGCAAGCTACGAAGAGACACTCACGGAGTTTGCGGCCGAAAAAGGCTGCAGCGCCGTGGTGTGCGGGCACATTCATGCTCCGGCCCTCAAACTTGCCGAAAACGGGGTCTATTACATCAACACCGGCGACTGGACCGACCACTGCACTTTTGTTCTCGAGGACGACGCGGGCAACCTGCGCATCATGCAATACAGCGACACGCTGAATGGTGCAAACCCGCCCGCCGTGACGACACCATGAGCCAGTCCGACATCGCCCTGCGGCCCGCCAGTCGCATTGACCGGTACCTTCAGCTCCGGCGCTTTGAAAAGAGTGGTCGGTTCTATGAACGGCTGGGCATTCGGTATATGTATCGCTGGTTGGTGGGCCTGGGTGGAGGCGCCCCGCTCCCGCCCGCAACGCAACCCCAGGCGGTGGCCAGCGAATGGCTGCGTCGCACCAAGAATGACGCCCGCTACTACGAAATCGCCAACCTTATCCGAGGATTACTATATATACCCCCCGCCACTTTGGGCTTGTGGCGCGAGGTTTGGCTGTCCACATTGGTGCTGGTGCCGCTCATCATCTTCCACGCCCTGTGCGTGCTCACCGAGCGGTACAAGCGGGCGCTTTGCATTGTCCACACGCCTGATCCGAACGGCCAGGGTGAACCCGGAATTGACAAGAGTAGTGGCTCCACTCCGGATGACGTAGTGGATCACTGGTGGTACACGCCTCGCAAGTTTGAGACGCCCCGCCTGTTCAAGGCCCTCGGCATGGACCGTATTCGAGAACTCACCAAGACCTACGTTCAGAAGACGCGGGAAGAAGAAGGGGCCGAGGGGCCGGTACAGTATCTCGATCCTAGTAGCCGCGAATCGCTTATTCAGTTCGAGCGTAGCACTCGCACCGGCGAGTTCCTTCACCTCAGTTCGGGTCTCCTCAATGTCCCGCCGATTGTCGGCTTGCTGATGCACGGCCTCTGGTACGGCGCGGTTTACGTTTTTCTCATCTTCACCATCGATATGCTTCTCGTGATTCTCCAACGCTATCACCGCGCCCGCACGTACTTCCTCCTCCGTCGGGGGGGAATGGCGTGAAGATCGTCATCCTCACCGCCGCCACCGGCAACGGGCACATCAGCGCGGCCCACGCCATCCGAGAAGAAGCCGAAGCCCGCGGGGTCACGGCCCCTGTGATTGACGTTCTGGACCACACCCCCAAGGCGTTCCGTAAGTGGTTCAAGAACGGATACGAGATGCTGGTTCGTCAAAGTCCAGATACCTGGGGTTACCTCTATCGGCGAAGCGATAAGCCGTCGAGCGAATACTACGTCCAAACCTTCCTCGACCACTACTGCACCCTGCCTCTGGCCAAGGTTTTGGATGAATTGCGACCGGACTGGGTGATTTGTACACATAGCGTCGCCCAACCTCGACTCAAGCGCCTCCGTAAGCGATTTGGTTTCAAAGTGGCCGTGGTTGTCACCGATCTCTACCCTCACAAGATGTGGCTGCGCGGACGTCCCGACTTGTGGCTCGTTCCCGGGCAATGGACCAAGGACATCCTGGCCCAGCGCGTCCCTGGCAGCGAGAGCCAAACCGTCGTCACCGGCATCCCCATCAACCGCTTGTTTGCCGAACCCATGGGCCGCGAAGCCGCGCGAGCCAAGCTCGGCCTTTCTCCCACTGACCAAATGATCCTCCTCACCAGCGGGGGCATTGGTGGAGGGCCGCTGGTCGAGACCGCCGAAGCTCTCAGCAAAATCGGCGCGAAGATCATCACGGTTTGCGGGCGTCATGACGGTAAGCGCCGCCGGCTGCACAAGATGCAACTGCCCAACGTGGTGGTGAAGGGCCACGTGGAGCAAGAGGAAATGGCCACGCTGATGCAAGCGTGCGACATGATGGTGGCCAAGGCCGGCGGCCTGACGACTTGCGAATCCCTGGCCGTGGGCTGCCCGTTCATTGTCTATTGGCCGCTCCTCATCCCCGGACAAGAAGAAGGAAACGCCGAATTCCTGGACGAAACCGGCGCGGGCAAGATCTGCCGCACTCCTGAGGACTTAGTGAAAACCG
>CAZVHE010000122.1:0-77 GCA_964627705.1 uncultured Chthonomonas sp.
TTGGCTTCGGTGAGGCCGGCGTTCTGGGCGGTTTCGAGCGTGAGCGGGCGCATCTGCATGCCCAGGGCGGGGCGGCG
>CAZVHE010000122.1:95-7170 GCA_964627705.1 uncultured Chthonomonas sp.
GGAGGGGTTCGCGGGGCGTGATGTGGGGGAAGGAGAGGGGCGCCAGGGCCAGAGCGGCAAGGAGGATGAGGCTTCTCGGGCCGGTCATACGGCTTGATACCGCGTCTGACCGCTGGGGGTTGCCAAGGACTCTACAAAGAGGGCGGATTATGCGCCCGCACCAACTTTTCGTCCTAGAAGGTACGACTGGGCTAATCTGCTTTTTGCACCGAGAACTTGATGCGACAAATCCTTTTGCTCAGTGAACCCACAATCCCCAGCCAAACGCCGGCGACATCCTTCCAGCAACTCGGGCTATGCGCAAAGGAGTGGCATGTTGGGGGGCACCATGTCGGCGCCAGGCTCCTTGGCATACCTCATCCAGTCGCCCCTCAGTCCCTAGGCACCATCATCTTCCTCGACCCCACGAGCGACGTCCCTCATTGGTGGCACGCTGAACTCATGCAAAGCGGCCAGCTCATTCCCTTCCTCGATGCACTCTTTCCAGCGGGAGACCTCCATTGCCGCGTTACCGCGGGCCCCTATGCCACCCCGGGCAACATGGATGCGCTGACCCTGGTGCCCGCCTCGCAACGAGAGCCCTTCATCAAGTCTTTCGAGGCCGGCCCGTTTACTCTTTGGGACTTGGTGGTGTATCACAAAACCTCAGGAGATGCAGGAGAGACAGCTGATCATCTCTTCATGACGGGCATGATCGATGAGATTGGCCTGTTGTGCTACGTCACGGCCCCCCTGTCCACGACGAGGGCACTTCTCACGACAATTGCGGCGGCCCTGGGTGTCGATGACATTCGGGAACTCGCATATGACGATGCCACGATCACAAAACTCAGTCAAGAGAGTACAAACGCGAGTTGGAGGTCAGAATAGTTGGAATACAAGAGTCATCTCCGAGAAGCTGAAGAGGAGTTCCTCAGCACGTACACCTCGACATTCACTGATTTTCAGGGCTTGGCTGTCAACTGGCAACACATCTTCCATCACGTCAATACTGCGCTCAACTTGATTCTCCGAGATTCAGGCACACCGATCGTAGAAGTGCGAAGAATAGGCGAATTCTACGTCAATTCGATCTACCCAACTCTAGCGACCAGCGAGATCGGAGGTAATCCAGAGCTTGCTACCAGCAGCATCGATGTTGACCACGACCACCATCAGATAGAACTCCATTCACCTTTGGCAGCCAGTGAAGATCAATTCGGTGGCGACTTCTGCCGGACCGTGCAGCCGTTCTTCCCGATCATCACCTGTAGCCCGCCAAGGAGCAGCATTTCGTACCTCAAAGCGGTTGGCGACCTCAGTAACTCCTTGTTTAGATACTTCGTCGATGATAGCTTCAGCGAGTGTGAGCCAGAGTCCGAGTTGCTAAAGTGTAGTGCCCTGCTAGTCGCGCTGAACACTTCATACGCGCTCCAGTCAGAGCCCTGGTTCCTCGAGCATTGCGTCTCGAACAATAAGGTCATTTGGCGAGGTGACTTGAAGTGGAGCATTGTTTCTCCCTACGCAGATCGCCTGATTGAAGGGCCCTGAGGTACGGGAACGAGTCGGTGCGATCTCACAAGCTTGCGCTGGCCGATGCCAACTTCCCGCCGGACCTAGCCCATCCTGCCGCATAATAGGCCATGACCGCCGCTGGGATTCGAAATCCCGGAACCCCCCTGCAACGGGAACTGATCGAGGACATTGTGGTGAACCGCAGCGCCGCCGAGCGCCGCGCCGCCACCCTCCCCGGTCGCCGCACCGTCAAAAAGCAGTGGCAAGCCGCCTGGCTACTCCGCGCCATCCAATGCATTGACCTCACCACGCTGAGCGGCGATGACAGCCCCAGCAACGTGCAGCGCTTGTGCGCCAAGGCCCGCCAGCCCGTCCGCCGCGACCTGCTGGAACAGCTCGGCGTGGAGCACATCCACACCGGGGCCGTGTGCGTGTATCACCAATACGTCAAAGAGTGCGTGCGCGCCCTGGAGAGCACGGGCATCCCCGTCGCCGCCGTCAGCACGGGCTTCCCCGCCGGTCTCTCCCCGTTCGAGCAACGCATCGAAGAAATCCACCGTTCGGTGGAAGACGGTGCCGCCGAAATTGATATTGTCATCACCCGCGCCCACGTGCTGCGCGGCGAATGGAACGCGCTTTACGACGAGATGGCGGCCTTCCGGGAAGCCTGCGGCGAAGCGCACGTCAAGGCGATCCTGGCCACCGGCGAACTCGGCACCCTCACCAATGTGGCCCGGGCCAGCATGGTGTGCATGCAGGCCGGGGCCGATTTCATCAAGACCAGCACGGGCAAAGAGCCGGTGAATGCCACCCTCCCCGTGGCCCTGGTGATGTGCCGCATGATCCGGCAATACGAAGCGCAGACGGGCGTGAAAGTGGGATTCAAGCCCGCCGGGGGCATCCGCACCGCCAAGCAATCGCTCGACTTTTTGATGCTGATGAAGGAAGAACTGGGCGACCCCTGGACGCACCCGGACCTCTTCCGCCTGGGGGCCAGCACGCTCCTTTCGGACATCGAACGCCAACTGGAACACTTCGCCACCGGCCGGTATTCCGCTTACCACCGCCACGCCATGGGCTAAATGCAATGAGTCAAGTCACCGATATCCTCCAGAATCTCGATTACGGCGTTGCGCCGGAATCCGCCCAATTGGCCGAAGACTGGCTGAACGAGCACGGGCGTACTTTTGGGCACTACATCGGCGGGCAGTGGGTGGCCGCTGATACTACTTTTGCCACCATCAATCCCGCCACGGGCACCGAACTCGCACAGATCGGCCAGGGCACCGAAGCCACGGTGAACCAAGCGGTGGAAAGTGCGCGCGCGGCCTTTGAAGGGTGGAGCAATCTGCCCGGGGCCGAACGCGCTAAGTATCTCTACGCCATTGCCCGCCAAATTCAAAAGCATGCGCGCCTCTTTGCGGTGCTGGAGAGCATGGACAACGGCAAGCCCATCCGCGAAACCCGCGACGTGGACGTGCCGCTGGTAGCGCGACACTTCTATTACCACGCCGGATGGGCCACCCTCGCCGAGCAGGAATATCCGCACCACCGCCCCGTGGGCGTGTGTGGACAAATCATCCCGTGGAACTTCCCACTGCTGATGCTGGCGTGGAAGATCGCGCCCGCCCTGGCCATGGGCAACACGGTGGTCCTCAAGCCCGCCGAGTTCACCTCCCTCACCGCACTGCTGTTCGCCGAGATCTGCCAGCGCGTTGGCTTGCCCCAGGGCGTGGTGAACATCATCACCGGCGATGGCGAAACCGGCAAGGCCCTGGTGGCGCACCCCAACGTGGACAAGATCGCCTTCACCGGCAGCACCGAGGTGGGCAAGCACATCCGGCGCAGCACCGCCGGTTCGCACAAAAAGCTGAGCCTGGAACTGGGCGGCAAGTCGCCCTACATCGTCTTTGATGACGCCGACATGGACGCCGCCGTGGAAGGGCTGGTGGACGCCATTTGGTTCAATCAAGGCCAGGTGTGCTGCGCGGGTTCGCGCTTGCTGGTGCAAGAGAGCATCGCCGAAGAGTTCTATGCCCGGGTGCGGCGGCGCATGGCGCAGCTCCGCGTGGGGGACCCGCTGGATAAGGCCACCGACATCGGCGCGGTGGTGGACACCACCCAACTGGAGCGAATTCACCAACTGGTGGAGCAAGGCGTGGCCGAAGGGGCGGAGAAGTTCCAACCCGAGTGCACTCTGCCCGCGCAGGGCTGCTTCTATCCGCCGACGCTTCTCACGGGCGTGGAACCCGCCAGCACGGTGGCGCAGGTGGAGATTTTCGGTCCGGTGCTGGTGGCGATGACGTTCCGCACGCCCAGCGAGGCCGTGGCCCTGGCCAACAACACTATCTACGGCCTGGCCGGGACGATCTTTTCGCAGAACATCGACATCGCCCACGACGTCGCCGCGCAGATCAAGGCGGGCGTCATCTGGATCAACGGCACCAACTTCTTTGATGCCAGCGTCGGCTTTGGCGGCTACAAGGAAAGCGGCTTCGGCCGCGAGGGCGGGCGTGAAGGGCTGGAGGAGTATCTCGTCCGCGACCTCCCCACCACCGAAGCCCCCCAACTGCCCATCATAGACCCGATGCCCGATGTCGCCCCGGACATCGACCGCACCCACAAGCTCTACATTGGCGGCAAGCAGGTGCGCACCGATAGCGGCTATTCCCTCTCGTTGCCCCTGGCCACAGGTGGTATGGCCGACATCTCGCGCGGCAACCGCAAGGACATCCGCAACGCCGTAGAAGCCGCCGAAGCCGCCGCCTCCGGCTGGGCCAGCACCACGGCCTTCACCCGCGCCCAGATCCTTTACTACCTCGCCGAAAACATGCAGGGCGCCCGCCACCAATTGGTGGAATCACTCACCGCCCGCGGCCAACAGGACGCCGAGAAGGAGTTCGAGGCCACCATCCACCGCGTGCTGCACTGGGCGGCCTGGGCGGATAAGTACGAGGGCACGGTGCACCAGCCGCCCCTGCGAGCCATGGTCTACACCCGCCCCGAGCCGCTCGGCGTCGTCGGCATCATCAACCCCGCCGCTCCGGCTTTGCTCGGCTTCATCGGGGCTTGTCTGCCGGCCATTGCCATGGGCAACGCGGTGGTGGCCGTGCCCAGCGCGCACAACCCGCTCCCGGCCCTGGAGCTGTTCCGCATCATCGAGGCCTCAGATATCCCGGCGGGCGTTTGGAACATCGTCACTGGCCTCCCGGAAGAGCTAGAATCCACCCTCGCCGGCCACGACGGCGTGATGGCCCTGTGGCACTTTGGTGATGAGGCCGCGCAGGCCAAAGCGGAGCTGGAAAGCGTCGGCAACCTCAAGCAAACCTGGTCCCCAGCCAAACCGATAGACTGGCACACCACGCCTTCCACCGAATGGTTGAGGCGCGCCACCCAGGTTAAGAACATCTGGGTACCCTACGGCGCTTAGGCGAGCTGAACATCAATCCGACGATCCGGGCTCTCAGGCAGGCACGCCCGGATCTCGGCCATTAGCGCGTCCACCCCTTCTGCGGCCACTCTCGCGGGCAAAAGAGGAGCCTGCACCACGTGGCTCACGCGGTCGGGGTGCGGGCCGTTGATGTCGCCAAAGTCAACGTCCAGGGTCAGCACCACGTCACCCTCGTGGCGCGCCAAGAGCTCATCCACCAATGACCGTACCGCCGCTTGCAGGCCCTCCGTGCTCACGTCTTCGCACTGCCCGATGTACATGTTGCCGAATTGGTCGGTGGCTTCCCACTTCATGCCCGTGGTCTTACCCCACCCAGGCATCGGGGCAAAGCATCGGTAGACTCGCGGCATGAAGTTCGGTAACTTTCCTTACCCGACGCCCGTCAACGAACCCGTCCTGAACTACGCCCCCGGCTCGACCGAGCGCAAGCGCCAGATCGAGGTGCTCAAGGAGCTGAAGGGCCAGACGGTGGACGTGCCAATGTACATCGGCGGCCAAGAAGTGCGCACGGGCGAACTCCTCCGCCTCGCCCCGCCCCATGAGCATGCCCACACCCTCGGCCACGCCCACCGGGGTGGTGCCGAGCACGTCAAGCAGGCCATTGATGCCGCCCTGGCCGCCCGCGCCCACTGGCAGAGCCTGAGCTTCGAGAATCGCGCCGCCATCTTCCTGCGTGCCGCCGAACTGATTGCCACCAAGTACCGCGCCTACATGAACGGCACCACCATGCTGGGGCAAAGTAAGAACGTCCACCAAGCCGAGATTGACTCCGCCTGCGAAATCGTGGACTTCCTCCGCTTCAACGTCCACTTCCTCAGCGAGATCTACCAGCAGCAGCCCATCAGCGGCCCCGGCGTGCACAACCGCGTGGAGTACCGCCCGCTCGAAGGCTTCGTGCTGGCCATCACCCCGTTCAACTTCACTGCCATCGGTGGCAACCTCCCCACGGCTCCTGCGCTCTGTGGCAACACCGTGGTGTGGAAGTGCGCCGACACGCAAATCTACAGTGCGCAGATGTTCATGCGCATCCTGCAAGAAGCCGGCCTGCCCGATGGCGTCATCAACCTGGTCTACGCGCGTGGCCCCGTGGTGGGTGAGCACTGCCTGGGCCACCGTGATTTCGCCGGTCTGCACTTTACGGGTTCCACCGGCACCTTCAATCATCTGTGGCAAGCCATTGGCTCCAACCTGGCGAACTACCGCAGCTACCCGCGGATTGTGGGCGAGACGGGCGGCAAGGACTTTGTCGTCGCCCACCCCAGCGCCGACCCCGATGTGGTGGCCACGGCCCTGCTACGCGGCGCCTTTGAGTATCAAGGGCAGAAGTGCTCGGCGGCGTCCCGCTGCTATATCCCGCGCTCGATGGCCGAGACCATCCGCACCAAGATGGCCGACGGCATGGCGAGCTTCAAGATGGGCTCCACCGAAGACTTCGGCAACTTCATCAATGCGGTGATTGACGAGAAGTCGTTCGACAGCATCATGGGCTACATCAATGCCGCCCATTCCGATGCCGACGTCAGCGTGCTGGTGGGCGGCAAGGGCGATAAGTCCGTGGGCTACTTTGTGGAGCCGACCCTGCTGGAAGCCAAGACCCCCGATTACCGCACCATGTGCGAGGAGATCTTCGGCCCGGTGCTGACGATGTACGTCTACGACGACGACAAATGGAGCGACACGCTGCGCCTGGTGGACAACACCTCGCCGTATGCCCTCACCGGGGCCGTCATTAGCCAGGATCGCGGTTCGGTGGAAGAAGCCGTGAACACCCTCCGCCACGCGGCGGGCAACTTCTACATCAACGACAAGCCGACCGGCGCGGTGGTGGGCCAGCAACCGTTCGGCGGGGCGCGCGGCAGCGGCACCAACGACAAGGCCGGGGCAATGCTGAACCTCTACCGGTGGCTCAGCGCCCGCACGATCAAGGAAACCTTCGTGCCGCCCACCGACTACCGCTACCCGTTCTTGCAAAGCGAGTAAGCCCGGACAGGAGCAACAAGAGAAACCCCCGATTCCCAGTGCGGGAGTCGGGGGTTTTGCGTTCGCTTGTCAGCCGCGAGGCTTACTTGCTGCGGCGGCGTCGCGCCAGGGCGAGGAGACCCGCACCCAGGGCGATCATGCTGGCCGGTT
>CAZVHE010000123.1:0-4482 GCA_964627705.1 uncultured Chthonomonas sp.
GTGGTGTTGGCCAGTGCAATCATCAATGCCGAGCCGGCCTTTGTGGCCCTGGCCAAGGATGTGAAGGAAGGCAAGTACAAGGGCGAGGTCCGGCTGACCGGCATGGCCGAGCAGTCCATTGACTTTGTCTTCAACCCGGATATGGTGGACCAGATTCCGGTTGAGATTCAAGAGAAGATCGAAACCGAGCGCGCCCGTATCCTCAGCGGCGAATTCACCGTTCCCAAGGACGAGTTCTAACTCTTGGCCGACGAACCTCTCCTACGCGTCCAGAACGTCACCAAGCACTTCGGTCCGGTGGCGGCGCTTACGCAAGTGAGCGTGGATTTCTGGCCGGGAGAGGTTCACGCCGTTTTAGGCGAGAACGGGGCGGGGAAGTCCACCCTCATGAACGTGATGGCGGGCTTTTTGCAGGCGGATTCCGGCACCATGCAGTGGCGTGGGCAACCCCTTCCGCCTTCGCCCCCGGATGTGTTGCGCGACCTCGGGATTGCCATGGTCCACCAGCACTTCAAGCTCGTGCCGGTGATGACGGTGGCCGAGAACATCGCCCTCGACCGGATGGGGGGCACGCAGGGCCGCCTGGATCTGGAAACCGTGATTGCCCCGGCCCGGGCCATTGCCGCTCAGTTGGACTGGCAAGTGGATTTCGAGGCCCCGGTGCACACCCTGCCGGTGGGAGTGCAGCAGCGGGTGGAGATCCTGAAGGCCCTGGCCGGGCCGAGCGACTTGCTCATCCTTGACGAGCCCACCGCCGTCTTGGGGCCAGAGGAAGTGGCGGAACTCATCCGCATCCTTCGCGATTTGGCCGCCGAGGGCCGGGCGGTGGTCTTGATTGCCCACAAGCTGGAGGAGGTCTTTGCGGTGGCCGATCGCATGACGATCCTGCGCAAGGGCCAGCATATGGGCGAGCGCCTGCGCGCCGAAGCTGACATGAGCGAGGTGGCGGCGCTGATGGTGGGCGAAGACCCGCCCCGGGGTGTCCCGGTCACCGGCGAACCCGGTCCGGTCCGACTGAAGGTGGAATGCCTAAGCGTAAAGGGCGATCGAGGCGAAGCGGCGGTGCGCGAACTGAGCTTTGAAGTCCGGGCGGGCGAAGTGTTCGGGATCGGCGGGGTGGACGGCAACGGCCAGACCGAATTGGCCGAAGCCCTGGCCGGCCTGCGCGGGTACGTGGGCAAGATTGAACGGCCCGACGTGGTCGGACTGATCCCCCAAGATCGCCAGCGGGAAGGCCTGGCCCTCTCGCTCAGTATCGAAGAGAACCTGTGGCTCGGGCCGGTGGTGCATGGGCAGGCCGGGTCGGGATGGTGGCTGTCATTCTCGCGCCTGCGCGCAGGGAGTGACGAATCCATCCAAAAGTACGGCATCAAGGTCGGGCGGGCGCAAGACCCCGTGTCCTCCCTCTCTGGCGGCAATCAGCAAAAGGTGGTGGTGGCGCGGGTGCTGGGTCGCCAGCCCGAGCTCGTCGTAGCGCTGAACCCCACGCGCGGGCTGGACGTGAAGGCGGCCGAGTTCGTGCACGAGCAACTCCGGGCGGCGGCCAGCGCGGGGGCGGCGGTGGTGCTCATCAGCACCGACCGGGATGAATTGGCCGCGCTCAGTTCGCGCATCGAGTTTCTTTTGGCCGGACAGTGGGCGGCCAGCCTGGCGGGCGTATGAAGCGGGTCCTCATCACTGTCGCTACCCTGCTGGGCGCCCTGGTCGTCACGTTGGCCGTGTTTGGTTTGGATGTGTCGCAGGCGCTGGGGCTGATTTGGAACGGGGCGCTGGGATCCGAAGCCGGGATCTCCCGCACCCTCGTCCGGGCCACGCCTTTGTTGCTTGCGGGTTTAGCCGTGTTGGTGGCGTGGCGGGCGGGAATGTACAGTATTGGTGCTGAGGGCCAGTACATAATGGGCGGCCTTTGTGCGGCGGCGGTATTCCAGGTGCTGGGCGAACGCGGCTTCACCCTGCCGCTCATGTTGCTAGGGGCCATTGCGGGTGGTGCGGCCTATGCGGGCCTCGCGGGAGCGCTGTTTATCTACCGGGGGGTGCAGGTGGTCATTAGTACCATCCTGCTCAACTTCATCGCCCTCAGCACTCTGCGGTGGGCGGTGCAAAACGGCCTCAAAGAACCCGGCGGGTTCACCCCTCAAACCACACCACTCCCCGACCCGATGATGTTCGAGCGGTACAAGCTCCAGACCGACTTGCACGCGGGCGTGTGGGTGGCGCTGGGGGCGGGCTTGCTCACGTGGTGGTTCCTCACCCGCACCAAATTGGGCTTCAGCATCAAGTGGGTGGGGGCGAACCCCAAAGCGTCCGAGTTCGGCGGCATCGCGGTGGCCCGCACGCAGATGGCGGCGATGTTCTGGTCCGGAGGGCTTTGCGGGTTGGCCGGGGCCATCACCTACATGGGGGTGCTGCGCAGCATTGACCAGAGCTTTAGCGAGAACTGGGGTTTCCTCGCCATTCCGGTGGCTCTGCTGGGCGCACTGGACCCGGTGGGGACGCTGGTGAGTGCTCTGTACTTCGGGGCGTTGTTCGCCGGGTGCGAAGCCCTCAGTCGCTCCACCAGCGTGGGCACGTCGGTCGTGTTGGTCATCCAGGCGGTGGCAGTGCTGGCAATTGTGGCGGTGGGGCAGTGGCGGTTTTCCGCCCGCTCGAAGAAGGCAGAAGTGGAGGCGAAACCGTGATGGGGTTGGAGTTCCTCCGTTTCGGGGCGCCAGTCGCGTTTGCGGCCCTGGGCGAATCCATCGGCCAGCGCGCGGGGGTGCTGAATATCGGTCTGGAAGGCTTCATGCTCATGGGGGCGTACGTGGCGTTCCGGGTCACGAGGGCCACGGGCAACCCGTACCTGGGGTTGCTCGCGGGCGTGGTGGCCGGGTTGGTGCTCGCGCTCATCCAGGGGTTCCTTACCATTCACAACACCGCCGACCAAGTGGTGGTGGGCACCGCCGTCAATCTGTTGGCGCTGGGCCTGACCAACACGCTTTTCCGCGCCCAGTTCGGCAAGTCGGGCGAGCTGGTGCGCGTGCCTTCACTGCCCACCCTGTTTGGCCCCTTCGATGCCGGTTTGATTTTGCTGAGCATTCTCGTCATTGCGCTCAGTCTCTGGCTGGCCCGCTCCAAGTGGGGGCTGGCGAACCGGGCGGTCGGCGAATACCCGCCGGCCGTGCAATCGGCGGGGCTTAGTGTCACCCGCATCCGTTGGCAGGCCGCCTTGGTGGCAGGAGCCTTCGCGGGCTTGGCGGGGGCGTACTTGGTGGTGGGCGTGGCCCACACCTTCGCCGAAAACATGGTGGCGGG
The DNA here is from genome assembly GCA_964627705.1 of uncultured Chthonomonas sp. Lineage (GTDB taxonomy): Bacteria > Armatimonadota > Fimbriimonadia > Fimbriimonadales > Fimbriimonadaceae > JAHBTC01. Next base: position 3,292 of record CAZVHE010000123.1, read on the forward strand.
GCGCGGGTTTGTCGCCATTGCCATGGTCACGTTTGGCCGCTGGCGGCCGTGGGGCGTGGTGTTGGCCTCGCTCTTTGTGGGCTACATTGATAGCTTGCAGTACCAGTGGCAGGGTCGGTCGGCGTTGCCGGTGGAGCTCTTCCAGGCTCTGCCGTATCTCGGGGCGTTGCTGGTCCTGGTGTTTGTGGGCCGGGGGGCGGCTGCCCCTGCCGCTTTGGGCGTCCCGTATCTTAGAGAACGTTAGCCGTGCGCCCGATCACTCTCACTCGCCGTATCGCCTTCAGTGCCGGACACCGCTATTGGGATCCTGCGCTGGATGCCGAGGGGAACCGTCAGCGCTTTGGGCGGTGGGCCAGTCCCTACAACCACGGCCACAACTACGTGCTGTGGGTGAGCGCCGCCGGCCCGGTGGACCCCGCCAACGGCATGGTGGTGAACATCAAGTGGATTGACGACGTACTGCAAGAGCGCATTGTGGCCCGATGCGATCAGCGTAGCCTGAACGACGAAGTGCCCCCGTTCGACACGACGCCCCCTACGGTAGAAAACCTCCTCGCTTGGATGGCCCGCGAACTCCAAGACCTGCCGGGCGGCGTCCAGCTCACGGCCCTCAAACTCGAAGAAACGCCGCTACTCTACGGCGAATGGACCCCCGATATGACCTCAATTACCCGCACCTACGAATTTGCCGCCAGCCACCGGCTCCATGTCCCCTCGCTCTCGCCCGAAGAAAATGTGCGGCTGTTCGGCAAGTGCAACCACCCGCACGGCCACGGGCACAACTATGTGCTGGAGGTGACGGTCTCGGCCCCTACTGACCCGGTGACGGGCATGAGTGTGAGCCTGGACGAGCTCGACGCGGTGGTGGATCGCGAAATTGTGAACCGCTACGACCACCGCAACCTGGACCTGGATGTGGAGGAACTGCAAGGCGGCCCCACCACGAGCGAGATCGTGGTGCAGGCCATCTTTGATCGGCTGGCCCCGGCGGTGCCGGGCAAGCTGGTGCGGGTGCGGCTCTTTGAAACCGCCCGCAACGTGTTTGAAGTCACGGCCTGAGGGCGCGCTTCAGTTCATCGCCTCAGTTCATCAAAGTGCCGAACTCTTCGAACACCGGTAAGTAGAACGCCCACTCATCGTTCTGCATCGCCTTCATGTACTTGGGCAGGCTGAGGTACGGCACAAAGTGGG
>CAZVHE010000123.1:4552-6961 GCA_964627705.1 uncultured Chthonomonas sp.
CCCTTCTTCAGGTTGCATCGGCGGCAGCAGGTCACCAGGTTTTCCCAGGTGTGTGGGCCCCCGCACCAGCGCGGTACCACGTGGTCCAGCGTCAGGTCCTTGCGGCTGCCGCAGTACTGGCAGGTGTAGAGATCGCGCGCCAGGATGGAGTGCCGTGAAAGCCGCAACTGGGGCATCGGCCGCTTGACCATGTAGCGCATGCGCACGATGCTGGGGCTGACAATGGTGCCCCGGCTAGTGCGGATGGGCTGGTCGTGCTCGTGCAGGACTTCCGCCTTGCCCAACAGCACCAACGAGACCGCCCGGCTGACGTTGCAGACGTTCAGCGGTTCGTAGTTCGCGTTCAACAGTAAGACCTCAGCCATGGCGGACCCCCCGGCGCCAAAAGCGAGGCCCGTCGGTCACAGACAGACGGGCCCGAGGCGAACGGCGGCAACGAGACGGTATGACCGTATCGGACCACAGCGGCGGACGCATCCTCCTTTCCTCGATTTGCCAACGTTTTGGCGCCATCATAGTATTCAGACGTTCGGAAGCCCCGGTTGGGCGCACTCTTTACAAAACCTTTACGTTCTGGTCCCCAAAAACTTCACGGGGAGTTCGAGGGGCGGGGTTTGTGTGCTACGATGGTGGGAGATTTTCACCACGGATGGGATTTTGACGATGAATGTCTTGAAGATTGAAGGTGGCGCACCCCTGGTGGGGAGCGTGGCGGTGGGCGGAAGCAAGAATGCTTCGCTGGCGATTTTGGCGAGCTTGCCCCTGATTGACGGGGTGACAGAACTGGCGAATCTGCCCAACATTAGCGATGTTCGCACCAAGCTGGAGTTGTTGCGCGAGTTCGGCGCGGAAATCTCGTGGAATGGAAGCACTTGCACCATCGACACCCGCAACCTGCATTACTTTGAGCCGAGCGACGCCCATGTGCGCCGCATTCGCACCTCGTTCTATCTCCTTGGTCCTCTTCTCACTCGCTTTGGTAAGGCGCGTCTGCCCATGCCGGGTGGATGCGACATCGGCGATCGCAAGGTGGACTTCCACCTCAAGGCACTGGCCAGCATGGGGGCTCCGGTAGACACCGATAACGCGGTGTACTCCGTCGCCAGCGACAGCCTGCACGGCGAATACATTTATCTCGATTTTCCGAGTGCCGGGGCCACCCAGCACCTGATGGCGACGGCCTGCCGCACGCCGGGGCAGACCGTGATTGATAACGCGGCCATGGAGCCCGAAGTCACGCAACTCGCGGCCTTCTTGCAGGGTGCGGGCGCGCGTATCGAAGGGGCCGGTACCAACAAGATCACCGTCACGGGCGTGGATCACATGGGTGACAACCGCTTCCGCATCCCGGCGGATCGCATCCAGGTGGGGACGTACCTGCTGGCCGGGGCGATCACTAAGGGCCGAGTAACGTGCACCGGAATTTTGCCCGAATACCAGGCGGCCCTGGTGACCAAGCTCAAGGAAATGGGTGCGGACGTCGAGGTGACGAGCGATTCCGTCACCGTCGGGGCGACGGGACGCCTGAAGGCGGCCGAAGTCGTCACCTTGCCCTATCCGGGCTTTGCCACCGACATGCAGCAGACCATGGTGGCCGTGATGGCCTTGGCCGACGGCACCAGCGAGGTGGACGAGACGATTTACGAACGCCGCACTGGACACGTGAACCAGCTGAACCGCATGGGCGCGAATATCAAGACCAGTGGCAGCCGCACGATCATCCGGGGCGTGGAACGCCTTCAGGGTGCGGTGGTGGAAGCCAGTGACCTTCGCGCGGGGGCCGCGCTCGTGTTGGCCGGCTTGGCCGCCGAAGGGACTACCCACGTTCACAATGTTCACTACATTGACCGGGGCTATGAGGACTTTGAAGCAACCCTCAATAGTCTGGGGGCGTCAGTAGAGAGGCTGTCGGACACGGCGACCGTCTAGGCGCGTGTCACAATAGCAGTTCCCACCTTGAAATTAGCTGCTGAAATCGGAATTGACCTCGGTACGGCCAACCTGCTCGTTTACCGCCGAGGGAAGGGGATTGTCCTGAATGAACCCACCGTGGTGGCCATTTCGACAAACTCCAAAACGGTACTGGCCGTAGGGAACGAAGCCCGCGAGATGCTGGGCAAAACCCCCGGGAACATCCAAGCCGTGCGCCCGATGAAGGATGGGGTCATTGCGGACTACACCGTCACCATGAAGATGATGGAGCACATCCGCAAGAAGGTGGTGGGGGGCTGGCAGATGTTCCCGCCGACCGCTCTGATTTGCGTGCCCAGCGGGGTGACCAACGTGGAGCGCCGCGCCGTGTGCAAGGCCGCGCGCGAGGCTGGTTTTGGCCGCGCTATGACGATTGAAGAGCCCATGGCCGCCGCGGTTGGCTGCGGGCTGCCCATTGCCAACCCGGGCGGCAACATG
>CAZVHE010000124.1:0-6905 GCA_964627705.1 uncultured Chthonomonas sp.
TGGTGCAGGGCGCCAATGACCACCTGCTCAATTTCTGCGCCGCTAAAGCCCCGCGTGGCTTCGGCCAGGTTCTTGTGCTTAAACTTACTCCCTTTGCGCCCTCGCTTTTCTAAGTGAATCTTGAAGATTTGGGCGCGGTCGGCGGCGCCGGGCAGGTCCACAAAGAACACATCGTCAAAACGACCCTTGCGGAGCAGTTCCGGCGGAAGCGCGGTCACGTCGTTGGCGGTCGCCACCAAGAAGACGGGCTTCGTTTTGTCCTGCATCCACGACAAAAAGGTAGAGAAAACGCGAGCCGTGGTGCCACTGTCGCTCACCCCGCTGGACCCCGTGCCCGCAAAGCCCTTCTCCAGCTCGTCAATCCACAGCACGCAGGGGGCCAAACTCTCGGCAATGCGGATGGCTTTGCGCATATTTTCCTCACTTTGGCCAACCAAACCTCCAAAGATTCGGCCCACGTCCATCTTCAGCATGGGCAAGCGATAGGCGTTGGCAATGGCCTTCGCGACCAGCGACTTCCCGCAACCCTGCACCCCCATCAGCAAAACGCCCTTGGGATAGGGGATGCCGAAGTCGCGAGCGGCTTGGGTCAGGCTTCCCTTTCGCTTATCCAGCCACTCCTTCAACAAGTCCAGGCCGCCGACATCCTTCATGCCCTGCTGCACCGGATAGAACTCCAAAATCCCCGACTTGCGGACGATCTGCTTCTTCTCCTCCACAATCAGCGAAGGCGAAAGCCGCTTCTCGATGACCAAGCTTCGGGCCAGGGCACTCTCGATTTCGTCGGCGGTGAGCCCCTGGGCCGCGTTCACAATCAGCTCGCGCTCCTCCGGCTCCAGGTTCAAATCCACTTTATCGTTGCCGGCCAGGCTGCTGATGATCGAATCCAGCTGCGCGTTGATCACCGCCGCGTCCGGCATCGGGAACTCCAGCACTGTCACGTCCTTCTCCAGTTCCGGCGGCAGGGTCAGCATCGGGGAGGTGAGGATGAGTGTTTGCGCCCGGGTGCGCAATCGGCCACTGAGGTCGCGCAATAGGCGCACCACGCGGTTATCCCGCATGTAAGGGTGGAAGTCCTTGACCAAGAACACCGTGTATTCCGGGGCCTCGTGCATTTGGGCCAGCACCTCCAGCTCCGCCGGTAGGTTGCTCGTTTTGCCCGTGCTCAGGCCAGGTTTCAGGCCCTGCGTCACGCTCCAGGTGTGCAGAGAGCGATTGAGCTTGGTGGCCAGTTCGGCCATGCCGCGCTCTACGCGGCGCTCTTCCCAGGTCGTGACCCAAACGATCGGGTACTTGGAGCGAATGAGGGTCTCGATCTCTTGAAAAGCGTCCATGGGCGTGGTGAAGGCTACCTAAACTCAGTTTACGCCTCCGCCCACCCCGGGTTGCCCTAAGAGGACGAAGTGACCGAACCCAAGGCGATGGGCAGGGCTTCGAGAAAGCGGCTGACCTCGGCCGGCGTGCCAATGCTCACCCGGATGAACTCCGGCATCCCGACGCCGGTGCCCGGGCGCACGATCACACCCAGGCGCAGTAAGGCTTCGTACACCGCCTTGGCATCGCCCACCTTCACGCAGGCGAAGTTGGCGTAGCTCGGCAGCACTTCCAGCCCCAGCCCGGCGGCCGCCGCGCTGATGCGCGCCAGGCCTTCCTTATTCACATCTTTGCTTCTTTGCAGGTGGTCGCCGTCTTCAAGTGCCGCCAGGGCCGCCACTTGGGCCAGCGAGTTCACATTGAACGGCTCGCGAGCGCGTTCCAGGGCATCAATCAGTTCGGGCGCGGCTACCAAGTAGCCCAAGCGCAGGCCCGCCAGCCCGTAAGCCTTGCTAAAGGTGCGCATCACCACCACGGGGCGGCCCTCCGCAATCAGGCTCAGGCCATCCGGGTAACCCGGCACGTCGGCGGCGTACTCGCGATAGGCTTCGTCCATCACCAAGGCCGCGCCGGGGGGCATGCGGTCCAGCAACCGTGTGACCGAAGCGTGGTCCACCAAGGTGCCGGTGGGGTTGTTGGGGTTAGCTACAAAGACGAGGCGGGTGTGGGCGTCGCAAGCCTCGCCCATGGCATCCAGGTTCAGCCGCCAGTGTTCGTCCACCGCCACTTTGGTCAGGCGAACATCGGAAAGCTGCGCGGCGGCATCGTAGCGCACAAAGGAGGGGTCACCCACCACCACGTTGTCCTGCGGCTGGCCCAAGAACACCAAGCCCAGCAGGTGAATCAGCTCGTCGCTGCCATTGCCAAAGGCGAGCATGTTGGGCTCCACGCCCAGGTGCCGCGCCAGGCCGTGCCGCAGGTCGTGCGCGGCAGCGTCCGGGTACAGGTGCATGTGGCGGGCGGCTTCGGCCACCGCTTGTTGCGCCAAGGGCGAGGGGCCGAGCGGGTTCTCATTGCTGGCTAGTTTCACCACATCCGTCAGGCCGAGTTCGCGCTTGACCTCATCAATCGGGCGACCCGGCACGTAGGGCCGCATACGCAGCACGTTGGGTCGTAACCGAAAGCTCATGCATAGCATGGTGGCACACCCAGCAAGTAACGTTTAGGAATGGAGCGATCCCGCACATTCTTCGTTTTGGCCCTGGGCATTGTCATCGGCGGTGGCCTCATGGGCACCCTCGCTCGCGCCGGGGGCGCAGCGGCCCAAAGCACGGCCAGCGACCAGCAACTCAAGCGCATTGCGGACAGCTTGGAGCGCATGGAGCGCAACGGCGTAACCGTGAAGATGGACAGCAGCCACAACAGTGTGAAGATGAGCGGCACGATCACGGTCGAGCCGCCCACCTTTGGCTTCCGGATTCGGAACGACTAATCAGCGCTCATCCAGGAACAAGGGGCGAGGGGCAACATCCCCTTCTCCCACCTGGATGGCCTGGCGGAGCATGGCCTCGGCGGCATCGGCATCCGCCTCGCTCGCGGCGTGGACGGTGACCAGCGGCTCCCCAGCTTGCACCCGAGTACCGACGGCCACATGCACGATGGCGCCCACCCGGGGATCAATCACATCCTCCTTGATGCGGCGACCGGCACCCAGGTTGAGCACGGCATGCCCCACCCCGTGCGCTGAAACTTGCGCCACCGTGCCCGCTCGCTCGGCCACCAGGGTACGCCGCACCGGGGCCATCGCCCAGTCTTCGCCCTCAAAAACGGAGACATCGCCGCCCTGCTCGGCAAACCACTGGCGCATCACATCGGCCGCATGGCCACTGTCAATGGCCGCTGCCGGGTCGGCGTCAATGCCCGCCACGGCCAGGCTATCCCGCGCGAACTCCAGTAGCAAATCCTTGAACCGCGCCTCCGTCGGACTCAACTCGGCCCCCTGCACCACCCGGATGGCCTCCTTCACTTCCAGCGCGTTGCCCACAGCTGCGCCCAGCGGCTGGTCCATGTCGGTCACCCTCGCCACCACGCGTAGGCCCGCTGCTTCCCCGGTTTGCACGAGGCTTTGGCGGAGGGTTTGGGCGGCCTGGATGTCGCTCATAAAGGCGCCACTGCCGCACTTCACATCCAGCACCACGCACTCCGCGCCGGCGGCAATCTTCTTGCTGAGGATGCTGGCCGTGATGAGCGGCACATTGGCCACCGTGCCCGTCACATCGCGCAGCGCGTAGAGCGCCTTATCGGCAGGGGCCAGGCGGGGGGTTTGCCCGCTGAGGGCGAGCCCAGTGCGCCGGGCGAGGTCCTGCATGGCTTCGGGTTCCAAATCGGTGCGGAACCCCGGCACCGCCTCCAACTTGTCAATGGTGCCACCGGTCATCCCCAGGCCGCGCCCGGACATCTTCACCACCGTCATTCCGCACGCCACCAGGATGGGTAGCAGGGCGATGGTGGTCTTGTCGCCCACGCCGCCCGTGCTGTGCTTATCGAACCATGGATGCGGCAGGCCGGACCGATCCAGCACCTCCCCGCTCTTCGCCATGGCCAGGGTGAGTTCGGCCGTCTCTTGGGTGCTCAGCGGGTTCAAGAACGCCGCCATCAGCCACGCCGCCAGTTGGTAGTCGGGCACCGAGCCATCCGCCGCGCCCTGGGCCACCGCCGCGAGGTCGCCGGGCAAGGAGGCCAGCCCATCCCGCCGACGGGCAATGATCTCGACAAAGTTCATGCCAGGTCCGCCGCCGTGAAGACGTAGGGCGGGCGATGGAGGCCGCGCTCGGTGATGATGCCCGTAATGAACTCGTGCGGAGTCACATCGAAGGCGGGGTTGAACACCGGGCATCCTTCGGGGGCAATGCGTACACCTTCGATTTCAGTAATCTCCTCCGCCGCGCGCTCCTCAATCGGGATATCGCGGCCGTGCAGGGTTTGGGGGTCAATCGTGGAGCTCGGCGCGACCACGTAAAAGGGCACGCCAAAGCGCTCCGCCGCCACCGCCAGCATGAAAGTACCGATCTTGTTGGCGGTGTCGCCATTGGCGGCAATGCGGTCGGCCCCAACGAAGATCGCGTCAATCTCGCCCCGGGCCAGGATGCTGATGGCGGCGCTATCCACGATCATTTGGAAAGGGATGCCTTCTTTCATCAGCTCCCAGGCCGTGAGACGCAAACCCTGCATGCGGGGGCGGGTTTCGCAGGCGTAAACGTGGCGGATGCGCCCGTTTTCGTAGGCGGTGCGGATCACGCCCAGGGCCGTGCCCCACCCGCTGGTGGCAATGCCCCCGGTGTTGCAGATCGTCATGACATTGGCGGATTCAGGCAGGCAATCCAGCCCCCAGCGGCCCATCGCCTGGTTCATGGCGCGGTCTTCTTCCTCGATGGCGACGGCTTCTTGCAAAAGCGCCGGGGCATCCCACGGCACCCGGGCCATGCGGTCCAGCGCCCAAAACAGGTTCACCGCCGTGGGGCGGCTGGCGCGGAGAAGTGCATCAGCGGCGGCGCGGTCGTGCCCCCGCTGGGCGGCCAAAACCAAGCCGTAGGCGGCGGCCATGCCGATGGCGGGGGCGCCCCGCACGGCCATATCCACAATCGCCTCGGCGACTTGCTCCACGGTTTTCAATTGCAGCCATACCTCTTGGCCGGGCAAATGCCTTTGGTCCAGCAGAAGCAAGTGATCCGATTTCCACTCAAACGGCCGCAACATGTCCTCTGGGATACCGCGCGGGACCTCGGCGGGTGCGGGACGTAGAATAGAGAACCCATGAGCGTGGTGATTTACGAGCGGAACTTGATGTGGGGCGTGCGCCTGCGCAACGCAGTGGCGACCCTGGGGGTGCCCGTGGCCGTGCGCGACCACCACCAGCCCGAACCCGCCGTGGTGGCCATTGTCAACCTGAGTGACGCCCCGGAGGCCCTGGCGCCGCTCATCCAGGCTCTGAAGGCGCAGGGAACCTACGTGCTGGGCCACGCGGGGCACAAGGAGAAGCCCCTGCACAAGCTGGGCAACGAGTGGGGCTGCCACTACGTGGCCACCAATAGCGAGATTGCCAACAAGCTGCCGAAGCTCTTGGCCCAGGTGCCGGCGCTGGCGATTTCCCTGCCCGCCGCAACGGAGTAAGATCAGAGCATGGACAAGGTCGTTGCGAGCGCCGCCGAGGCCCTGCAGGGCTACCTTTTTGACGGCATGACCATCATGGCCGGGGGCTTCGGGCTCTGCGGCATCCCCGAGCACCTGATTCTTGCGCTGCGCGATTCCGGCGTGAAGGACATCACGGTGGTGAGCAACAACTGCGGGGTGGACGACTTTGGCTTGGGCCTGCTGCTGCAAACCCGCCAGATCAAGAAGATGATTAGCTCCTACGTGGGCGAAAACGCGGAGTTTGAGCGGCAGTTTTTGAGCGGCGAACTGGAGCTTGAGTTCAACCCGCAGGGCACGCTGGCCGAGCGGATTCGGGCCGGGGGCGCGGGCATTCCCGCCTTTTATGTGAAAACCGGGGTGGGCACGCTGGTGGCCGAAGGCAAGGAAACGCGCGAGTTCAACGGCGAGACCTACGTGATGGAAACGGCCCTGCGCGCGGACCTTTCCATTGTGAAGGCGCATCGCGGCGACCGCTGGGGGAACCTGCAGTACCGACGCACTGCGCGTAACTTTAACCCGATGATGGCGACGGCGGGCAAGGTCTGCATCGCCGAGGTGGAAGAGCTGGTGGAGATTGGTCAGCTGGATGCGGACCAGATTCACACGCCCGGGGTGTTTGTGGATCGGATTCTGCAGGGCACTGCGTACGAGAAGCGCATTGAGCGCCGCACGGTGAGGGCCCGCAACGGCTGAGCTACTTCACCCTCAGCGGCGCGACCCGATAATGTAGCGCCCATCCGGCCCCACCGCCACAATCGGCACGGTCCGCGTGGTCTCAAAGAGCTCATAGGCGGGCTTGATCTCCCGCCAAAACGCGCGGTGCTCGGGGTGGCGCTCCATCAGGTCATCCCACGCGGCCGTCCCCGGCCGGGCCGGGAAGATATGCACCGGAATCTGCCGCTGCCCCGCCGCTCGTGCCCCGTCGGCCAGCACATAAATGAACTCAATCACGGGGTCCGTCATGGCCAGGCAGCCAATGCTCACCGCCCGCCCGTGGATAAAGATGTCGCTGCCCGGTCGGTCGCGGTCGCTCCGCACCCGGTCGCTCTCATTCGGATAGTTCAGCCCCAAAGAGAGATGAAAACTCGACTGCGGATTGAAGCGATCAATGTGATAAATCCCTTCGGGCACCTGCCGGTCGCCTTCGCGCCGCTTCGGCCCCGGGCCGCCGCTGGCCGCCGCCACGGGGTAGGTCTTGATCAAAGCCAGCCCGCCCGGACTATCCCCGGCCCAGAGCTCGAGCTCCCGCTCGGCCTTGAACGCGCGAAAGAAAACAAACGTCGCCGGCCAAGACACTCCCTTCGCGGCCAAGGCGGCACGGACATCATCCCCCACGCGCTCCCGCGCCCGGGCCACGCGGTCCCCGGGCGCCACGAGGACCCGCACCACCACCGCGGGCG
>CAZVHE010000125.1:0-6826 GCA_964627705.1 uncultured Chthonomonas sp.
GCAGAGCTACCTGAAGCGGCTGGATGGCGACCTGACCCGCCTGCTGGCCCTGCCTTCGCGGGTACGCATTGTCAAGGGCGCCTACCTGGAGCCCGAGACCGTGGCCTACCAGGACAAGGCCGTGGTGGACCAAAAGTACGTGGAAGCCGCCCAACGCCTGCTGAAGGCCGGCCACTACCCCGCCATTGCCACCCACGACGAGGCGATTATCAAGTCCATGCGGGCGTTCATTGAGAAGGAAGGCATCGCCAAAGAGTCGTTTGAGTGGCAGATGCTTTACGGCATCCGGCGCGATTTGCAGTCGTCGCTGCGGGCGGAAGGGTTCAACGTGCGGGTGTATATCCCCTACGGAGAGCAGTGGTATCCGTACTTCACCCGGAGGCTGGCCGAGCGCCCGGCGAACCTCATTTTCATCGCAAAGGCCACCTTCCGAAAGTAGGGGACAGGTATCCTGGGCGGCACATATGGGCCTCCTGGAGAATCTTCGTCACAGCTACCTGGTGGAGGGTCTTACGAACGATGAAATTGCCGCCGTCGCCTCGGTGGCTGATGAAGTTTCGTTTGCGGCGGATGAAGACATCATCCGCGAGGGCGACATTGCCACGGAGATTTACGTGCTGTTGGAAGGCAAGGTGCGCGTCACCACCTCGACCGGCGAGATCATCGCCCGGCTTGGCCCCGGGGCCGTGTTTGGTGAACTGGCCCTGTTCCAGCACGATGAGCGCACGGCCACGGTGACGGCGGACTCGGCGGCGGTATTGGCGCGTGCTTCGGCGTCGAGCCTCAATGCTTTGATTGACTCGAACCCGGGGGCGGGCGTGAAGGTGCTGCGCAACCTGGGCAAGACCCTGTGCCAACGGCTCCGCAGTAGCAACGTGCAGCTCGAAGCCGTCTTGGCTTCGTTGTAACGGTCATGAGGGGGGAATTGCGCCGCGTGGTTCGCGAGATTCCCCCGGGCTACGTGCTGGCCTACGGCCAGGTGGGCCGGCGCATGGTGCCCCCCACCACCGGCCGCATTGTGGGGCAGATCATTGCCCACGAAACCGACGACATCCCCTGGTGGCGCGTGGTGAATGCGCAGGGTGAACTCTCGATTGCCCGCCGCGACCCGCTGCTGGCGCAACGCCAGCGGGCGCACCTGAAGGCCGAGGGGATAGAACTGACGGAAGCCGGGCGGGTGCCGTTGAGCCATTTCTTGCCGGAGGATGAATGAATGAGTAGCAGCTTTGGGCACATGCTCCGCGTCACGACGTTTGGGGAATCGCACGGCGGGGCCGTAGGCGTGGTGCTGGATGGCTTCCCTGCCCGCTTTCCGGTTTCGCTCGATGTGATTCAGGCGGCCTTGGATCGCCGCCGCCCCGGGCAGAGCTCACTTACCACGCAGCGTCGGGAAAGCGACACGGTAGAGATCCTGAGCGGGGTGCAAGACGGCCTGAGCCTCGGCACGCCCATCGCCCTGATGGTGCGCAACGAAGACCAGCGCCCGCGCGACTACGCCAACATGGCCGACGCCTACCGCCCCAGCCATGCGGACTTCACTTATGATGTCAAGTACGGCATTCGGGCGGCTAGCGGTGGAGGGCGAAGCAGTGCCCGCGAGACGGTCGGGCGCGTCGCGGCTGGGGCCCTCGCGCAGGCGTGGCTGGCCGCCACCTACGGCGTGGAGATTGTCGCCTGGGTGAGCCAGGTGGGCACGATTTCCACGCGGGTCAATGAAGAAACCGTGACCGTGGCCCAGGTGGACGCCAACGACGTGCGCTGCCCGCACCCCGAGCATGCCGCCGCCATGATTGCGGCCATCGAGGCCGCGCGGCGCGATGGAGACTCCTTAGGCGGATGCGTGAGCGCGGTGGCCCGGGGTGTGCCCGTGGGCTGGGGCGAGCCGATTTTTGACAAGCTGGAGGCCGACCTTGCCAAAGCGATGATGAGCCTGCCCGCCACGAAGGGCTTTGAGATTGGGAGCGGCTTTGCCGGTACCCAGATGACCGGGAAATCGCACAACGATGCCTTTGTGAAGGACGAGGCGGGGCGAATTGTCACCACTAGCAATCACAGCGGAGGCATCCAGGGGGGCATTAGCAATGGTATGCCGATCCGGGTGCGCGTGGGGTTCAAGCCGGTGGCCACGATCTCCAGCGAGCAGGAGACGGTGACGCCAGAGGGCAACGCTACCGTCCTGGCCGCGAAGGGGCGGCACGATCCGTGCGTGCTTCCGCGGGCGGTGCCGATTGTTGAAGCGATGCTGGCGCTGGTGCTTGCGGACCACGCGCTTCGCCACTCGGCGTATTCGCACCTTCCCCATCCGTAGGCGTCGCGCTCGGGAAGAGTTCGTCAATCATCCCCTGCCAATACATCTTGTCCTCGGGCAGGCTGAGCGCCAGTTGCTGGCGCAGCATTGTTTCCACCTTGTCCTTTTGCTCGGGTTCAACTTTCAGCACTTCGCGCAGGAGGTCGGCACCAATGCGCTGCACCTCAAAATCCTCGTGCATCAAGGCGTCGTTGATGAACTTCCATGCGCCATTGCGCACAATGCGCTCACTCTTCATCTGATCGCGGTGGACTTCAAACATGCCTTGCGCGGCCTCATAAGTGAGCGAACTCTCTGCCGCATCCGCCTCGGCGGGTAAAGCGGGTTGGAGTCGAGCAGAACCGTTGCTGGCAGTGGTCTCGCCGCAGCCCTCAAGGAGGATGCCTAAGGTTAAGGTTGCCAACAAGCCCCAAAACGCACGGCCGATTCCTGACTTCATCGCTTTTCTCCGGTTACACTTATATGCCATATGACGGCCGTTTCCGAAGCCAACTCCGGTAGTTCTACGCTCGATGGCCGTCTCAAGGCCAGCGGAGTCGACTTCTTTTATGGCACCTTCCAAGCCCTGCACGGGGTCGAACTGACCTGTGAACCTCGCCAGGTTACGGCCCTGATTGGGCCCTCCGGCTGCGGCAAGAGCACATTTTTACGTTGCCTTAACCGAATGAACGACCTGATTGATGGCGCGCGGATGACCGGCACCATCACGCTGGACGACGTGGACATCTACGGACCCGATGTTGACCCCGTCGAGCTGCGAAAGGTGGTAGGCATGGTGTTCCAAAAGCCGAACCCGTTTCCGATGTCCATCTTCGAGAACATCGCCTACGGCCCCAAGATCCACGGCATGCACAAGGGCAATGACCTGAAGGACCACGTGGAGCAGTGCCTACGCCGCGCCGCCTTGTGGGACGAGGTGAAGGACAAGCTGAACCAGAGTGCCAATGGCCTGAGTGGCGGCCAGCAGCAGCGCCTTTGCATTGCCCGCACCCTGAGCGTGAACCCGGAAGTGATCCTGATGGATGAGCCCTGCTCGGCCCTGGACCCGATTGCCACCGCCAAGATCGAAGAGCTGATGCTGGAACTCCGCAAGACGTTCACCATCGTGATCGTCACCCACAACATGCAGCAGGCCCAGCGTGCCAGCGACAAGACGGCGTTTTTCCACCAGGGCAAGATGATTGAGGCCGGGCCGACCACGCGCCTGTTCGGCAACCCGCAGAATCAGCTGACCGAGGACTACATCTCGGGTCGGTTCGGCTAAAGCAGGAGAAGACCCCCCGTAGAGGTGCTGGTTTTTAGGACCCGACGTGCGAAAGGGGCCCGGAATGCGTCACTCTTGCCAGGGGCGGATCATGCCAGGGCTTGTTTTTGAATCGCCGGATGCGCGGATTGGCCTGCGGGTCAATAAGACGGTCGCGGCACTCAATTCGCGGGCCTCAGAACGCCTGGGTTTAGCCACCGAAAACGTTTTGGGCGCGCCAGTGGAGCGCGTCTTCCCTTCCCCCACCCCCAGCAATTGGGGCGCCTGGCAACCCCAAGACCAAGCCGCCAGCCCGCCGATTCAGCTCAGCGACAGCACGTTCCAGTTGGTCCCCACTACTGGTAGCACCCCCGAACCCGACCAAGAGCCACTTTTTTGGTTCAACTTGGTGCCCTATGTCGGGGATGCCACCGCGCCTTCCTCGCCGCTGATGGATCTGTGGACGCAGGCTTTGATGGCGATAGAGACCCCGGCGGAATTGTTTGCCATTGTGCGGGCCGGGCACCGCCTGATGCCGGGGACGGCGGGTCTCCTCGCCGCGCTCGACCCTGCGACCCAAACCCTGACCACCGTGGCCAAATGGGGCAGTACTGAGGTGGCCCCGGCTCAACCCGCCCCGGCCCGAAGCTCGTGGGCGATGCGGCTCGGTCGGCCGGTGGATTCGCTGGATCTCCCGGACGGCTTCACCCAGGGGCACATCGTGGCGGCGTTTGATGAAGCTACGTTCTGTGTGCCGGTGGTGGCCGGCGGACGGGTGTGGGGTGTGCTCTCTACGCGGCGGCCCGCCCACACTGGGTTGATGCCCGAAGAGCACCGCCAGATGCAGGTGGGCATGGCCCGTCGCATCGGCATCGTGTGGGATCGGGTGAGCCGTTGCGCGGCGGACTAAGGCGGCTTAATCGGTGAGGCCCAGCACCGCGCGCATCTGTCGTACCGGGTCGTTGTGCGGGTCAATCACCACGCCTTGCCAGCCTCGTTTTTCTGCGGCCGCAACATTGGCCGCCCCGTCATCGAAGAACATGATCTCGGGTCCTTCTAAGCCGAGGGCGAGCTCCACCGTGGCGTAGATGGCGGTATCGGGCTTGTTCAGGCCGAGTTCGTGGCTGGCAAAGCGGTGATGCAGCGCGGCTATCGCGGGATAGTGATCGGGAGAAGTGAGATACGGCCAGTGCAGGGCACTCGTGTTGCTGAGGCACGCCGTGACGAGGCCTTGCGCTTGCAACGTATCCACCAGCTCCTTGCTTCCCGGGTACGGGTCACTGAGAATGGCCATGTGGAGTTGTCGGGCTTCTGCCGCCCCCGTTAGCCCCTGCCGTGCGGCCAGGCGTTGCAAATACTCTGCCTCACTGATCTCTGCACCTTGGTAGGCGGTGAGGTCAGGGTCCTTGCCGAGGGCCAGGTCTTCGCGGACGCTGAGGCCGCATTGCCGCGCCGCCGCGCCCCACGAATGATTGATCTGCACAAGGACACCCCCCAGGTCAAAAACCACAGCGCGCAAAGCACTCACTCCAAGAATGTACTCTCTGCAATGATTTCCCCTGAAGTCCGGCCATCCAAGGTCCGATGATTTTTACGGGGAGTCACATAGGTGGACGTTTCACATCTCATTTTTGCGGCGACCGGTGCGGTGGCCGGCGCGGGAATCACGGCCTTGATTGCGGCAAAGCGATCCCAACGACAGTGGCGAAGGCTGGCCCACCCGTTTGAAAGCGCCCACCTCGCACACCCCGACTTTTTGTCCCCCACCCCTCAAGCTTTCTTCCATCGGTGGGAAACGATTCTTGACGAACTCACCCAGCAGGCTGAGCTTCTTCAACGGCTTGATTTCAAGAGTGGCCCTGCCGCGAACGCCTCCCACTGCAGCCTTCGATTGGCTCATGCTTCGGAGAAAATCCGCGTGCAAATGGCGCGCATCAGCAACCACGAGGCCTTCATCAACGACCACGCGGTGGAGGTGCAAGGACTCTCGCACTCCCTGCAAGAAGTGGCGCAGCGACTGAGCACATCGGCCGATTTGGCCACGATTCTCGGGGAAGAAGCCTCGGCTGCGACTCAGGAGGAACTGGAACGCGGCGGACGCCTAGCGCAATTGGCCAGCGATCACCACGAGGAGTTCCACCGCATTGTTTCGGAGTTGAACGAAAAGGTCCAAGGGTGCCACGAGCAAACCAGCAAGCTCGACGACTTTGTAGGATTCCTCGATAAGTTTGCCCATGATGAAGAACTGCCCAACCTGCTGAACGAAGTGAAGCAGCATCTGATGGAGCTCACGCGCATCATCGGCGAGCAAGAGCTCGTGGTGACCAAGAACGAGACGATGCTGGGCAAGGTGCGCAAAATAGCGCGTCAGTGCACGCTCCTCAGCTTCAACGCCGCTATCGAAAGCTCGCGCAACGGTGCCAATGGCTTGGCCTTCTCCGTGGTCGCCAACGAAATTCGGGAATTGGCCGAAGCCACCGAGATCGCCACAAATGAGATGGAGTCTCTCTCCGCCCTCCTCCGCAGCGGATTTGAATCCATGATCCGGCAGAGCAAGGAGGTGGTGGGTTCGTTGGCCAGCATCATGCTGGTCGCCGATGAGCGAGTGCAAAGTGTGCGGCAGTTTGTGGCCCAGAGCCAAGAAATACGCGACTTCATCTTAGCGGGCAGGGACCAACTGGTGACGACGAGCCAGGCTCTCGCCGCGATCTCCGAGAAGACCGACCAATTCGCTGCGCAGTCGGTCCGCGACGCGACTTTGACCTCGAATCTCATGAACAAGGCGAACGCCATGACGGACCAGCTCAGTGCTTTGCGGCAAGAGCTGCCGCAGATTCTGGCGAAGATTGATGCCTCTCACCGACTCATCGCCGACATCCAAGCGGCCGATGCCGAGTGGCTGGAGACGTTGAACCAGGCCAAGTACGAGCGTCGCTCCGCCCGCCGCCGAGAACTCGATCGGAACGCCCGGCGCGCCGCCTAGCTCCACGTACGGCCGTTCGCGGATTCGTAACTGCGCAGCATGCCTTCTTGCACCACCCACAGGCGCAGGCGGCGGTCGCCGTTTTGCCCGCGCGGGCCTTCGGCGACGGCGAGTCCCACGGCATCCACCGGGCCAATAGATGGCAGAGCCACGGGGCCGAAGAGGACCTCGCCCCTACGGTCGGTGATGTGGGCCACGACGGAGCCCGTCGGTTCGCCTTCGATCCAGTACACAAACCGCAGGCCATCGGGGCTGACCCACGCCGCTGGAAACTGGGCATCGGTGCCTGAAC
>CAZVHE010000126.1:0-6612 GCA_964627705.1 uncultured Chthonomonas sp.
TCTTGCGGCGGGGCGAGCAACGCGATCAACCCAATCACGCCCGCAGAGTACCGCTCATCACTTCCCTTATGGATTGGAAATCACGAGGTGTTGTGCGAGCATCACCATGCGAAAAGCTCACCTCCTCGCCGCCCTGGCACTCCCGCTCGGCCTGGCCGTGGCCTGCCAATCCCAAACCGTCGGCCAAGCGCCGCTGGAAGACGACCCCGTCTTCGTCGGCGCGGAAAAGACCGTGGTGAGCCCGGTGGGCGAGCCCTGGACGATGTTCTACTTTGCCAACGAAACCCAAGATTCGCTGAAGGACAAACTCGCGGGCGCGGCCTTCTTTTCCAGCCTGGGGTTCGAGCCGTTTGAGAAACTGGCGACGGGTGAGTTCAAGTCCAGCCGCAAGGGGCGTTCCGCCGCCGAGAAGACCCTGATGATCACGCTTTACGTGGGCAAGCGCAACCCCGCCGGCAACAGCCAGGCCAGCCCGGACGGGGCCACGGCCCTGATTGTGCAATAAGCGCGCTTACTTAAATTCGGCCTTAAACTCGTCCCACAGCTCGTCGGCGGTCTTGCCGGTCAGTTCCTTGAACACCGGCATGGGGTCCTTGCCCAGGCGCATGTGGTGGTCCAGCGTGGGCACCAGCCGCCGGTCGTACTTCTGCTCGATGAAGGCCAGCCACACGGCGGTGGTGCGGTAGGCATCGGTGTATTTGGCGCGGCTGAAATCCGGCACGGTGCGCCCGCGCGTGGCGTGCAGTTGGGGTTCGTAGCGCCACCAGCGGATGTAATCCGAGATCCCTTCGGTCAGCCAGCCCGCGTCAATTTCGTTGCGCGGATACTGCTGGATGGCGTGGCTGAGCTCGTGGATGACCATGCCCAGGTCATCGGGGCGCTGGGCGATCCATTCGCCACTGATGGTGATAGTGCCGCCGCTGCAATAGGCGGGCACGTTCAGCGTCTTTTTGAACACCAGCGTGATGCGGGCGGGCGGCTGGAACTTGCGGCCGGTGGGCTGGCCGGTGACCGGGTGGCGGCCATCGGTGGCCATCATTTGGGTGAGGGGGCCGTACCACTCGCGGACCAGGGCGGCGGCTTGCTCCGCCCACACCTTGCTCTCTGGGGAATCGGTGACGTCGATCTCCACCGGCGGGCAGGGGAGGCTGGGGGCTAGCGGGTAGACGTAGCGGGCCAGGTTCGGGGCGGGGCTTTGGGTTGGGCTGTGCGCGGCCAAGAGGAAAGCGAGGGAAGTGAGCATGGTCCGCAAGGAAGTTACCGGCCGGGGCGGCGCGGGGGTTCCTTGATAGGGGTTTGAGTTGGATAGAGAAAATCCCCTCCTCCCACAGGGGGAAGAGGGGACTCTTCAAGCTCCGGCGTGAGCTTAGCGCGCGCGGCGGCGGCGCGCCAGAGCGGCCAGACCACCGGCCAGCGCCAGCATGCTGAACGGCTCGGGCACGGCTTCGAAGTTGGCCGTGTAGGCCGGGCCGCCCACAAACTGGTAGCTGAAGTTATCCACGGCGCCCACAAACGGTCCCCAGCCGCTGCCCACGCCCATGCTGAAGCCCAGCACGGCCGAATTGGCGCTGAGATTGCTGGCGGTGGAGCCCACGGTGAAGCCGTTGATCCAATCCGAGAGCGTGCGGTTGAAGCCGCCGAACTCGTTGCCCAGGCCAAAGCCGAAGTTCCACACGTTGGTGGTGGCGGTAATGCCGCCGGGCGTCCAGGTGTCTACGCCCACGGTGCCGCCGTTGTAGACGGCTTCGTAGACCAGGCCGCCCCGGTCGCTGGTGGTGGCCAGGTTGCCATCGGCGTCAATCAGGATGCGCAGGGACGGGTGCTGGACCCCGCTATTGGTGCTGGCGCTATCGCGGTACCACTCGTAGGAGACGCTGCTGAGGTTGCCCAGCGTGCCAAGCGTGCCATTGGCAAAGAAGTTGCCGCCCAGATTGACGCCGCCGGCCAGGAACTCGATGTCGGCCTTGCTACTGGCGCCGCCGGGGCCGAGGGTGGTTTGCATCAGGGCCGAGCCGTTGCCGCTACGGGCATAGGTGGTGTTGATGCCCACCACGCCGCTGTTGCGGGTGTTGTTGTAATACCAACCGCTGGCACCTACCGCCTGGCCCTGGTTGGAGCCGCCGGCATTGGTGAAGCTATCGCCCGGGAGGGCGTTGTTAGAGTAAACGATTTGCGCCGAAGCCACGGCTGAAACCAGCGTGACCAGGCCAATCAACGCGAACTTATTCATTTCTTGTCCTTTCCTGGGGTGAGTTCCTTGGAGGGGAACAAAGCAGGGCCACACAGTAAGCCCTCTCCCGGCAGGGAGGTTAGCCAACCCTGGGGGTGCGGGAGCCTAGCAGAATTACGTGAATGAACCTAAAACCGCACGAATAGTTAGGGGGGTACTGGGTTCCTTAGGGGATAGAAATAGGGCGAAAGTTTGATGGTGGTTGCGGCGGCAAGGAGATTTGTTGCCTGCGATCCAGTGTTACTTTTTGCTACTCATCATATGATTTATCGAAATTATAGAGAGTTGGAGGAATGAGTCTTGCCCCCTCACCGACTCCGCGCCGCCACCATCGCCCGCATCTCCGCCACCACATCTGGGTGCTGGGCCGCCACATTCCGGCTCTCGCTGGGGTCCACCTCCAGGTCATAGAGCAAAGGCGGCTCATCCGCCGTGTATTTGCCCCCCACTTGCGAAAGGAGACTCAGGTGCAACTTCCAGCGCCCCCAGCGGGCGAGATCAAAATGGAGATGCCAATCTTGCGGGCGGTTGCCGGGGACGTCATACTCCTTCAGCCATGGGTGGGCCACAGGCACAAAACCGCTGGGCGTCCATCGATCCCGAACCCAAAAGCGGATGGGGACCTGCCCGTATTCCCGCAGGTCCCCCGGGGTTACTTCCCATATATCCATCTTTTTCAAGTTTGATCTGATCGAGATGAAATCGAAAGATCTCTTTGAATCAAATGGGGGCATGCCGTAGCCAGGAGCGGGCGACGCGAGTGCCCCGTTGGCCGCTAAGTGGTGAAGGGGGGCATCTACATCATGCGCCCACCACACCAATCTTGCTTTGGTGAACTCGGTGTACGTACACCCGATGGAAGAGTCACAGCGAATCGCGGCCGCGGGGTTGGAAAAGCTCCTGCTAGGGGAAGACGAGGGTTGAAGTCCACGCGGGTTCTAGGTTGGTATCATTTGCTCTGGTGCTAAAACCGAACCCCCTTTCTTTGGCTGGAATCCCATGACGATTTGGCAGATAGCCGCTGGCAGCCACCAGCGTGAATACAGCGATGAATTCCTTTCGCGAGGCATGGCTTTCCTGGGTGGGGCGAGTCGAATCAAACGGTTGAGCCAGGTGCGGCCCGGCGACTTGCTGGTGCTGAAACAAGGTCTCAAAAAAGTTACTGCGATTGGCCGTGTGGTGGAACGGGATGGCCGGCACTATGGTTGTGGCGACAAGCACTGGCTGAGAGACTTTGACGGCTGGGACTTGCAAGCCTACGTCTATGTGGAGTGGCGCCTGCCAAATGAGCCTCTGCCTGATCTTGGCTTAACCATGGGGGCCATTTCGAGGATCAAAGGTGCGGGGGCCGACATGGTGGTGCGCGCGGCCTTTGAGAAGGGAGAAAGGGTTGAGATCACGACACCGGAGCCAGGTCCGACCCGACCAGTTGATGATGCCGCGATCCTTGCGGCGCTGGCCGCACGCGGCATATCTGACGAGCAAGCCCAAAGGGTCAAGGAGGCCTTTGCCCGGATCCGCGAACTCGCTCGCTACTACCGGGAGGAGTGCCACTCGACCGACGTGCGCGAACATGAAGCCCGGACATTCCTTGTGGTGCCGCTGCTCTTGGCGCTGGGCTGGTCCGAACGCCAGATCAAGATCGAACTCGGTGCGGGGAGAGGTCGCATTGATATCGCCTGCTTCGGCCGGCCGTATACGCGCCTGGGGCGCAAGACGAACGACCAGGATTGTGAACTGATCATCGAGACCAAGGGGCTTCGTCAAGGACTGTCTTTGGCGCCCGCCCAGGTGCGCGGGTATGCGGAGTTCTATCCGTCCACCCGTGCGATTGTGGTGACGAATGGTTACTGCTACAAGGTGTATGTCAAGCAGGATGGGGAGTTCCCGGCTCTGCCGAGTTGCTACCTGAACCTCCTGGATCCACGTGACCGCTATCCTCTCGACCCCGTCCACACTGCGGGATGCGTGGAGGTTTTGATGGAATTGCTCCCGTCGTAGTTGGTGAGCTGGGCCCGGCACGCAAAGCTTGGGGAGAGCGGGTTAGGAGATTGGTGTCGGTCGCCTACCTGGATAAGATGAAGGCATGGACAGTCAGCGACTCACGAAGGCCTTCCAATTTGCGCTTGATGCGCACGAGGGTGATGTGCGGAAGGGCACCGCAACTCCGTACTACTCTCACCTCATTCAGGTATGCGGGTTGGTGTTCGAGTTTGGTGGTACCGAGGACGAAGCCATTGGGGCGCTACTCCATGATGCGGCTGAAGATGCAGGCGGGGAGGCCATGCTTGCCAGGATCAAGGCTGAATTCGGCGAGCATGTGGAGCAGATCGTGCGACAAAACTCTGACTCCATTACCGCCTCCAAGGGCGAGAAGGCTCCCTGGCGGGAACGCAAAGAGCACTATATCGCAGGGATCGCCACCAAGTCGCCCTCGGCGCTGCTCGTTTCGATCTGCGACAAGATCCACAATGCGAGGTCTCTCAACCAGGATTCGCGCACATTGGGCGAGTCGCATTGGGAGAGGTTTAACGCTTCCAGGGACGACTCGCTTTGGTATTACAATTCTCTGGTCCAAGCGTTCGAAAGCCGCCGCGACGCCGACCCCAGACTTGATCCAGCCATCGACTTGCTGCGAGTCGAAGTCGAGGCGATATCCTAAGCACCGTAACTCCTCGCGATGATGTCTCGTGGTTCAAATGTCTTGTTTTCAGCATTGTCATGAACCTCCTAGAAAGCTGTATGACAACAGGGCATGCAAGACAACTGGGGTCGGTAAGATCAGCCCTCCTGCGGCCTCGAAGATTTCAACACGGGGCCAATTGAAACGCTTTGCCCTGGGTGAGAACCAATGAAGCCGATTCTCCTTCACATCCCTCACGCCTCTTTGTTCATTCCGGAGAACGTCAGACCCACGTTCCTGATCGATCAAAAGGAACTCGAGCGAGAACTGCTGCTGATGACAGATCGTTACACGGATGAGCTGTTCCAGTTGGAGTCAGCCGAGCGTCTGGTCTTTGGCGTGAGTAGGCTGGTCGTGGATCCTGAGAGGTTTGCAGATGACGCGGACGAGCCAATGGCTAAGCGGGGAATGGGGGCCGTGTATATGCGGACTGCATCGGGATCGTCCCTTAAATCGGAGTCAAGCCGAGAGCACCTTATCTCCGAATCCTACAGACCCCATCACGAGCAGCTTAAAGACTGGGCTCGAAATGCGCTGAGTGAGCATGGCCGCGGCTGCTGATCGACTGCCACTCTTATCCTTCTCGACCCTTGCCCAGCGATCAGGATCAAGCCCCTGAGCGGCCCATGTTCTGCGTGGGCACCGATTCATTAGTCTTCTAGCGCAAAGCGTATGGCCTGGCCAGTTTTGTGGCTCGGTTGATGTGCATTTCTGAGTTTGTGTGCCTCATCAATCACTGCCAGGTGCCATCCTACAGCCCTGATCTCGTCCTTGTACCGGGCCGCAAAGTTCATTGAGCAAACAACGACTTGGCCGCAATCGAAGGGAGTGACTTGGCCCTTTCGTTTTGCGGCATTGTAAGACCTAGTATCCAAGATGATGCTAGGTAGGTTGAACTTCTCCTCGAGTTCATTGGCCCATTGTTTACGCAGTGATGCCGGGCAAATGACGATCAACTTCCGTTTGCGCTCAGCTCATAGTTGCGACAGAGCAAGGCTGGCCTCGATTGTCTTGCCGAGTCCCACTTCATCCGCCAAGATGACGCCCTTCGCAATCGGTGATCGCAGTGCGAAAAGCGCAGCCTCAATCTGGTGCGGATTAAGGTCGACGTTCGAGTCAAACAGCGCCATAGAGAGCCTTTCAAGGCCTTCGCTAGATGCTTGGCGGGTCAGATCATGCGCGAAGTACTTGGCCTGGTGGTCTGTCAGCTGCACGGTTTCTCTCCAAAGGGGGGCAAATGGGCGATGGCAGGGTCTCGAGTCGGCTGAAAGGCGCAAATCAGTGGCACGGGCTGTATCGGTATCTGGATAGTGATGCCTGGAAAACGCATGAGTCTAAGATGGAGATTCGCCCCGCCCGTGAGTACGGTGCTTGGCCCACCTAACGTCTGAGCAACTGGTTGGCAGCTATATACCGATCCTCTCCGTTGACCTGGCTAGCGTTCTACACCGACCCTTGCCGAAACGCCAAGGGGAAGTGGATGCAGCGTGACGGCAAATGGAAGATCGACGGAATCATCGAGCCGGTCTGGGAAGCTGAAAGAGCGGCCACAAGTCCGATTGGCTCAATCGGGAGTATCGCAAATCTTCCCAGAAACCTTCCCAATCCGGATGGCGGGCAACAAAAAAGCCGCCCCGTGGAAACTTTTGAACCTAAAAAGTGGCTGCCGCAGTAGGACTCGAACCTACGACCCGCTGAT
>CAZVHE010000127.1:0-6502 GCA_964627705.1 uncultured Chthonomonas sp.
ACTTTTGGCGGGTGTGGTACGCCGCCTACAGCCCGACCACGATTGCGCCGGGCGAGTCGTTTGAGATTCAGATCTTTTCGGATCGCCGCACGCGCACGGCCACGTTCACCAACCGGCTCCCGGTTAGTACGCCGCCCGCTGAGGCTAAGAAGTAGCTTCGCCTTCGGTGGCCGCCTTCTGCTTCACCGCGTTGAAGTGCGCATAAGCCAACAAGCCCAGCACCACCGCTGCCAGCACGATGTTGCCCGCCGCCATCATGATGGACTTGCCCTCGTTCATCAGCGTCACGGTCCGGTAAATCCAGAACCCGAGCATCGCCAGCGTCAGCATCCCGGCCGTGCGGAACGCCATCGCCGGCTTCTTTGGTGCCAAGGCATAGCACAGCAACAACGCTATCCCTACACCACTGCCTGCCGCAAGCGACGCCGTACTCCCGCTTATCTGATAGCCTGCCACGCCCCCCAGGAGGACGAGGATGCCGTAGATCAAGACCACTGTGCGTGCCATGCCTCGAAAGTACCCCGCATCACGGCGAGAGCAAGGGGCCAGGGGATACACTCTCAGGAATGAAGGCCCTCCCTCCCGAATTCGGCGATAAGCCGGCCCATGAATGTGGAGTGATGGGCATCTACGCGCCGGGGCGCGACGTCGCCCGCCTTTCATTTTTCGCGCTCTTCGCCCTCCAGCACCGAGGCCAAGAAGCGGCGGGCATTGCCGTCAGCGACGGCCACGACGTGCGCATGCACCGGGGCGGCGGCCTGGTGGCGCAGGTTTTCACCGAATCCGACCTCGCCCAGCTCCCCGGCCATATGAGTGTAGGGCACACGCGCTACAGCACCAGCGGCGGCAGCGGCGCCGACGGGGTCCAGCCGATTTATTGCCAAAGTGTGGTGGGCGATGTGGCCGTGGCCCACAACGGCAACCTGGTGAACCCAGTGGACCTGCGCGCCCGGGTCACGTCGCTCGGCTTGCCGTACCTGGGCAATACGGATAGCGAGGCCATCGCCCGGCTCTACGCCTACCACCTGGAGCACGGCCCCATCGAGAGTGCCCGCCGCACCATGGTAGACCTGGTGGGGGCCTACAGCGTCGTCGTTCTCACGCCTCGGCACATCGTGGCCTTCCGCGATCCGCACGGCCTCCGCCCCCTGGTTCTAGGCCGCCTGGGCGATGGCTGGGTGGTCGCCAGCGAATCCTGCGCCTTCGGCCCCGTGGGCGCCACCTTCGAGCGTGAAATTGAACCCGGCGAGGTCGTCCTGATTGACGAAAACGGCATCACTAGCGACCGCATGTCCACCCGCCCGCAGCGCGCCACCTGCCTGTTTGAATTCATTTACTTCGCCCGCCCGGATAGCTACATGGACGGCAGCACCGTCTACGCCGCCCGCAGCCGCATGGGCGAAACCCTGGCCCGCGAGCACCCGGTGGAAGCCGACCTCGTGGTGCCCGTGCCGGATAGTGGGTTCCCCGCGGCGCTGGGCTACAGCAAGGCCAGCGGCATTCCGGTGGGCGAGGGGCTCATCAAGAGCCGCTACATCCACCGCACGTTCATCGAGCCTGACCCCTCCATGCGCGAGCGTGGCGTGCGCCTCAAACTCAGCCCGCTGCCGGACGCCATCCGCGACAAGCGCCTGGTGCTGGTGGACGACAGCATCGTGCGCAGTACCACCATGCGCCAGATTGTGCGGCTGCTCAAGGAAGCCGGGGCCAAGGAGGTCCACGTGCGTATCACCGCTCCGCCCATCATTTCGCCGTGCTTCTACGGGGTGGATTTCCCCACCAAGAGCGAACTCGCCGCCGCCAATTTCTCGATTGACGCCATCCGCCGGGATATCGGCGCCGAGAGCCTCGGCTACCTCAGCGTCACCGGCACCGCCATGGCCGTGGGCCGCCCGATGCGGGATTACTGCCTGGCCTGCTTCACCGGCCAGTACCCCATCCCCGTGCCGGAGAACATGAGCAAAGAAGTGCTGATGAAGAGCGAGCACCTGGGCAGCATGGCCTCGGTGGATACGGCTCAACGCCCCCTGCCGGGGACGGAATAAGGCTCAAGCCTGGTCGCAGCGATACTCGGCCAGGCTGAGGTGCCGTTGCAACACCTGCTGACTGTGCTGGAAGAGCATCTCGGTCAGCGGATTCCATAGGTGGTAGATGTTCGGCAGTTCGTCCGGGTCCACCCAGCGCCGGCCAATCGATTCGAACTGCGGATCCATCTCCACCAGTTCAGTCACTTGCGCCACGTAAACATCGGCCCATCGCACTTCGTTGCGCTCGCTGATGCGGTACGCCCCGATGTAGAGCATGTCGCTGAGTAGCGCCCCGGCTTCTTCTTGGGCATCGCAGCTACTCTCGTTGGGCTCCACGCGCCCACTGGGGATGCACCAGCCCCGATCGCAGATGTTGCACAAGAGAACGCGTGAATCCTGCCAGGGGAAAACCAGCGCGGCAAAGGCACGAAGAGGCGCCCGGAACGGTGCCGGGTGGAACTCTAGCCGCTGCCTGCCGTACTGTCCACAGGGGAATTTCATACTTTCTTTGTGTATTCCTACTCCACTATCGGTTCGCCGCGACGCTTTCTGAGGACCCCAGGATCACGATCTTGCCGCGCACCAGGTCCTTGGGAAGCGGGCCGAAGTCACGGCTGTCCTCACTGACCTCTGCATTGTCGCCCAAAACGTAGTAGGTGCCTTCGGGCACGATGAACGGTCCACGAGCGAGCCCCCAGTCGTTCGGCGCGTTAAGCGGATCAATTTTGTCACCCGGCAGGCCGACCACGCGCTTAATCACCGATTCTTTCGGGTCATCTGGGCTGGTGAATACGATGATGTCATTCTTTCGAATGTCCCCGACCAGCCAGTACGCCCGGGTGAAGAGCAACCGACGACCGTTCTTGAGGGTCGGCTCCATCGAGGGGCCACTCACCGAGGCCGTGTTGAAGTTCAGGAAGAAAAAGACGCTAAAACCGAGCATCAGCAGCAAGAACACCGTGAATCCAGTCACGAGCACGGTTTTTCGCTTGGGCTTCTTCATCCTTGGTCAACTCCCAAACTGGTTATACTCGCATCGAAGGGCATTCTTGGCATGACTTTGGCAACGGCGACCCCATCTCTCGCTCAACAGCAAACGTGGCTCCTCGCAATCAGCGTTGTCGTCGGCATCCTGGCCCTGGCGGTGGTGGCGCTCTTGATGCAGCTCAAGTCCCTGCGTCGCCAGCTCGATCTCATGCTCCGCGATGTCCAAGGCGAATCGCTCATGGACTCGCTCAACCAGCACTTTGCCGAGCGGCGCGAGCTGAAGCAGCAACACCAATCCATTTCCGAGCGTCTGACCGACGTGGAGTCACGGCTGCGCACCAGCAAGCGGTTCTTGGGTGTCGTTCGGTTTGATGCCTTCGATGATGTGAGTGGGCAGCAGTCCTTCGCCGTGGCCGCCTACGATGATGAAGGCCACGGAGTCGTGCTCAGCAACGTCGTGGGCCGCTCGCATAACCGCATTTACGCCAAAGAGATGGTGAACGGCCAAAACGCTCTGGGGTGGAGCGACGAAGAGCAGCAGGCCATCCAGCAGGCTGCGCGTCGTCGGGCGCGCACCGGAGGTGCCCCGTAACGCAGTTTGCCGACGATCTTCTGCTCATCGAGCGGAGTCAGGCCGGCGATATGCAGGCCTTCAACGCCCTGGTGCGCAAGTACGAGGACCGCGCCTACAAGTACGCCTACCGCCTGGTGCGGAGCCAAGACGAAGCCAGCGATATCGTGGCCGACGCCTTTGTGCGGGTCCACGCCGCCCTCCACAACTTTCGCGGCCAGAGCGCCTTTGGAACTTGGCTCTACCGCATCGTCACCAACTGCTTCCTCGATGCCCGCAAGCGAGAACGCCGACATCAACACCAAAGCCTGGACGTGA
The DNA here is from genome assembly GCA_964627705.1 of uncultured Chthonomonas sp. Taxonomy (GTDB): domain Bacteria; phylum Armatimonadota; class Fimbriimonadia; order Fimbriimonadales; family Fimbriimonadaceae; genus JAHBTC01. The sequence goes on from CAZVHE010000127.1 coordinate 3,904, forward strand.
GCAACCCCAGCGGGGAAGGCGAACTCGAACGTCAAATTGAAGATACGGCCGATGGCCCGGCGGAGCTGGCCGTCAAATCCGCTCGCGAAGAAGCCGTGCAAAGCGCCCTGGGCGAGATGCCCGAATTCCAGCGCGCCATGCTGGTGATGTACCACGTGGAAGGGCTGAGCTACGAGGAGATTGCCGAGGCTCTGGACCTCCCGCTCGGCACGGTCAAAAGCCGCCTGAATCGCGCCCGCGTGGCCTTGCGGGACCAACTGGCCGGTTCGATGGAACTTTTCCAAGATTAGGAAAGTCACATCAACAAAGCGAGGGCCATATGAATTCGCAACAAGCGCGAGATTTATTCTCTGAATATCGAGAGGGCACCCTAGAGGCAGGCCTGCGGGAGCAACTTGAACGGGCTCTCCGCCAAGATGCCTCGTTGCGTAAGGACTACGATCAGTTCTGCGCCATTCTGATGGCACTGGAAGGCGGCCGCGATGAAGTCATCGAAGTCCCTTTAGAACTCAGCCGCCGCATTACCGAATCCTTGGAATCTGCCGCTCCGGCCCCTCGGCGGTTTAACCTGATTGAACTGTTCCGTAGCCCCATCGGTTACGGCGTCGCGGCTGCGGTCGTGCTGGTGCCGGTCATCCTGATTTCGCTCAATCGCGGTGGCGGTAGCAATGCATCGCAAGCCAGCATGCTGGGCGGTAATGTGGTTCCGACCCGGTCCGAGTTCCGCATGATCGACAGCGAACTTTCCATCGTGCTGCAGAGCCCCAAGGGCGATCAGCTGGAAGTCCGTGACGGTCTGGAAGGTCCGGTGGAGCAGAAGTTTGAAGTCGGCAGTGAGGTGCTTCGCCAAGCGTTCACCAATCCTCAAGCGGCCGCGCGCGGGGTGTGGTTCGACTTTGCCAATGACACCCTGGCGGACCGCTACGTCGTGATCCCTGGTCAACAGAAGGTCACGACCCAAGAAGGGGAAGGCAGCATCCTCGATCTGGCGACCGCTATCAGCAATCACCAGGGTGTGGCGATCGAAGTCGCCAACCCCACCAGCGAACGCACGTTCAAGTGGAAGCTGACGCCCGAGGACAACCTCGAGACGATGGTGGAGAAGCTACGAGCTCAGGGGTTGGCCCTGAGTGACAACGTGAGCAACGTTTTCTTGCTGACGGAGTAAGGCCTCTTCGGTCTTTTTCAATTGAGTCTGAGCCCGGTCCAAAGTGATCAGGCTCAGATTCACTTGCGTAAACAGGTCCATCTTTTTGTTCGGCACGAACGCAATGTAGGCCCACTTGCTGATACTGTTGGCCACGTCTCTGCTTTCGCGCGTCTTCGCTTTGGCAACGATGGGGCGCCAGTCGCCGTGCCGCTCGCGGAGTTCGTGCGCACCGAGCATTTCCATGTGATGCCACAGGCGGCGCAGGGAGGCATCGTGGTCCTTAGTGTCCTGCATCGCTTCCCAAATCACGGTGCGCTCAGTGGCACTCAGCTCGGGGGCGATATCCTCGGCCACTCGAAGGGCACTGATCTGATAAAGACCCGATTCGCCCATGTGCACGAAGTCGCTGAACTTGGCAACTTCGCCCAAACGGAGCATCAAGACGGCCCAGTGGCTCGCTTCCGAGTAGTCCTTGCGGCGAGTCGCGTCAATCATGCGACTCTCCATGCGGCGGGCGAGGAGGGCACGGGCACGCAGGATCTCTTGCTTCGGTCCCGTTTCGCCGATGTCGGAAAGACGGGCCGGCAGGACGTCCTCGAGCTGGCCATCGGCGTAGGCATCAATCCAAGATTGAGCGACCTGCGTCAGCTCTTCGTCGGTGACCTCGCGGGCGGGGCGCAGGGCCAGCATCTCCGCAGATTTCACATAGGGGCCATAGGCGTAGAGGCGCTCGGCATTCAACCGGCCGTATTCAACAACCTGGTAGTCGCTTTCTGAGAATCGTCCGCGAATGCCGACGAATGCCAGAAAGGCGAAGGGCAAAATGAGCCCCAAGAAGCAAGCCAGTCGCTTCGTCCCCATATTTCTACATCGTCGGAAAGCCGAATCAAGTTTCTCACCAAGGATATTTGCCGGGTTCTTGCGGGGATTTTCGGTCCTCACGCGTAGGCCCAGGGAACCTTGCGAGACGAAATGGACCCAATTTTCGGGACGCGGACCCCCGTTTCGGCCCAGGACCCCCGTTTTGTCCCTTATGTTGAAACTGTGGAACGACGCAGTTCGCGAACCATTTGGCCCGCAGCGCGGGTGGAAACGTGGGAGAGCCATCTGGTGGCTCGGGCCCAGCGTGGGGACGAGTTGGCCTTTGAGATGCTCATGGATCTCCATGGTCAGGCCGTAAAGGGTCACGCTATGCGCCTTCTTCGCAACCAGGAGGATGCGGAAGACGCGACCCAGGAAACGTTCGTCAAGGCGTACCGAGCCCTGAGCGGTTTCGATGCCGAGCGAGCCATCCTGCCGTGGCTGATGCGGATCTGTTCCAACTGCTGCATTGACATCGTACGGCAACGCAAGCGAGTGGGCGAGCCCCTGGAACACTTCGAGCACGTGCTGGCCGACAACGGCGACACAGTAGAGGAATCCGTAGAAGCCCGGCAAAGTGCGCGCTCG
>CAZVHE010000128.1:0-1992 GCA_964627705.1 uncultured Chthonomonas sp.
GCAATGCGGATCGGCGGCGTTTGGCCACTGTCCGTCACTGGCTGAAGGAGCGTCGTAACGACCATGGAGACGCCGTAAAGGAAGATCAGGATGAAGTCGGGTTCGCCAAGGTTGGCACCCACCGGAATGCCGAGGAACTTGTCCGCCCCCGGGTGGATCCACAAGAAAGAGCCCTTGGTGAACTCAAACTTGTACTTCCACATACACTGGTACACCGCCAAAAACAGCGGCATCTGGATCAGGGCGGGCAAGCATCCGGCCATCGGATTGATGCCGTACTGCTTGTAGATGGCCATGGTCTCCAGCTGAAACGCCTGCGGATCCTTGATTTGACCGGTCTTCTTGTCCTTGTACTTGTCTTGGATCTCCTTGATCCGCGGCGAAAGTTGCGCCATCTGGCGGCCCCACTGGTACTGCCTGTGCGCCAGCGGCCAAATGATGCCGCGCACCACGAGGGCCAAGAGAAAAGCGGCAAAGGCATAGGAGAACGACGGGATGCTGCCCGTGGCCTTCACGAGTACGTCAATCAGTTGCCAACCCGGCAGGATGCCCCAAACAATCTCCTTCTTGTTGCGCGCGCTGAGCTCGGTGGTGATTTCGGTGTAAAGCGACTCGGCGGTGACGGCCACCGGCTGACCATCGCGGCCCCGCACAGTTACGTCCACGTTCTTCCACAGCGGTGTGCGGCGGTAGCTCTCGTACTGCGCCGCCAACGTCGTGTAGCTGCGGTCAATCTTGGCGTAGTGATCCCAGGCCACCCCGGTTTGGAACTGGGTGGCGGCCACGGTGAGAACGCTGGCCAGGCGGGCCTCATCGGCCTCTTGCTTCGTCAGTTTGCCCGCCTTCAGATCCTCGTCAATCTTGGCGTTGAGGAGTCGTTGCGTCTCAACAATCTTGAGGTCCAGCAGGTTCATGTTCTGCTGTTCCAGCTCCGCCTGCACCTGCATGCGGGTGCGAGGATCGTTGGGCTTGTTCGACACGCAGAGCATCTGGTACGAGATCATCAGCAAGATCGTGATCAGAGCAATCTGCAGGAAATTGCCTTGGGGGCGCGCTTGGGGACTAGCCATGGTGGATGAATTCGATTACGGAACGGGGTCGTGACCGCCGGGGCGACCAGGATGGCAGCGGCCAATGCGCTTGAGCCCGAGCCACGATCCCTTAAGCAAACCGTACTTTTGGATGGCTTCCAATGTGTATTGGGAGCAGGACGGAGTGTATCGGCAACTGGGGGGCATCCACCGGGTCCCTTTTTGGTACAAGCGGATCATGAAGACGCCGAAGGCTCGTCCGGGCGAGAGCTTAGGGCGGTCTCCATGAGGCGAGGAAGGACTTGAATCCATTGGGATAAGGTCACTTGATCGGCGGAAGCACGGGCGATGACGACGGTATCGCATTGGGCCCACTGGTCATTCCAAACGGCGCGAAGGGCCTCGCGGATGCGGCGGCGGGTCCGATTGCGGCGAGGGTGATTGCCCAGCGCTTTCGCCACGCCGATCCCCACACGGCCCGAGCCCGGAAGGCAGTGCAAACGACAAAAATGTTCACGAGCGGACGCACCCCTCGTGAACACCTGTTCAAAGTCGGCCTTAGGGAGTCCGGTCAGGCGCCTAGGCGCGCGCGGCCCTTGGCACGGCGGCGGCGAAGAACGTTTTGGCCGTCCTGAGTGCGCATCCGGATTCGGAAGCCGTGCGTCTTAGATCGCTTCCGGTTATTGGGTTGGAAAGTTCGCTTCATGGTGCTGTTCCTCGCAAAGAATGGTCGGACAAAGATACCCCGAAGCCGCGCGACAGACGTGTCATGCGGCCCGAAATTCCCGGCACTAGGCCGGAAGGAGGGGACGGGGGTCGGCCAGATGACCTCGAATCGCCGCCGCCGCCGCCGAGATGGGGCTGACCAAGTGCGTCCGGCTCCCCGGGCCCTGGCGGCCTTCGTAGGGTCGGTTGCTGGTGCTGGCGCTACGCTCACCGGGGCGCACGATGTCCCCGTTCA
>CAZVHE010000128.1:2003-6449 GCA_964627705.1 uncultured Chthonomonas sp.
GCCCAGGCACATGCTGCAGCCGGCGCGGTGCCACTCCCACCCGGAGTCCTTGAAGATCTGGTCCAACCCTTCGCTTTCGGCCTGGATGCGGACTTCTTCACTGCCCGGCACCACCAGGGCACGAACGCCGGAGGCCACCTTGTGCCCCCGCATCACTTGAGCGGCGGCGCGCAGGTCTTCGATTCGCGAATTGGTGCAGCTCCCCAGGAACACGGTGTTCACGGTCAGTTCTTCGATGCTCTGCCCGGGGCGGACACCCATGTACATCTGGGCGCGCTTTTCGGAGGCGTCCTTGGGTTCCGGGATCGCCCCCGTAACGTCCACCGTCATGGCCGGCGTGGTGCCCCAGGTGACCTGCGGCACGACGGCCGAGGCATCGATATCAATCTCCCGGTCGAAGGTGGCGCCCTCGTCGGTGGCCAGTTGCCGCCACTCGGCGATCATGCGTTCGAGGTCCGCGCCCTTGGGGGCAAACGGGCGATCTTCCGCCGCAATGAACTCAAACGTGGTGTCGTCCGGGGCAATCATCCCAGCCCGCGCCCCCATTTCAATGCTCATGTTGGCCATCGTCATGCGGCCTTGCATCGAGAGCGACCGCACGGCATCGCCGCGATATTCGACCACATGACCGGTGCCGCCGCCTGCTCCCAGGGTGCGGATAATGTAGAGAATCAAGTCCTTTGCCGTGACGCCGTAGCCCAGTTGCCCGCGCGCATTCACCGCCAGGGTCTTGGGTTGCTTGGGCGAGCGCAACGTCTGCGTGGCCAGAACATGCTCCACTTCAGTAGTGCCGATCCCGAACGCGAGCGCCCCAAACGCGCCGTGGGTGCTGGTGTGGCTGTCGCCACATACGATGGTGAGGCCGGGCAGAGTGATGCCCATCTGCGGGCCGATGACGTGGACAATGCCCTGGCCCCGGTCACCGTAGCCATAAAGCTTCACCCCGAACTCCTCGCAGTTGCGGCGCAAGGCTTCCAATTGCTGGCCACTCAGCGTGCTCGGGTCAATCGGGCGACCGTCGGTCGGCACGTTGTGGTCCACCGTCGCAAAGGTCAGGTCGGGCCGGCGCACGGAGCGCCCTGCCTCACGCAGGCCATCAAACGCTTGGGGACTGGTGACCTCGTGAATCAGGTGGCGATCGATATAGAGCAGCACGCCGCCCCCTTCGAGCTCGGTGACGACATGGTTGTCCCAAACCTTTTCAAACAGTGTTCGCGCCATGAATGTCGCCCTATTCTACGCCCCCAGCGGGCGGCCGTGATGCAGGACGAGGCGGCATCGGTCGTCGTGCGGAGGGTCGTGAAGGGGCCGGAGTGCGGCTTTGAATGAGGCGCTCCCGGTAATCCGAGAGCGGGCAGATAGCCCGCAAGCCCAACACATTGGCCGCCTCAACCGCTTGTTCCCAGCGTAGAGGGTTGACCTTCCCGTCCCGACATCGTTCGATATCCGGGTCGTACCGTGGGCAGTCACGACATCTCATCAGTTAGAATGGTCTCCATGCTACCGGTTGCAGTCCTCGTCGCGGCGCAGCAAAATGCCATGACCCAGGATTCGGTGACGTATCGCGATGGCCTCCTTTCGGTGGTATTGGCCGAACAACGAAGCCAAGTGCGCATTGCCGATCGCCTGCCCGAACTTCCGCGCCCGGTTTCCCGCCAGATGTTTCAACTCGGTGCCACCAAGGTCACTTTTGACAAGGATGGCCTGCTGATTGAGAAGAACGGCTGGAAGGGCCGCAGCCGCCTAGCCAGCGTGCCGACTTCGGACTTGCTTTTCACGCCCGAGATCATCGCCGAACACCGCGCCATGGCCAACCGAGGTGAAATCAGCCTCAATGTCTCGGCCATGAATGGTGCCGTCGCGGTAGACGACAAGCTCTATATGTGGTTGCGCTGGGAGCGCAAAACCGGGGAAAGCTGGCTGGAAGGCGTGTTTGAACTCGATGCCTCGCTGGAGCAACCCACCACCAGGTTCATCGGCAAGATGCCGGGCAACAGCTTTGCCACCGGCATTGCCAACGACCGCCTTCGACTGGATGGCGAGGAACTGATCGCCCCGGTGCGGGCTCAAGAAGGCTGGGGGCTGGGCCGCTTTAAGCTCGCCGATGGCACCACTACCTTCGAGAAAGTCGCCCCCCAGGCCAAAGACGCCTTCTTTGTGCCCGGTAGCAAGATGATGGCGACCGTGCGCACCACGAGCTACGGCACAACCATCGTGGGGTTGTGGGGGCCGGGGTTCGGCTACCGCGAGACGATTGAAAGTCGAGGCACCCTCGCCGGGATTTATGAGCCGGGGATCGTGGTGTTCCGATTTGGAGGTACGGATGTGGTCTCGCACGGCCAAACCGGCGCGAAGATGGCCATCCCCAAGGGTGCAGGCTTCCGCGCCATTCCGGGCGGGCTGGTGTATTGGGAACCGAACGCGAACCCCGTGCGCGCCACCGTGGTGGACCGTAACTTCGTCACCCGGGCGCAGTGGCCCGCCGCACGCTAACCCAACTCAAGAAACCGAAACCGGAACCGGCTGGCCCAGGCTACGATAGGCGGCCAGGGCCACCGCCGAGGCGGCCAAGCCATCCTGCGCCGAGGTGAGCGGTTTTCGCCCTTCCGCGATGGCGTTGAGGAACTCTTCCACCATCAGCCGGTCGAGGTCAGCGCCAATGGCATGCATCCGCATTCCGCTAGCGTCGGTGGGATAGACCTCCATCCCGTAGCCAAAGAGGTCCGCTTCGGCAATCCCCTGGTCGCCCACCACCCGCAGGGTCACGTCGCCCCACGTCTTGTAGCCCGCGGGTCGGCTCCAACTGCTGTCCAGCGTGGCGAACACGCCGCCCGGGAACTCGATGGTCACCATCGCGGTGTCGTCGAACTCACCTTGGAATCGGTTGTTGCCGGTTTGGGCTTGCACGCGCACCGGCTCGGCTTCTAGGAGCCGCCGAAGGAGGTCCGCCACATGAACGGTGTGATCAATCATCGCGCCGCCACCACTCAGGCTGGGGTCGGTGAACCAGCCGCCCGGGCACGTGCCTCGGTTGGTGGTGGCCAGTGCCAGAACCTGACCAATCTCGCCCCGTTGCACCCGCGCTTTGAGGTCGGCGAAAACGGGGGAGAACGGGCACGGGAAGGCGGTCATCAAGGTGGTCTTTAGTCCAGGGAGTAGCGCCTTGATCCGAGCCGCATCCGCTTCGCTCCCCACAATCGGCTTCTCGCAGAGCACATGGCAGCCGGCGGCCACCGCCGCTTCGATGTGATCCGCGTGTTTAAGGTTTTCGCTGCAGATCACCACTGCGTCGCAGGCGGCCAGCAGTTCGTCCAGATTGGCAAAGGTGCTCCATCCGTAGGTGCCGCAAAGCTGGGCCATCCGCGTCGGCTCGTCGTCCCATCCGCCCACCACTTGCACGCGGTCGGCCATCTGATTCAGGACGCGGGCGTAGCTGCCCACATGCAGGTGCGCCGAACTCACCAAGCCAACTCGGATCATGCGCTCTAGTATGCCCCGCCGACTTAGGAAAGAGCGGGGATGGTGCGCCCCGGGGGCGGCGTGACGCGAAGCTCACGGCCTTCGGGCTCAACGGGCACAATCTCAACGTGCCAACGGGACTCCTCGTCCATCAGTTCGTCCAGCGCCTTGGGCCACTCGATGAGAATGATGTGCGTGTCCAGAAGATCTTCCAGCCCGATGCCCTCGGGCGATTCGATCCGGTAGAGATCGAGGTGAGCCACCGGCGGCTCCAAATCGTAAACGCTCAGTAAGTTGAAAGACGGCGACCGCACCGCGCCCGCCCAGCCTCGGGCTTGAAGGATGCCACGCACCAAGGTCGTCTTTCCGGCCCCCAGCGGGCCGTGCAGTTCCACCACATCGCCCGGCAGCAACATGGCCGCCAGCCGAGCGCCGGCGGCAAGAGTGGCCGCTTCGTCGGGCAGAAACATAGATTTTCAATGTAGCCGAAAACGAATCGGCCCGGGCATTACGCCCGGGCCGTCTCTTCGCTTCATGAGGGAAAACCCTATTGTTAGCGGCCCAAGAGGCTGAGAACCGCTTGCGGCGCTTGGTTGGCCTGCGCCAGCATCGAGATACCGCTTTGTTGCAGGATCTGCAACTTGGTGTAGTTGGTCATTTCTTGAGCCACGTCCACCTCGCGGATGCTGGATTCGGTCGCGGCCAGGCTCTCTTTGGCTACGCCGAGGGCGCGTATGTTGGATTCCAACGTGTTCTTCATGAACGAACCGATGTTCGCTCGCAGAGTGTTCACGTTCGTAATCGCGCTATCAATCGCTTCCAGAGCGGCCTGCACGGAGGTACCGGTGATGTCCACCGAGCCCAGGCCCAGGTTGCTGGCCGACATGTTGCCCAGGTTCAACGTCACCGTTTCACCGGCGTTGGCCCCGACCTGGAATTGCGCTCCTTGAGTGAAGATCTGAATGACGTTGCCCTTGTCACTCACGG
>CAZVHE010000129.1:0-1342 GCA_964627705.1 uncultured Chthonomonas sp.
AGGTGTAACCTATGTGTCCGGAACGAAATGTCACCCATGTGTCGGGTATGGACAGGAAAAAGATGGTGGGCGGTACAGGATTTGAACCTGTGACCCCTACAGTGTCATTGTAGTGCTCTACCACTGAGCTAACCGCCCGCCGGGGTTGCCAGTATCCCCCGCCGGGGGCGGAAAGTCAAGCCGGGGCGGCCTTTCGCCCGCCCCACCCGGCCCAATCCCAGCCTAACGCCGGGTGCTCACGGTCACGCGCTCGCGGCCCGCTTCGGCCACAAACACGCTCGGCGCCGCGCGGTGCGGCACGGCCAGCTCCCACTTGCCCGCCTCGTCGGCCTTCGCCTCGCCCAGGGCCTGTCCATTGCGCGTGAGGCGCACGGTGCTGCCGGCGGGGGCGGTGCCGCGCAGGGTCAGGGTCCCGGTCACCAGGCTGGCGCCACTCGCCGGGTTGGTCAGGGTCAGGGGCACCACGGCCTTGGCGTCCGCCGCGCCCAGGCGCACCTGCACGGTCTCGTTGCTGCCCAGGGAGACAAACGTCAGTTCGCTTTGCCCGCCGGGGAAGTCCATGGGGAAGCTCCACTTGCCCTCGGCGTTGGCCTTGGCTTCTCCCAGGATGCGGTCGCCTTGGCGGATCTGCACCAGTTCGCCGGCTTGGGCGGTGCCGCGCAGGGTCAGGCGGCCGGCCTTGAGGGCCACGCCGTCGCGCGGTTCGGTGAGGGCCAGGGCCCCGGCGGCGTCATCGGCTTCGATCACCGTCATCACCACGGGCAGGGCGGGGGCGCCCTCGCTGGTCAGGTTGAGTTCCATGCGGCCGGGCTCCAGCTTGAGCGGCAGGGCCCAGTTGCCTTTGTCGTCGGCTTGCACTTCGCCCACCAGCTCTTCGCCACGCATGGCCCGGATGGTGGCCAGGGCGGGGCTGGTGCCGCGCAGGGTGAAATCGCCGGGCTTGAAGCTGGCATTGGCACCCACGTTCGTCACGGCCAGGGCGGCCGGGGCGGGCGCGGGGCTGTGGGTGTCTCCGCCGTGCTCATCGGTGGCGTGCGCCGTCTCGTTGCCGTGGGGGTCGGCGCTCACCGCGTGCTTCTCGCCGCCGTGATCGCCGCCGTGCTCATCGCCGTGGGCGGGCGCGGGGCGCATGAGGAACAGAAGGAGGCCCACCAGGCCCGCCGCCACGATGCCCTTGAAGACATCGTAGGCCATCACTTGGTCGCGGGTGCGGCCCCGCACGGTGGCTTGCGTGGGGCCTTGGCTCATCCTTGGTGGCCTCGGGCTTCTTCGATCCAGGCTTCGGCGACTTCGCGATGGTCATCGCCCAGGCCCAGAATTTCCAGCAATCGGGCGGGTTCCA
>CAZVHE010000129.1:1352-6356 GCA_964627705.1 uncultured Chthonomonas sp.
GTGCGGCCACATCAGCCAGCGAGGTGACGCCAGCGGCCTGGAGCTTGGCGCGGCGGTCTTCCCCGAATCCCACGATGACGGCCAGGGGGTCGGTGCTCTTGGTGGCCACGGTCACGGGGCTGGCGCTGGCGCTCACGGCCCCGGCGGTGGCGCGGTTCAGCTGGGCGCGCAGAGACTGGGCTTCGGCCTGGGCGTTCACCAGGTCCACGCGCAGGCGGTCGCGCTCGGCTTCCAGGTTGCTCACACCGGCCTCGGATTTGAGGGCCTTCAGTTCGTCCAGTTGGGGCTGCACGCCTTCCAGTTGCACCCGCAGGCGGGCGGTGTCGGCGAGGGCCGCCTCCAGGCGGCGTTGCCACTCAGCGGTATCCGTGGTGCCGGTTTCCCGTCGGTAGAACATCATATCGAGCGCCCATTGCACGAGCCACCCGCCAACAAAGCCGATCACAATTGATTTCAGATCCATGAATTCCTCAGTTGCGCGCAGGCCCAGTATGCCCCAATTTCAGGCTAGGGGCCAGTAAAGTCACAGCATGGGCGTCGTCTTTGGTCTTTCCTTGGGTCTGGTGATTCTGCTCACCTTCGTGGCGTTCAGTAATGACCTACTCATGATGCGGCCCCGACGGGCCAGCACCGCGCGGCAGTTCATCGCCCTCATCCCCGCACGCAACGAGGCCGGCAAGATCGGCCCCCTGGTGGCCCAGCTGCGCGAGATGCGCGTGAATGTGGTGGTCTATGACGACGACAGCACCGACGGCACCGGCGAGGAAGCGGCCGCGGCGGGCGCCCAGGTGTTGCGCGGGAGCGGCCCCCCGGAAGGCTGGACGGGCAAGAACTACGCCTGCTACCAGCTGAGCAAGGTGGCGGCGGAAGTGCATCCGGGCGACTGGTGGCTGTTCCTGGACGCCGATGTGGAGCTGAAACCCTATGCGGCGGGCTATCTCAACTTCTTGATTGAGCGGCAGGGGGTGCGGTGGCCGGTGATTACGGGCTTTTTGACCACCGTGCCGGGCCGGGGACTGGAGTTTTGGGCCACCAACTGGGTGTGGGAGATCTTGCTGGCGACCAACCCGTTTGGTCTAGTTAGCCGCACCCGCCTGGGGCACAACCGCTTTACCAACGGGCAGATCCAGGTCTGGAAATCCAGCACGTACCTGGAGGTGAACCCCCACGAGAGCGTGCGGGGCGAGGTGCTGGACGATGTGGCCATAGGGCGGCTGCTGGCGCGGCAACGGGTGCCGGTGCTGGTGGCGGACCTGACCGCCGTGGGCACCGTGCGGATGTACGACACCTTCCGGCAGGGGCTGGACGGCATGAGCAAAAACGGCTACGCCATTGCCGGGCGTGCCACGCCTTTGCTGGTGCTGTTCTTTGTGGCGTGGGCGCTCAGTGGGTTCGGTCTAGCCACGCAGTGGCGCATTTGGGGCTACTTTGCGGCGGCCTTCCCGGCGGCGATTGCGCTGGGCATTGTCAAGCGGGGCATGCATTACGCCTTGCTGTATCCCATTGACCTTTTGGTGGGGGCGTTCACGTTGTTGCGGTCGCAGATATGGTATCGGCGCCGCGCCATCACCTGGAAGGGCCGCACGTACTCCGGCTAAGCGCGGGGCTCAGCCGGTGGCTTTGGGCTTGGCTTTGCCTTTCGGCTTGGCGGCGGTTTTGGGCTCGGCTTTGGGTTCGCTCTTCGCCTTGGCCTTCGGCTTGGGTTTGGGTTTGGCAGTGGCCTTGGGGGGCGCTTCCGTGGCCGCTTCGGGGGCCGGTGCGGCCGCGTTGCGTCGCTGGGCTTGGCGCTGGCGCGGGGCGGTGCGGGTCGGAACCTCGGTCTTCACGGGTTTCGGTTCGGCAGTGGTTTCCACCGTGGTCTCGACGACCGTTTCGGCGTTCTTAGCCTCTTCGGCCGCCTTGGCAGCATCCCGGCGATCCTCTTCGGCCACCGCCTTCTCGATGGTTTCTCCGGCCCTGCGCAGGCTGTCGCCCACTCGCCGGGCCAGGGGCCGGGCGTACTTGATGACCAGGGGCGTGGCCGCAGCGGCCAGCACCAACAGGCGTCCATTGCGCAACAAATTGCTCATCGCTTAGGATTCTTCACGTTGGTTTTCGGGCGAAGGTTGCACTTCTGGGGCCTCGGGGGCGGTCTCGGGTTGGGGGTCCGCTTGGGGCTCGGGTTCCGTTGGGCTTTCCTTGGGTTGCGCTCCGGGCAAGAATCCCGCGATGAACAGCAACACCACCCCCACACTGATGCAGGCATCCGCAATGTTGAAAACCGGGAAATCGATGGCCCGGAACCAGAACATGTCGGTGACCTTTTGCTTCCACACCCGGTCGATCAGGTTCCCCACCGCACCGCTCGCCACCAGCGCCAGGGCTACATGCGGCAGGCGGGGCCGCGCGGGCATCTTTCCGCTATACCAAAGGCAGAAACCGGCGATCAGTATGCCGACCGGCGCCATGAGGTACCCCTTGCCGTCCAGCAGACCAAACGCAACTCCCCGGTTGTAAATGAGCTTGAGCTCAAAGACTCCCGGCCACGGCAGCGGGCTGAGGTTGCCAATCACCTCGGTATTGGCAAAGAAGTCGCCGTTGTTCAATGCGGCCCGAGCCCACCCCTTCACCAATTGGTCAAGGATGAGGGTGGAGCCAAAGATCGCCAGGAACAGGCGGTTGAACTTCATGCTTCCAAGCCAAGGGCGCGGCGGTCTCGTGCCGAGAGTTGAACCTGCTCGCCCTGATACTCCACCGTAGCGACATCCGGGCGACGGACGCGGCTGCGGTCACATTTCGGCAGGGTGCTGGGTTCAAATCGCACGGCAATCACCTCGGATTCATGCTCGGTGAGGTGCACTTCGGCCACCCGGAACAGGTTTTCCAGCCCCTCCAGCGATTGCAGGTCTTGCATCGTGGGCAAATCCACCGTAAGGTGAATCGCGATGTCTTGCGAGTCCTTCACGCCGGCTTGAGTGCGCCACGCTTCCATCTGGGCAAACACCTCTTGGCGGACCCGCAGCAGGGTTTCCACCGCCAGCGTGCTGGGCGTCGCGTCCAGGCGCGGCCAACGGGCTTCAAAGATGCTTTCCGTTTGCCCGGGGATGCGATCCCACACTTCGTAGGCTGTGTGCGGCAAGATCGGGAAGATCAGCAGCGCCAGCGTCTTCGCGACGTGGTAGCAGGCGGTTTGGGCCTGCCGGCGGCTCGGCCAATCCGCACCGTCACAGTACATCGAGTCCTTAATGGCATCCAAGTAGAAGCGAGACAGATCCTGCACGCAGAACTGGTGGATGGCCGTCGCCGCGGCGCGGAAGTCGAACTCATCAAACGCCGCCCATACTTCTTTCACCACTTGGTTGGCACGGTCAATCACCCATTGGTGAATACCGGTGGTCGGCACTGCCATAGAGGGCGCAAAGTCCGCGAGGTTGCCCAATAAGAAGCGAAGCGTGTTACGCACGGTGCGGTAGTGCTCGCCCGCGCTTGCCAGCAACGATTCGCTGCACGGCATGTCGTCGGTATAGTTGACGCTGGCCACCCACCAGCGCAGCACGTCCGCGCCGTGGGTGTCGCAGGTCGTCACCGGGTCAATCACGTTGCCCAGCCGTTTCGACATCTTTTGGCCCTTCTCATCGGTCACAAAGCCGTGTGTCACCACGCCCTTGTACGGCGCCGTGCCCAGGCACGCCATCGTCAAGATCAGCGAGACATTGAACCAGCCGCGATGCTGGTCGCTCCCTTCCAGATAGAGGTCGCAAGGGATCTCCTCCTTCCACTCCGGGTCCACCTTGCCGCCCAGCACGCACATGGCGGTGCTGCCACTATCGAACCACACGTCGAAGACGTCGGCCTCCTTGGTGAATCTCGTTTCGCCCGTCACCGGGTGCTGGTAGCCGGCCGGGAGGATCTCTTCCGGCGTCCGCACGTACCAGGCATCACTGCCTTCGCGCTCCACCAGGCTCGCTACGGCCTCGATCGCGACCGGGTCCAGCACCGGTTCGCCAGATTCCGCGCCGAAGAAGATCGGGATCCCCACCCCCCATGGCCGCTGGCGGCTGATGCACCAGTCCGGGCGATTCTCAATCATCCCGCGCAGGCGTCCGCGCCCGCTTTCGGGCACAAACACCGTGGCGGGGTTATCAATATGGGCCAGCATGCGCTGGCGCAGGTCGGCGTGGTCAATACGGATGAACCACTGCTCCGTCGCGCGGAAGATCACTGGCATCCCGTCGCGCTCGGCGTGGGGGTAGCTGTGGTGATAGTCCTCGGCCAGCAAGAGGTGGCCCAATTCATCCAAACGGTCAACCACCACCGTGTCCGCCTTCTTGTAGTAGACACCGGCGAACTCGCCCGCCTCTTCGGTCAGCACGCCCGCATCGTTCACGGGGTTTAGCACGGGCAGGCCGTACTTCTGCCCGGTCATGAAGTCCTCGCGACCATGCCCCGGAGCCGTGTGCACCACGCCGGTACCGTCTTCGGTGGTCACGTAGTCCGCCAGTACGGCCCGGGAGTCTCGCCCGTACACCGGGTGCGCAAATACCGCGTTCTCGATTTCGCGCCCCCGCACCGTCCGCACCGTCGCCGCCTCGCCCCAGCCCAGCTTCTCCAGCACGCGGTCCTTCAGGTCGGCCAGCACCACGTAGTGCGCGCCTTCGTGCGCCACCACGGCGTACTCCAGCTCGGGGTGGAACGCCACCGCCAGGTTCGCGGGGATGGTCCACGGGGTCGTCGTCCAGATCACGCAGTGCACGGCCTCCAGTCCGGCAAACACGCCGTCCGGGTCGGACTTGAGCGGGAACCGCACGTAGATGCTACGGCTTACATAGTCTTGGTAGACGATTTCGGTATCCGCAAGGGCCGTGCGGCTGGTCGGCGACCACAGCACGGGACGCAGGCCTCGGTAGACGTAGCCACCCTCCACCAACCGCTTGAACACGCGGATGATCTCGGCCTCGTAGGTGTATTCCATCGAGGTGTAGGGGTGATCCCACGTCCCCAGAATCCCGAGCCGCGAGAACTGCG
>CAZVHE010000130.1:0-6340 GCA_964627705.1 uncultured Chthonomonas sp.
TCCAAGAGCTTGTTGTAGCCAGGGGCCTGCTGCATCACGTGCTCCAAGAAGAGCTCGTGGATTTCATCGCGGGCCGGGTCGAGATTTTCGTGCTCAAGGGACGGGCGGAGGTTGTCGACTTCCTTGAGCGAGACGCCGTCACCGAGCACTTCCTTCACCGCGCCGCGCGCTTCCACGTTGCCGGCAAAGATCACCGGAAGCTTCATGTCACCAAAGCGGGGCTTGGGGTCGGCGCGGCGGATCACTTCGGCCATGTCGGCAAGGTGAGAGACGGTGCCGCCATCGGTGCCACCGGACATCAGGATGATGTCGGGACGCAGCTGACGGAGTCGCTCCACCTTTTCAAAATCTTTGCGGCCGTCATCCACGGCCAGGGTGTCCATCAGGATCGCGCCGGCCCCGAGAGCGGCGCGTTCGGCGCTTTCGGCGCTCATGGACTTCACGACCCCCGCGACCATCATTTGCAGGCCGCCGCCAGCACTGGATGTGGAGACGTACAGGTCCGCGCCATCGTGCGGATTGCTTCGGGTCATGACCGCTTGGCCATCTTTAAGCAAGCGATAAACCTGCCCGTCCTTGATCAAAGAGCGTCGACCGACTTCGTAGCCCTCGGGCATCACTTCGCCGGTGATTTCCTCCAGCTCGGTCATGGCGTTCAGCACGCCTACCGTCACGTCTTCAAACGGCTTCTCCACCGTCGTGGGGGCTTCGCCACGAGCGACCAGGCGGTACTGGCCCTGCGAGTTGCGTTCGATGAGGATGGCTTTGGTCGTTGTCGAGCCGCAGTCAGTTGCCACGATGCGCTCGATGTTTCCGGACATGCCCTGCATTATGAACGGAACGCGCGAGCTTCTGCCTCGGTTCAACCGAAAGAATTGCGCCCAGGCCCGGCTTGAACCTGGAATCGGCCGCGTGAATACGAAACGATTCGGACCATGCGTTGGATATAATCAGGGGCCGGCGCGCGCAAGGGTGGGTGTGCCGAACTTGGTGAACCACATTGGCAAAAGTCGCTTTTCGGAACGTAAGCAAGGTGTTTGGCAAGGGCGTGCGCGCCGTTGACCACCTCGACCTTGAGATCAACGACGGCGAGTTTATGGTGCTCGTTGGCCCCTCGGGTTGCGGAAAGACGACCGCGCTGCGGATGCTGGCCGGCCTGGAAGAAGCCACCGAGGGCGACATCATGATTGGCGACACGCGGGTAAACGACGTGCCGCCCAAGGATCGCGACATCGCGATGGTGTTCCAGAATTACGCCCTGTACCCGCACATGACGGTGTACGACAACATCGCGTTTGGCCTGCGCCTGCGCGAACTCGGCGGGTTCTTTTGGCAGCTTACGCACATGACCGAAGCCAAGAAGATCAAGGCCGATATTGATGCTCGTGTGCGTGAAACCGCGCAGATGCTGAGCATTGAGCACCTGCTGGACCGCTTGCCGAAGGAGCTCTCAGGTGGCCAGCGCCAGCGCGTGGCCCTCGGTCGCGCCATCGTCCGTAAGCCGAAGGTGTTCTTGATGGACGAGCCGCTCTCGAACCTGGACGCCAAGCTCCGCATCCAGACGCGCGCCGAACTGATTCGCTTGCACCGTCGCCTGGGCGTGACGACGATTTACGTGACCCACGACCAAGTGGAGGCTATGACGATGGGCCAACGCATTGCCGTGATGAGCAACGGCGTGCTGCAGCAATGCGATGAGCCCACGAGGGTTTACAACGAACCGGCCAACAAGTTTGTAGCGGGCTTTATTGGCGCGCCGCCGATGAACTTTGTGGAGGGTGTGATTAAAGACGGCTGGGTGGAAGCCGGGCCGGTGCGCGTGAAGTTGAAAGACGGCCACCCGGCCATTGCCTTGAACGGGCAGGCGGTCACGTTTGGGATTCGACCGGAAGACATTTATCACGCCGAGGGCAATGTGAGCATCCCGGTGAGCGAGGCCAATTCCTTTGAGGCGCACCTGGACGTGCTGGAGAAGCTCGGGGCCGAGGATACGGCGTACCTGATGGTGGGCGACCAGCCGATGATTGCCACGCTAGACCCGGCGCACTCGGTGGCAGTGGGCTCCACGGCAAAGTTTGCGTTTGACCTGGACCGCATTCACATCTTCCACGGGGAAGATGGCGTGGCGGTTCGCTAAACCTGGCGGGTTACGACGGCCACGGGTTCGGTCATCTCTTCGTAGGCGTAGCGCACACCCTCGCGGCCAAAGCCACTGCGCTTGACCCCGCCGTAGGGCATGGCGTCGAATCGCACGGTGGGGACATCGTTGATGACGATCCCCCCGACCTCGAGATTCTCGATGTAGAGTTCGGCACGCTCTGGCGAGGCGGTAAACACCCCTGCCTGCAGCCCAAATCGGCCTCCATTGACCTGGGCAATGGCCTCGGCATCATTGGTAAAGGTGCGAAGGGTCAGAACGGGGCCGAACACCTCGTCGCAAGCCAGGGTGTGCCCCAAGGGAACATCTGCAATGAGGGTGGGCGAAATCACGTTGCCAGTGCGCTCGCCCCCGGCCAGAATCCTTGCCCCGTCTGCCACCGCCGAGGCCAGGGCGGCCTCGATCTTGTCCGCCGCAGTGGCATGGATGACCGGCCCGACCACCGTGCTTTCTAGGGCGGGGTCTCCACATCCCAGCTTTTCAATCATCGGCACCAGCCGCGCCACCACCTCATCCACCCGCGACTCATGTACGCGAAGGTGCTGCACGCTAATGCAGATCTGCCCGGCGTAGGCGTAGGCCCCGTTCAGCACCAACGGCAGGGCCAAGTCCAAGTCCGCATCCTCGCAGATCACCGCGCTGGCATCGCCGCCGAGTTCAAGGGACACCTTGCGGTCCGGCACCAACTCCTTGATCCGCCACCCCACGGCCTCGCTGCCGGTGAAGCTCACAAACTTTGCCCGGGGGTCGCGCACGGCTTTCTCCGCAATGGCATTGGGGCAGGCGATCGCGTTCACCACTCCCGCCGGGCACCCACATTCGTGAATCAGTCGTGCCAGGCTGAGCGTGCACAGGGCGGCCGCCGCGCTGGGCTTCAGCACCACCGTACACCCGGCCAGCAGGGCGGGGGCAATCTTGTGGGCGGCGAGGTTGTACGGCCAATTCCATGGCACGATAGCTAGCACCGGCCCGACGGGACGGCGGCGCACCTCGGCGCGGTAGTTGCTCCCGCGAGGATCGTAGCCAAGATTAATCTCTTCAGGCTCAAGAGTCCGGGCGAGATCTGCCGCCAGCCTAAAGGTGAGCGCCGTGCGCTTGACTTCGGCGCGAGCGGCGGTGATGGGCTTGCCGACCTCCTGCACTAAGAGGTCCGCCAGCTCCTCCTCGCGCTCTGTCACGGTCTGACGGATGCGGGCCAGCAACTCGCCCCGCTCGGCCATCGAACTCTTGCGATACACCTCAAACGCCTGGGTGGCGCAGTCCAGGGCGGAATTCATCTCCGCCCAACCACCCTCGGCAAAGGTACCAATGCGGCGGCCATCCCACGGGCTCACCGCAATCTCCTTCCCGATTCCTTGGTCGCAGGGTCCGCCGAGGAAAACCCCGTTCAAAAGGAGCTCGCGGTGAATCATTTGTTCATTTCACCCGCTAAGCGCGGTTACACTAAGGGTATGGACCGTCGAATTATATGTGCCCTGGACACGGGCGACCTGGATGAAGCCATTGCGTTGGTCCATCGCTTCGCGCCCTATGTGGGCGCTTTCAAGATCGGCCACGGTCTGACGATGCCCAACGGTCTGCGCGTGGTGGACATTCTGCGCGAGCACGGGGCCGAGCGCATCTTCCTTGATCTCAAGTTCCACGATATTCCGAACTCTGTTGCTCTCGCCGTACGCGAAGCCGCCAAGCACGGGGTATGGATGCTCACGCTCCACCTGAGTGGTGGCCCGGCAATGATCTCGGCGGCAGTGGAAGAAGCCGCTATGTACCCCGAGAACCAGAGCCCCCTCTTGGTCGGTGTCTCTGTGCTGACCTCGCTGGATGAGGCCACGCTCCAGGGCTTCGTGGGTGTCAATCGCACCTTGACCGAACAGATGATGCACCTCTCCCAGCGAGGGGTCGAACTCGGCTTAGATGGCGTGGTGTGCTCGGCCCACGAACTCAAAGCGCTGCGCCCAATTGTGGGGCACAAGGTGCTCGTCACGCCGGGGATCCGAGGCAGTAAGGGCGACGTCCACGACCAAGTTCGAGTGGGCGACGCGCAAACCGCGCTGGCGGATTCGGCCGACTACTTGGTGATTGGCCGGGCGTTGACCTCCAAAGCTGATCCCGTCGCCGCCTTGCAACAGCTCGGTCTCGATCCGGTCGGTGCATAGGGAACTCCTCGACTGGTACGACCAGCACAAGCGGGATTTGCCCTGGCGCGAATCCAGCGACCCCTATCGCGTGCTGGTGAGCGAATTGATGCTCCAGCAAACCGTGGTGGCTTCGGTGAAAGAGCCTTACCGCCGTTGGATGGAGCGGTTTCCAACGATAGAGGCCCTAGCTGCCGCTGACCTGGACGACGTGCTCCACGCCTGGCAGGGGCTTGGCTATTACCGGCGGGCGCGGCTGCTGCACCAAGCGGCGAAGGAGATTGCCCAGCACGGCTGGCCCCGAGACCGTAAAGCGATGCGGGCGTTGCCGGGCATCGGCCCTTACACGGCGGGCGCGGTACTTTCGATCGCGTTCGGCCTGCCCGAACCGCTCGTGGATGGGAACGTGGAGCGTGTCTATGCGCGGCTAATGGCCGACTCCACTCCGCCTCCGGCTTTAACCAAGCGAGCGTGGGCCTGGGCGGAGAACTCTGTCCCCTCAGAACGGCCCGGAGATTGGAACCAGGCGCTGATGGAACTTGGCGCGACCGTTTGCCGGCCCCGCACGCCGCTCTGCCATTTATGCCCATGGCAAGAGATCTGCCGGGGCACGAAGGGCGAATTGAGCCTGTATCCGGCCCCAAAAGTGAGGCCAGAAATGCGAGATATGGAGCTGCCGCTGGCGGTCTGTGAGCAAGCGGGGCGGTACGCGCTGATCCGCTATCCGGAAGGCGGCTGGTGGGCCGGACTCTATGGGTTTCCGCCTGCCCCGACCAGTTCAGGCGAAGAGATGGGGAGGTTTCCGTTTGTGGTCACCCGGAATCGCCTGACGGTGCGCGTGCTGCAAATGGACCAAGTGGATGGGGAAGTCGAGTGGTTTGCGCCGGAAGAGTTCAATGCCCTGGCCTTACCGGCTCTCCACCGGCGGGCGTGGGATATCGTCCGGGCGCGGCAGACGCAGCCAACCCTCGCTGTCGCCCCAGAGGAATAACGCCAGCAAAGCTTGGAAAACGATCGCCACCATCGAGAGAAAGATCACCGTGTGCAGGATGCGAAGGCCGTAGCGGCGGGCGAACTGCTCTTGGCGGCGGAAGTGCTCCCGTGTGCGCGGGTTCAGGTGGCTGGCGCGACGCTGGAGCTTATGCACCCCGGGGCGGCGCATAAACCGCAACATATGCCACCACAAGCAGCGACTGAGGGTACGCGACCAACCCAGCACTTAATTTTCTACGTCGTCGGTGGGTGCGAGTCGTGCGGGGCGCACAAGATGACCTTCTTGGTCGAAGAAGGCCACAAGTACGGGTGCCATGTCTTCCTTTTGTCGCCCGACCTTGAGCATCAGCCGGAAGGGGCCGTGCCCGGTGAGGGCGATTTCGCAGGGGTGGTCGGGAGCCACCTCCTGCGCGGGCTGGTCATCTAACCAAAGCCGGGCGGGTACCGGGGATTCGATCCGCAATCGATACTGGCGCCCCGTTGGCATGGTTGCTCGGGAGAAGACGTACATAACGCCCGGCGCACTGCGGAACAGAGGCTCCAGGTTGAGTTCGGGGCCATCCGGAGAAAACGCCTGCCATGCAACAGGGAGTTCCGCGCGCCCCGTGTCCTTCAGGTGGGGGTCAAAGCCTTGTTCGGGGGCGAACGCCTGGGTCATGCCCGCGTCATTCTGGTTGGGATACGGCCCAATGACCGACCAGGTGCCCGTGGCCAGAACCGGGAGGCTTAGGCGTAGGCCCTCGGTGCGGAGTTCGATCACTTGGTCGCTCGCCACTCCTTGCGGGGCCACGATCTTCGCTTTGGTGGCCCAGGCCGCTCCCGGGGCGATAGTTTCGGGCTTCGCATCCGAAGACACTTCAAGGCCCGCGCCGACCACCCATTCGGGGGAGACCCGCATGGGGTTGGGCTCCCGATTGATGAGGGTCAGTTCGACTTCGGCGTGGCGGCCTCCCTGGAAAATCGGACCTTGCGGGTAGTGGACGTGGAGTTGGAAAGGGCCGACTTCGGCGTAAGCGGAATGTTTGTGGAGATCGAGGGCACTGGCCTCGGGCAG
>CAZVHE010000131.1:0-611 GCA_964627705.1 uncultured Chthonomonas sp.
GGCGCTCCCCGTTGTCACTCTCACCCCCGGGATGAAGATCACGTCGAGCGTGCGCGTACGCCCCGGCACTTACATCTTGCCCAATGCCAAAGAGGACGGCACAGGGGCGGCCATCTTCATTGAAGGCGATAACATCACGATTGACCTGAGTGGCGTGACCATCCGGGGCACCGAGCCCACGGTGGAACCCGACCAGCGCAAGGGCACCGGCCTGCTGATTGAAGGCACGGGCGTCGAGATTCGCAACGCCAAGGTCCACGGCTACAAGGTCGGCATCATGGCGCGGCACAGCCCCGGCCTCAAGATCACGAATTCCGACCTTTCTTACAACTGGAAGCAGCGCCTCAAGAGCACGCTGGAGAAGGAAGACACCTCGGATTGGATGAGCTACCACCAGAACGACAAGAACGAGTGGCTGCGCTACGGGGCCGCGCTCTACCTGGATAACTGCGACCGCTTTGAAGTGCGCGACGTCGTGGCCCGGGGCGGCCAAAACGGGCTGATGATGACCCGCACCGATGGCGGCCTGGTGTGGAACTCCGACTTTTCCTTCCTCAGCAGCGTGGGCGTGGGGATGTACCGCAGCAGCGGCAACCGCATCATGCACAACA
>CAZVHE010000131.1:634-845 GCA_964627705.1 uncultured Chthonomonas sp.
CAGCCACGGGGTCTACAACCGAGGCCAAGACAGCACCGGAATCCTGATTTACGAGCAATCGCATCGCAACGTGTTCGCTTACAACTCGGTCACCCACGGCGGGGATGGTTTCTTCCTCTGGGCGGGGCAGACCACGATGGACACGGGCGAAGGCGGCTGCAACGACAACCTGCTGTTCGGCAACGATTTCTCGCACGCGCCCACCAACGGC
>CAZVHE010000131.1:855-6247 GCA_964627705.1 uncultured Chthonomonas sp.
AGCCGCAACCAGTTTGTGAATAACAAGGTGATGGAGTGCTGGCACGGGGTGTGGGGCGGCTACAGCTACGACACCCTGATTGCGGGCAATGTGTTCGGCCTCAACGCTGAAGCCATCGCCATTGAGCACGGCCAGGACAATAAGATTTTGGGCAACACGTTCCGGCGCGACCGCAACGTGCTGCGCATTTGGCAGAACGCCAGCCAAGACCCCAACTGGGGCTACCCCAAGCACCGCGACACCAAGAGCCGTGACTTGACTTTCGAGTGGAACCTGGTGGCGGACGTGGATGGCCCGGCCTTTGTCTTGACGGACACAGACAATGTGAGCCTTCGCCATAACTTGCTAGCCCGCCTGGCCAAGCCCTTTGAACTGAAGGGCAACTTGCCGGGGTTGCGGTTCGAGAACTCGGAATATCGCGGGGCGACAGAGCCGCAATGGCCGGCGGAGGTGGCCGCACGCAACGTGCGTTACGTGCCCAGCCCCACGCCCGCCGCGCCCCCGACCATGCAGGGCAGTGGCAACGTGATTGTCTCGGATAAGTTCGACCAGCGCGAGTACTTGAGTCGATTCAATGTGCCGTGGGATCCCTACGCCCGCAATTGGCAGTTGCCCGGGGCGATGGACGAGATGAAGACGGTGGAATCCGGCACGCTTGAGCAGATGATTCAAGAAATGGCACCCTCGCCGCTCCGGGGAGGCAAGGATCCGTTCCTCGTGGCGGGCACCCTGCGCGGGCGGCGCTATATCCTGGTGGACGAATGGGGTCCGTACGACTTCCAGAGCCCCAAGCTTTGGCCGCGCCTGCCCGTGACCACCTCGGTGGACGGCAAGACGCAGACCCAAGTGTTCGACATCCTCGGCCCGGTGGGCAAGTGGCAAGTGAAGAGCAGCAAGGGCGTGACGCTCAGCGCCACCCGCGGCCAAGTGCCCGGGCAAGTCACGGTGACGACGAACCTGGAAAACCCCTCGGCCATTACTGAGATTCAGCTCGAGTTTGCGGGCCAGCAAACCGTGGACTACCGGGGCGTGGTGAGCCCGGCCGGCAGCCGGGTGCCGTTTGGTTATCGCCGCACCAATGTGCCGATCCAGTGGAGTGTGAAGCACTTTGCCTGGCAGAAGGACGTCAGCGACCCTCGCACCCAGGCCGACGCCTTTGCGGCGATCCTGAAAGGGGCGCCGCTGGCCCAGTTCACGACCAATAGACTGGAAATCACGGCGTACGGGTCGCCTCGAGCCGGGGTGCCGGACAACTACTGGGCGACGGTAGCCCGCGGCGTGGTGCAGGCCGCGCCGGGTCGCTACCGCCTGCGCGTGACGACCGACGACGGGTGCCGGGTGCGCCTGAACGGCCAAGAAGTGATTAGCAACGCATGGAAATACCAAGGGCCAACCGAATACACGGCGGAAGTGGTGCTGAAGGGGCAAGACGTGATTGACATCGAGCACTTTGAGATTGATGGCTACGCCACGCTCATGGTCCGATTGGAGCCCCTGGACTAGCTGAGTTCGGCTCCTGGCGTCACAATTGAGGGCGATGTCTTCCGTTGCCCTCTCGGAGCAGCTTCGATCCGCTTTCGATAGCGCGGGGGAAGAGTTCACCATCGGCGATCTGCTCGAACGGGTGGAAGGCAAGGGCTACGGTCTGCTGCTCACCATCAGCCCGCTCCCAACGGCCTTGCCCTTCACGCCTCCGGGGTTCACGCTCCCATTCGGGTTACTGCAGGTGGTTCTGGCCGCGCAGATGTTGATTGGGCGGCCCACACCGTGGCTACCGAAGGGTGTGCTGAACCGGAAGGTCACCAGTAAGGGCGGTAACCCCAAGAAGATGTGGGCGGCGATGCCGGGTTTTATGGCGAAGTTCGAGCGGTTGCTGCGCCCGCGTATGGGATTTTTGTATCAGGGCATCGGCCCGAATCTGCTGGCCATTCCCGTGATGCTGGCGAGCATTGCGATGATGGTGCCGTTCCCGGTGACCAATAGCATCTGCGCCATCGGCGTGTTCATGGTCGGGCTGGGTTACTTGGAAGAAGATGGCTTATTTGGTTTGGTGGGGGCGGTAGTATGCGTCCTGTCCTTCCTCGTCGTGGCGGCGTTGATTGTCGGGCCGATCTGGTTCGGCATGAAGGGCCTGCGCATGGAAAAGATGTGGTAACCCACCCCGCGAGGGGAACGGGGAAGGTATAAGTCGTTCCCGATGGTGGAGGCGCAGGGGATCACGCACCGCTTCGGTTCTTTTGCGGCCCTCACGTCGGTGAACCTGCGGCTACAGGTCGGAGAGATTCACGGTCTGATTGGTGAGAACGGGGCGGGGAAGAGCACCCTGTTGCGCATTCTCAGCGGGCTCATCATTCCCAGCGAAGGCGAACTGAAAGTGGATGGCGTGGCGCGCCGGTTTGCTCGCCCCCGCGAGGCTTCCGATGCCGGGATTGCGGTCGTCCACCAAGAGCTCAACCTGATTCCCGATCTGACCGTGATCGAGAACATTTCTCTGGGGCGAGAACCCCGTCGAGCAGGCTTGCTCGACCGGGCGGCCATGCGCGAGATCGCGGTGCGGGCACTGGAACGGGTGGGGAGCCCCTCGGACCCTGACGCTCTCGTGCGTGACCTCCCCCTAGCCGAGCAGCAACTGGTGGAGATCGCCCGGGCCATGAGCCAGAACGCTCGGATCATCATCTTCGACGAACCCACCGCCGTGTTGCCCCGCCCGGCGACATTAAAGTTGCTCGACCTGATGCGCCAACTCAAGAGCGAAGGGGTGGGCATTGCCTTTGTTAGCCACCACCTCGATGAGATTGAAGCTGTATGCGACGTGGTGACCGTGCTGCGGGACGGGCAGGTGGTGAAGGAGTTCCGCGCCCCGGACCTCTCCCCTGAGGTGCTCGCCCCGGCCATGGTCGGCCGCGATCTGGAAGACATGTATCCCGCCCGCACGGATGTCAACGGCAAACCCGTGGCGTTGCAGGTGCAAGGGCTGAGTGCCCCGCCCCTGGTGCAAGGCGCCCAGTTTGAGCTTCGAGAGGGAGAGATTTTGGGGGTCGCGGGGCTGGTGGGCGCGGGCCGTACGGAGCTTCTGGAGGCCATCGCCGGCTTGCGGGCCAGTTCCGGTCAGATCTCACTGAAGGGGCAGGCGGTCTCCGGTAACGCGCGCCAACGCCTCGCCCAAGGCATCGCCTACGTGCCTGAGGATCGCAAGGTAACGGGCTTGCACATTGATCTCAGCATTGAGGAGAACATCGGTATGGCGCAGCTGCCCAAGTTTGCCCGGCCCATGCTCAACGCCGGTGCCCGCCGCGCCGCCACCGAAGGCTGGAAGGAACGCCTCGACATCAAGATGCGTAGCGCCGAGGACCCGGTGGGCAGCCTGAGCGGGGGGAACCAGCAGAAAGTGGCCCTGGCCAAGTGGCGGGAAGGCGACCCGGCGGTGCTGTTGCTGGATGAGCCCACGCGCGGGGTGGATATTGGCGCGAAAGCCGAGATTTACAAGGTCATCGCCGATCTGGCCGCCGAGGGCCGCGCCTGCGTGGTGGCGAGCAGCGAAATGCCGGAATTGATTGGCCTTTGCCACCGCATCCTGGTGATGCGGCAGGGCCGCATTGTGGGAGAAGTGACAGGAACCGAAATGAACGAAGAGACGATTTTGAACTATGCCGCCGGGGTTGAAACCGGGGAGGACGTGGCGTGAAGTTCCTTAAGCAATACGGCGTCATCGTCGCCTTCTTCCTGCTGTTCATCGTCAGCGCCATCATGGATCCGGGCAACTTCCTGCGGCCGGAAAACCTGCTGCTCCTGGTCCGTCAGAACGTGGATATTGGCCTGATTGCGGTGGGCATGACCATCGTCATCGTGGCCGGGGGGATTGACCTCAGTGTCGGGGCCCTGATGACCTTGGCGGCAGCGGTGGGCTTAACCGCTTTGAACCAACAAGGTCCGGCCGGGGGTGCGGCGGCGGTGGCCATTGCCGGCGTGGTGACGGTGGGGCTGGGCACCGTGCTCGGGCTCATCAACGGCCTATTGGTGACCATGGGGCGGCTCGCACCCTTTGTGGCGACCTTGTGTGGCCTTGTGGCCTTCCGGAGCCTCGCCTTGGTCATTGGGCAGGCAGGGGAAATCCGCTCGATGAGCCCGGACCTGTTCCCGCGCATTGCCAACGAGGGCATCAACCTGGGAGGCAACCTCAAGCTCACTTGGGGGATGATGATCTTCATCGGGATGGCGGTGATCGCGCACATCCTGCTGGAGCGCACGGCCCTCGGGCGCGGCTGGGTGGCTGTGGGCAGCAACGAAAAGGCTTCGCACTATGCGGCGTTGCCCGTGGCTAAGCTCAAGACGCTCTCTTATGTCTTTCTCGGCCTCTGTTCCGGTCTGGCCGGACTCATTTATGCCTCGCGCCTCAATAGTGTCTCCACCAATA
The DNA here is from genome assembly GCA_964627705.1 of uncultured Chthonomonas sp. GTDB lineage: Bacteria > Armatimonadota > Fimbriimonadia > Fimbriimonadales > Fimbriimonadaceae > JAHBTC01. The sequence goes on from CAZVHE010000131.1 coordinate 5,270, forward strand.
ACATGGGCACACTCTACGAACTCGACGCCATTGCGGCGGTGGTCATCGGGGGCGCAAGCCTGGCCGGGGGCAAGGGCAAAGTCATCAACACCATCTTTGGCGTGCTGATCCTGGCCCTGATTGGCAATATGTTGGTCCTGCAAAACGTGGATTCGAATTGGAAAGGCTTTGTAAAAGGGGCTATCATTCTTTTGGCCGTCATGGTTCAACGCGAACGCAAGGCGAGCTGAAGGAAGAAATATGATTCGATGGAGCGCAATTGCAGCGTCTCTCTTAGCGGCGAGCACGCTATTTGTGGGCTGCACGAGTTCGAATGCCCCGACGGCGGCCACGGGCGGTGCCCCGGCTGGCGAAGGCGCCCCGGCGGCGGGAAAGAAGGTTCGCATTGGGGTTTCGATCCCCTCGGCCACGCACGGCTGGACGGCCGGTGTGAACTGGTGGGCGGAGCAAACCAAGGCCCTGTATCCCGATGCTGAAATCACGATTGTGACGAGCGATTCGCCGAGCAAGCAGGTTTCGGATATCGAGGCGATGCTGGCCAAGGGCGTAGACGGCATGGTGATTCTAGCGACGGAAAGTGCCGCCATCACCCCCGTGGCCAAGACCGCCAAGGAGCGCGGCGTCTACGTGGTGAGCGTGGACCGAGGCTTTACCGAGCCGGTCGCCGACATCTTCTTGGAAGGTGACAACGTGGGCTTCGGCCGCGTGGCCGCAGAGTTCATGAGCAAGAAGCTCAACGGCAACGGTAAGGTGATTGCCCTGCAGGGCCTACCGAGCACGGTGAACACCGACCGGCTCAATGGATTTAAGGAAGCCATCAAGGATACGCCGGGGATCCAGATTGTGGCCGAGCCCGAGGGCGGCTGGAACCGAGACCAAGCCTACAAGGCCGTGCAAACCCTGCTACCAAAGCACACGGACCTCGCGGCCGTGTGGGCGGCTGACGACGACATGGCCCTGGGCGTGGAACAAGCGCTG
>CAZVHE010000132.1:0-6151 GCA_964627705.1 uncultured Chthonomonas sp.
TGCCAGGTGGCTGAGGAGATGTACGACTGGATGGATGCGACCTGGACGGAAGCAGTGGGGCGCATCAAGGCGATCGCCGAGGGCACTGAGCTCGCAACCTAAGCCCTTCTTCGTTCCGTAATGGAATCGAAGTGACGAAGTTTCGCGAACAGCAACGCTTCCCGCTTTGGGCTGAACTCATCTTGGTCGTACCCTTCTTGGGTGTCGGCCTGGGAATGTTGAAACCGGATGGACGCCAAGACGCGCCTTGGGGCATGTTTGCCGGGCTGGCCGCCACCATGGGCTTGTTGTATCTCCTGCTTTTCCGCATGACGACGGAGGTTGACGAGCAAGAGATCCGCGTTCACTTTGGCTTCATTCCGAGTTACCGCTGGCGACTCCCGATCGACCAGATTGTGAAGGCGTTGGCCGCGGAGTACGACCCGATCCGCGAATACGGCGGCTGGGGGATCCGAGGCATCCCGGTGCGAGCGCTCAACGCCCATGGCCGGCTGGGTGTTTTGCTTACGCTCGCCAACGGCCGGACGATGCTGATTGGTAGCCAGCGACCAGACCTGCTTCTACAGGCCCTCACCAAACGGTCAGATTAGCGGAAGCGCCAAATGATCCCGGAGCTGCCGTTGGCAATCTGCGACGCCAAGATGGACTTGGTGTGCCCATCGGCGAAGACCACCGGGGTGCGTCCGTCCTTCCCGGACTTGTTGTAACGGCCGATGATTGGCTTCAGTTCATTCGGGCCAAGGTTCAGCGGCGCGTTGCCCATCACTTGCACCAGGTCCTCACCCGAAGCCAGCGGCACGGCTTGATCCAATGAAGTGAAAGACGTGTAGTCCGGACGATAGATCGTGCCGTTATCCGCCCCGAACACAAAGCCGCGGTACTTGCCGCCGTTGCCGTGCGGGGTGTTGGCAAAGAGGCCGATGCGGGCGGTCTCTTCCATCTGGCCAAATGAAGCGGCGTTCCAGAATGCCGAACACCCAAAACGCACTTCACCGTCAAAACAGATGCGGTCGGCGGTGTTCCCAATCAGCGTAGAGATCGCCATCACGTCGTTGTAGCCCACGCTCTGGCGCTGGCGGGTGTTCCAGTCGGTGGCGTACTGGCTGGTGTTGGCCCCCGGTGCGATCAAGATCTCCTTGTTCTTGAGGTAGGGCAAGATCGGCACGGTCCAGATGCGATTGGGGTCCGTGGTGGGTGTGTCGTAGTTGGTGCTGGGCACCGGGTAGTCGTCGTAATCGCCCGCGTACATCATTACGCCGGCCGCGAGTTGGCGCATCTGCGCGATGCCAGCGGTGGCCTTGGCCGCATCCTTGGCGCGCGAGAATACCGGGAAGAGGATCGCCGCCAGGATGGCAATGATGGCGATCACGACGAGCAATTCGATGAGGGTGAACGCGCGCTTCATGGACGTGTCCATTCTTACTCAAGATTTCGGCCAGAGGTTTCCCGCTTGCAGCTTCCCCGTAAAGTCACGAGAGGATAGACTGACGCATGCCCCCAAGGAAATGTTCCGTGCGCAACTGGATTCCGTGCGCTCGGACCTCACCGAAATCTATCCCCATCTCACCGACGACTTGCTTCCGTGGGCGCCTGCCGAGGGGATGCGCACGGTGCAAGGTCAGTTTGTAGAGATGATTCGCACCGAGCAGGCCATCACCGACCGACTCCGGGGCGTGGCCTCGGGCAACCCAGGTCAAGAAGACGCCCCGCTGTGGACGGCCAAGACGGTGGCCGAACTGGTGAAGATGCTGGACGAATCCCGCGCGCTCACGCTTCAACTCCTCGACCAAACGAGTGAGGAAGACCTTCACGCCCAAGTGAAAGTCAGTGCCGGGTTCGCGGAGTATCTCGGATTAAAGACGGTCACCGCCGCCGCCGCGCGGGTCGCAGGCGGTTTCTAGCGGACCGTAGGCGCCCGACTCCTCGGGCTTGTTACGCACCTCGTGGTTACGAACGATGCGGATCTTGCCCCGGTGGTTCAGCGTGGCCATGCCGCCGTGCGCGCCGGGTGTGATGTAGCCATCGGACATCTTGTCCCCGGCGGCGCGACGGCGGAGAGCCCCGTAACCGACTTGCTCGTTGACGTAATCACGGGGATGGCGAGCGAGGCCCGGGTGAGAAGGTCCGTTACGCCGAGAAGCCCACCCGCCAAACTCGTCTTGAGAAGGTCGCGCCGATTGAGTTCCATGCGGGCAGTCTAACCACCCTGGCCCATGGATATGTTTAAGGCAAGGTTAGGGAGGGGCCGGATTTAGGGATAGAAGGGTCGGACTTCCACCGGAGCGCGGCACGCCTTCGCCGCCTTCTGCCCCCAGGCCAGGGCTTCGTCCAGGTCGGCGCACTCCAGCACCCACAGGCCGCCCATGTGCAGGGCGCCAGGCATGGTGGGGGCTTCGCTCACGTCGCCACCACCCGCCGGGATGGAGCGGGCTTGGGCCACGGGCTTCAGCCCGCCCACAAACGTGCGCACCCCCGCCGCGACCATGGCGTCGTTGAGGTCATCAATTTCTTGGCGAATGGTGTCGTCTTCGACCAGACCCGGCTGGTAATCGTCGGGGTGGTGGATGGCGACCAAGTACTGCGGCACGCCTCACCCTACCCGAGCCCAGTGCGCAAAGAAAAACTCCCCTCGACCCAGGCCGAAGGGAGTTCCATTTAGACTTGAACCGAAGTTCAGGCCTTGCGGCGGCGGCGAGCCAATGCGAGCAGGCCCGCGCCCAGCGCGATCATCGAAGCCGGTTCCGGCACTGCCGTCACGGTCAGATTGTCGTACACCACGAAGAGCGAAGTGGCGCCTAGGCTGCTCGAGAACGGATCTTGGTAGCCAAGGAACACAAAACCATCGGCCGCGCTTGTATTCACAAAGTTGGTGATGGTGGTGCCATTGAAGCGAAGCTCCACGTTGCCGGCGATTTCTTCGATCTCAACGCGCACCCAGCTGTTGCCCGGGGCGCCCGCCAGCGGACCGCTCGGGAAGAGCGAAAGGAACGGCTCCTCACCATTGTCGAATCGAGCACCCGTCGGAACCGTATTGTTCACGTAGCCGACGAAGTCTCGGCTGTTCGGGGTGGTGGAAGTGTTCCCGTAACCACCTTCGTTGGCCATGTGGTACCACACGCCGTCCGCGCCAGTTTGCGTTCCGCCCGTGCGGGTGTTGGTGCCCACGCCGTCGGTATTGATGCCGAAGAGCGCTTGCTCGGTCGTGTTCGTCAGGGTTGACGGCACGTTCATCCACATGTCAAAGGAGACCGTGATGTCACCAGTAAAGGTGTGCACGCCGCCCGCCGTCAGGTAAGCGTTGATGCCATTGATGACACCCGTCGCGCCCTTGTTGGTCTGCATGTAGAGACCGGAGGTTGCCGCCGCACCACTCGGCGTGCTGGGAGCTTCGGCCACGCCACGCGCGCCGTAGTTGTCGCCGAAGATCACCGTATCGGCCGCAGAGTTCACCGAGACGACATTGAAGTCACTTGCGGAAGCGCCCGTATCAAACGTGCTCGAATATAGCGTTACGGCGTAAGCCGGTGCCGTCACCGCCACCATCGCGCCCGCGATCATCATCAATTTGTTCATTAGGATTCTCCTCGTCTAGAAGGCATGGCCAGGGCAAGCCGCCCTGAGCCGTTCAGTCCAGTCTAGCACCCTTCTGCACAAATACAGGCAGGTAGAACTACCAGTAATCCCTGCTTCATCCGTCGTTAACACTTCGGGCCTTATGTTCGGGAGCAGTCCAAAGAGTTAAGCGAATCGCTTTAACCGGAGCGAGTTCAACACCACCGAAACGCTACTCAGCCCCATCGCTCCCGCCGCCAGCATGGGGCTGAGCATACCGAGCGCGGCCAGCGGAATCATCACGGTGTTGTAGACGAACGCCCAGAACAGGTTGCCCCGAATGGTGCGCAGCGTGGACTGCGAGAGCCGCACCGCCAGGGGCACCAGCCGCAGATCCGACCGCAGAATGGTGATGCCGGCGGTTTCCATCGCGATATCCGTGCCGTGGCCCATAGCAAAGCCGAGGTCGGCCTGCGCGAGAGCCGGGGCATCGTTGATCCCGTCGCCTACCATCGCCACTGCACCTTTGCTTTGGTGCTTCTGCACAATCTGGGCCTTGCCTTCGGGGCGCACTTCGGCCTCCACCTCGTCAATCCCCACCTGGTCGGCGATCACGCGGGCGGTCAGGCGGTTGTCGCCCGTCACCATCACCGGCTGAAGACCTTGGGCTCGGATCAAGCGGATGGCCTCGGCACTGGTGGCGCTCACGGTGTCGGCCACGGCGATCATGGCGTGCGGAAGATGGCCGTCGTGCAAGATGAAGACCGTCTTCCCTTCGGCCTGAGTAGCTTCGACTTGCACCATTTGGCCAGAGCCCAGCGCAAGGAACTGCGCGGTGGCCTCGGGGCTGGTAAGGTACCACTCTTGCCCCTGGACCCGGGCGCGGACGCCCTGCCCGCGCAAAGATTCAAAGTCCTCCACCTCGGGCCACGCGAGGTTCTCCTCTTGCGCGGCCTGGATGACGGACTGGGCGATGGGGTGTTCGGATGGCGATTCCACCGCGGCCGCCAGCGCCAACAACTCCGCCCGGGGGCGCGGTCCCCACACGATGAAGTCGGTAAGCGAGGGCTTGCCCTGCGTGATGGTGCCGGTTTTATCTAGCAACACCGTGCGGATGGCGGCGGCGCGTTCAAGTGCTTCGCCGTCTTTGACTAAGATGCCAAGTTCGGCCCCCCGGCCGGTTCCCACCATCAGGGCCGTCGGGGTCGCCAATCCCAGGGCGCAGGGGCACGCAATTACCAGCACCGCCACCGCCCGCATGAGGGCCACATCCAACGAACGCATTTGCCAGAACGTGAACGCCGCCGTCAGCAGGGCCAGCCCCATCACCACCGGCACAAAAACGCCCGAAACCCGGTCCACCATGCGCTGCATCGGGGCCTTGGAGCCCTGCGCGCGCTCTACCATGCGCACGATCTGCGCGAGCATGGTTTCGGCCCCCACCCGCTCGGCGCGGTAGGTGAGGCTGCCGGTTTGATTCACTGTGCCCGCCGTAACATGAGCGCCCTCACCCTTCTCGACTGGCTGAGGTTCGCCCGTCAGCATGGACTCGTCAATGTAGGTGCTCCCGCTGAGCACGGTGCCATCCACCGCGACCTTCTCGCCGGGCTTAAGGCGCAGAATGTCGCCGACTTGGATCTGATCCAGCGGCACCACGGCCTCCGTGCCATCGGAGCGCAGAACCGTGGCCGTCTTGGGGGCGAGCCCCATCAACATTTCGATAGCACCGGACATGCGCGACTTGGCGCGGGCTTCAAAGTAACGCCCCAGCAGCACCAGGACGACAATGCCGGCCCCGACTTCAAAGTAGATGTGTTCGCTTTGTGCGTGGCTATGCCCCCGGTAGGCGAGAAGGCCGTAGACGCTGTAGATCCAGGCCGCGCCCGTGCCCACCGCAATCAGCGTATCCATGGTGGTCGAGCCGTGCCGCGCCGCCCGCCAAGTGTTGCGATAGAACTGCCGCCCGAAATAGAAGATGACCGGCGTGGAGAGCACAAGCAGGAGCCCATTCACCCATTCCGGGCGCGGGTGCCAGATCATCGAGATCAAGACAACGGGGATGGCCAGAGCGGCGGCTCCGATGAGCTCGCGCCGGGCATAGTGGGCGTTGACCTCATGATCTTTGTGCTCGCTTTCCTGGGCATCGCTGGTGGCGCGGACGGGTTGGCGGAGCGTGGCCTGGAACCCCGCCGCTTCCACCGCCTTAATCACCGTCTCGGGGGCGAGGCCCTGGTGATGAATGGTGCCGACGTGGTTGGCGAAGTTGACGGACACCTCGTCTACGCCTTCGACTTTCTTCACAAACCGCTCGACGCGCGCCACACACGAGGCGCAGGTCATACCCTGGATATCAATCTCCATGGTTTCAGGGCCGGTAGGCATCTTGCTCATATACTCTCCGGGGTATCTCGTTATCTGGATTAGCGCATCAGGCGCGAGAGCGTACTCTTGAGCTCGTCGAGCAAGTCTTCTCGAGTCATGCCCTGACCTTCGCCGTGGGCCGAACCGGTGCCGTGGCCGAGGATGCACGTTTCCACGTGGGAGGTGGCGAGTTCCGCCCCAAATTGATCGAGCGCGGAGCGCACGGCACTGAGCTGCG
>CAZVHE010000133.1:0-5992 GCA_964627705.1 uncultured Chthonomonas sp.
CCATCGCCGCCGAGATCGTCGCGCCCTTCTTGAACAGCGACCCCACCTCTCCCGCCACCAGCAGGAACTCCTCGCACGCCCGCCACGGGTCGGCGGGTTCCGGCTCCATTACGGCAAACATATACAGCAGCACCGCCGGGATGACCCCCGCCGCGCCGTTGGTGGGGGCCGTGACCACCCGGCCAAAGGCGGCGTTCTCCTCGTTCACCGCCAACGCAAACATGGAGACGGCCTGCAGATTCTCCGAGAACCCCGTGCCGATGCTGCGCAGGGCGGCCAGCCACCCCTCGTAATCCGTCGGCCCGCCGGGCACCAGGGCTTGGTTCATGGCGGCGGCGCGGCGCTTCACGTTCAGCCCGCCGGGCAGGGTGCCTTCGGTGTGCGCCCCCCGCCACACGCACTCGAACATGGTGCGGGCAATGCGGCGCAGGCGCTCGCGGATTTCGGGCATGGTGCGCCAGGCCAGTTCGTTTTGCATCACCAGGGTTGGCAGGTTGGTGCCCTTTTCTTCGCAATAGCGCAGCGCATCGGCAGCGAGTTCAATGGGGAACGGCAACTGCACCTGCTGGCGGGCGATGGGTTCATCCTGCTCTTCGCTCACCACAAAGCCGCCGCCCACGCTGAAGAAGGTGCCCTGCATCTCTTCCCCGCCCTCCAACTGCGCCCGGAACGTGAGCGCATTGGGGTGGCCGGGGTGTGTCTTGGTGACGTGAAACCCGATGTGCGTCATCGGCGTGAACGGCACCTCGCGGGTGCCCCCCATGCGTAGCACTTGTTTCGATTTGATCTCGCTGATGATGCCCGGGATGGGGGTGGTGTCAATCGCCTCCACGTCGGCATCCATCAAGCCCAGCATTACGGCGATGTCGGTGCCGTGGCCCCGGCCCGTCTTGGCCAGGCTGCCAAAAAGGTCCACGTGGACGGACTGGATGCGATCGAACCAGCCATCCCGCCGGGCGCGATTCAGGAAGCGCTGGGCGGCTCGCCACGGCCCCATGGTGTGGCTGCTGCTCGGCCCCACCCCAATCTTGAAGATGTCAAAGACGCTGATGCTCTCGCGGGTTCGTTCCATGGCCGGCCTGAATTGCCTTCCATTATCCCCGCATCACGTCTTGCACAATCTGCACCATGCGCGGGTTGGTGGCCGCGTCCTTCACCGCCGTGCGCACGTAGCGGCCCTGGAACCGGGGGCTGAGCGAATCGCAATCCCGCCAAAACAGGTTGCGCTCCCGCAGTTGGGCCACCAGCTCGGCGGCGGGGCGCTGGGTGCGGATGAGCAGGAAGTTGGTGTCGCTGGGCAGGGGTTCCAGGCCAGGGATTTGGCTTAGCTCCCGGGCCAGATCGTTGCGCAGCCGGTGGGTTTCCTTGGCGCGCTGGGCATAGTAATCGTAGTGCTGCAGGGCGCGCACGGCCGCCACCTGGGCCAGCAATCCCACGCTCGAGGGCGGGCTGTAGGCTTCCCATGGCGCGATGCGGGCGGGGTCGGCGGCCAGGTAACCCACGCGCAGGCCGCTCAGCCCGAAGAATTTACTCATGGACTTGCAGACGATGAGGCGCGGGTCGGTGGCCACCAGCGGCTCGGCGCTGGGCACCCCCGGCGCAAAGTCAATGTAGGTCTCGTCAATCCATACCGTGATGTCTTGGGGTAGCTGGCTCAGCAGCCTTTGCAGCCCTACTGAGTTCAGCGTCCGTCCGGTGGGGCTGTTCGGGTTGACCATGATGAGCAGGCGGCAACTCTGGGCGGCCTTCGCAATCTCGTCCGGCTCGGGGGCAAAGGCGTCGGCCTCGCTCAGCTCCGCCCGCACAATCTCGGCGCCGATCACCTGCCCGCACAAGTGGTCGTATTCGCCGTACATCGGGTCGAGTAGGCACACCCGCTGGCCGCGCTGCACCAGCTGCGGCAGGGCGTGGTACATCAGGCTGCTGGTGCCGCTCCCCAGCAGGATGTGGGCGGGGGTCAGGCCCGGCATGGCGGCAATGGCGGCGCGCAGCCCGTCGCCGTGGGTGGGCGGGCTGGTCTTCATCAGCCACTCCAGGTGGGCGTGGATTTCGGCCACCACTTCCGGGGCCGGCGGATACCAGGCATCCAGCACATCGGCGTCAATCACCTCGGTGCGTCGGGCGAGATCGGCAAAGTCGGTGCCGATGGCCTCGAACGATGCGCCGCCGTGGAAAGCGTGGGGTGTGCCGGTCATCACAGAGAATTCTACGTTCAAACCGCTGGGTTTTCCGGCGAACCGCAGGGAAATCCCCAAGGTTCGGTGTACCATGAGGAGGTATGAGGATGACACCCGGCCCCGGTCTCTCATCAGATGACAGCCAAGTGCCCGTCGCCACGTGGCGCGTGGCCAGCCGGGGCAAGGAGGGCCGCCTGAGCAACGGGTTCGACCTCGCCTGGCAGCGGGTCCTCACTTTCGGTTTTCTCACCATGGGCGTGGCGTATCTGCTCATGGTCGCCCGGTTCTCTCAGACCGGCGACGTCCTGCTCGCCACCCACCTCAAGGCGCTCATTGCTATCGCGGTGCCGCAGGCCATCTTGTGGGTGATCTACCGCCGCATGACCAACGTCATCGAAAACGGCGGGGGCCTGGGCGCCCTGCGCAAGCGCCTGCCCAACGAGCGGGCGGTGCCGTGCGGCATTGCCGTGGCGCAAGGGCCGACGATCACCGGTACCGACGAAGGCTTCTGCTGGATTGATCAAGACACGCTGTACTTCAAGGGGCTACACACCGCGTTTCACATTGCCCGGCACGACCTGCCGCCGGTCGCCCTGTGGCCGCAGGACGCCCGCCCGCGCGATGTGGCCTTCGGCTCCGCAATGATGATCCCCATCCCCGGGCACGAGGAGACGGCGCGCCTGCACATTCAGATGATTGACCCGTTTGAGGACCATGATGTGCGCCGACGCGCGGGGGCGTTCCACCGGGCCGTGCGCGAATGGATTCAGGCCACGCCGGAAGAGATCGGCGACTCGCTCCTGCCGCCCCTCGCTGTTCACCCCAGCATGACGCGCAGTCACGTCGGGGCACGCCAGGGCGAGCGCGTGGGGTTCACTCTGGCGGGGCTCAACCTGGCCATTCTGTTCACCACGCCCATCACTCGGCCGGTCTATTTGGCGCAGCCCATTGTCATCTTCCTGAATGGGGCGGTGCTGCTGGCGCTGACGGTGCTGATGGTGCGCCTGGGTGTATTGGAGCGGCGCGACACCATGAACCGCCGGCGCATCGGCATCCACGCGTAGCCCCAAGTAGGTCCTGTTACATCCGATTCCGGGCATTCGTCAAAGGGGACATGCGACGCCGCTCGCGAAACCTGATTAGCCTTCTTCTCCTCAGCCTGCTTGTCGTGGGTTGTTCCTCGCCTTCGGGGATGGGCGAAACCGCCAGCGCCCCGGCCAGCATGCCGAACCGCAGCGCGGGCGCCGAGATGGCCGACATGAAGCTTGCCGCCGAACCCGCGGCTCCTGGCTCGGCGCAGGCCTACCTGGTGAACGAGACGCAGGTGGCGGATCGGTGGCTGGTCCGCAATGGGGCCTTGACGCTCGAAGTGCCGGATATCCCCAAGGCGCGACAAGAAGCGATCCGGATTCTGCGCGCGGCCGGCGGCTACATTGAGAACGAGAGCATGTCCGGCGAGCCTCTGCGCATGGGCACGATAACGGCCCGCGTACCAGTGCAGAAGTACGAGGAGACCATGGAAAAGCTGAAGGCCGGCACTCGGGTGCTCGCCGAATCCACCAACACGGACGACGTGACCACCCAGGCGGTGGACGCCCAAGCGCGATTGAAGGTGCTGCGGGCGGAAGAGCAAAGTCTCCTCAGCCTCTACAGCCGGGCCCGCAATGTGGACGAGATCCTCAAGTTGCGTAGCCAGCTCTCCTCCATCCGGCAAGAGATCGAATCAGTGGATGCCCAGCTCAAGAACCTGGCCCGCATGAGCGCCCTCAGCACCATCACGATCCACTACCAGATTCCGGTAAATCTTCCTCCCGCCGCCCCCGGGGACTGGGCGGGCCGCGCCTTCCAGGAGGCTTACGCGGGGCTGCTCGGCTTCGTGCGGGGACTGGCCGACTTCGGCATCCGGTTTCTCGTGTTCATCCCCATCTGGGGGCCGGTCGTGGGCGGGTTCTGGTGGCTGGTGCGACGCGCCAAGCGTTCGGCAGATGCCGCCACGCAGTAAAATCATCGCATGGTGACGTGGTTGGCCGCGCTAGTGCTGGCGCAGGATGGCCGAGGTGGACTCTCGGCCACCCAGATCGTGGACATGGGTTACTCCGCTTGGTACGAGTCCTACATGCGCACCCATGACGAGAACACTGTGAACATGGTGGAGGCGAACATGATTTACCGCGATGCCCTGCGCGAAGTGAATGACTCCGCCATTCTCCGGCTACCACTAAACCAAGGCGACAAGTTCTTTGCCCTGCGCAATGAGCTTGAGAGCATCTCCGATGACAGTACGACGGTGGGCTACTTCCTCACTGGCGGTGGGACCATTTGGTCCCTCATTCACTCCAGCAACGCCGTGGAGTGCGAGACCTTTTTGCAACAAACCCTCAGGGGCGACAAGCTCCCCCAGCGGCCTCAAAGCGATGTGTGGGCACGCTACCGCCAGCTTCGGACGGCTGTATCGTCCAAGTCTGACGGCGAGTACCGACAAGGTTCAAAACGGGAGGCCCAAGCGGCTCTCCAAAGACTCTCCGAGACCATTCAGCGAACGGCGCGGCGCATCATGAATCAGCCCCAAACCGAACGCGAACGAATCTTTGCAAAAATTTACAGTTTGCTGGATTCCTCGTCCATGTGAGCCCCTGGTCAAAGTATCCTTGACCCGGTATGAAGCGGCTCGAGGAAATGTTTGCGAATCTTAGGGACAAGCAAGAGAAAGCACTCATTTCTTTCGTCACCGCCGGGGACCCGGCCCTGGACCAGCTTCTCCCGATTCTCAACACCCTGGCCGACGCCGGCACGGACGCCATCGAAATTGGCCTCCCCTTTTCAGACCCTATCGCTGACGGTCCGACCATCCAAGCCAGCAGCCAGCGTGCCCTCGATCGCGGCGTGACGACCCAGGCCGTCCTGCAAGCCATTCGGGGTTTTGACCGCGTTCCGCTGATCCTGATGGGATATCTCAACCCGATGATGCGCATGGGCCTCTCCACATTTGCCCATGCCGCCAAGGACGCCGGCGCCAGCGCGACCATTGTCTGCGACATGATCCCCGAGGAGGGTGCCGACTGGTTTGCCGCCAGCCGCGAAGCCGGGCTGGACAATGTCCTGCTCGCCGCGCCCACTAGCACGTCTGAACGCCTGATGCAGGTGGTGAACCACGCCCAGGGGTTCATCTATGCCGTCAGCCGCACCGGGGTGACCGGCTCGGGCAATCAAGAGGCCCCCGAATATGTGAGCCTGGTGGAGCGGCTCCGCCGGATGACGGAGCTCCCCATCTGCGTGGGTTTCGGCATCCGCGAACCCCAACACGTGCGCGATGTGTGCCAGGTGGCGGATGGCGCGGTCGTGGGTTCCTTCCTGGTGGACCTCATCCACCGAGAATGGAAAAACGGCGAGGGCAGCGCCCACATCTACGATGCGGTAGCTGCCCTCAAGGCCGCGACTCGATCCTGATCCTTAATAGATCGAATCGGGGAAGTAGAACTGCTTCGCGTTCTCCGGCGTCACCAGGTCCACGCTGATGCGCATGTGGCGCGGCAGGTAGCCCCGCTTCTTCTCGATGTTGCCATCGCGAAGCGCGCTCACGGCCATGTGGATGCCACTCGCGATCATGTTCGGCGAGTAGGTGACCGTAGCCGGGAACATGGCGTCCTTGTCCATAACCTTCTTGACCACGTCCTTCATGCCGCCGCCGCCGACGATCCACACGTTGGTGCGGTTGGCTTCCTTCAGCGCTTGTTCCACGCCCAGGGCCACGTCGTCGTCCGCCGCCCACACGGCCGCGCGGCCCGCGTGCTTTGGTAGCCGGGCTTGCACGGCCT
>CAZVHE010000134.1:0-4815 GCA_964627705.1 uncultured Chthonomonas sp.
AAGGCCGCGCCCGTCCAGTTGGCGGGGTTGCCGTACTTCGGCGTGTGGTTCTGGATCGAAGTGGCGTCAATCGAGAAGCCCAGCGTGCGGGTGCCGTCGGCGTTGTTCTGAACCTTGATGTCCAAGACCTTGCTCGGGTCATTGATGCTGCTGAAGATCTTGTCCGGAGCCTGCGTGCCGCTGGCGGCCGAGCCATCGTAGTAGCTCGTGTTACCGTTCTGACCGTTGTAAGCGTAAGCGTAGAGCTTGGCGTTGCTGGACGAGCCATCCAGGTAGAAAATCGCCAGTTCGTCATTGCTACCCTTCGGGTTCGGACCTGGGCTCACGGCCAGCCAGAAGCCTTGCGGCAGTACGCCATTCTTGGCCTGGTACGTGCCGTACCAGCTGAACGTGTTGGTGACGGTGTTGAACGAACCCTGTGCGTTCAGCAGCTTACCGGCCGTATCGTTGATGCCCGGATCGGCGCTGATGCCGCGAATCCATTCGAAATTGTATTGCGTGTCGGTGGCCATGCTGAGCATGGAAGCGCCGACCATCGCGCCCACAAGAAAGACCTTCTTCATTGGATGATTCCTTCGTCGGGCTGCCGATTGCGAACCCGTCTGGCATGATTCTAAACCTAAAGGAAGTCGTGAACCTTCCGCACAATCACCAGGTTCGGTGCAGGTGAACCTTACTCAGATTCAGAAACCGGTACGTTTGCCTGGGGGTTTTGCCGCCGCCGGTCGCGGACGATGCGATAAATCAGCGGCCCCGCTAAGATCACGATCATGGACCCAGCAAGAATCCCCATGGTCCGCTTGACTTGAGTTGATTCGCCCAAGCCGTAGCCCAGCCCAAATAGAACCCCCACCCATAGCAAGCACGCGAGGCTATTCAGGAGCAAAAACTTACTGATGGAAAAGCGGCTACTTCCCGCCACAAAAGGCACGGTGGAGCGCAAAACGCTGACCCACCGGGCAAGCAAGAAGGTGTTGAGCCCGTACCTTTCGAAAGCTTGCTCAGCTTTGGTGATTTGGTCGAGTTTCAAGCGCTTAGCGCAAGGCGCCTTGGCCAGGCGCTCGCCGAAAGTGCGCCCCCAACCGTAGTTGGCAAGGTCCCCCAGCACTGCCGCCACCAAGAGGACCAAAAATGCGACCACCGGGTTTAAACCTTTCACTTGGCGGCTCGCCACCACCCCAGCGGCAAAGAGAAGCGTGGTGGTGGGCACTACCGGCACGTAAATCAGGCCGGTCTTGATAAAGGTGGCGATGAAAAGCACCACATAAGCCCAGATACCGAATTTCTGAACGACCTCGCCAAGCGATTCATCCAGGGCGGGGATAGATCTGAGCAGGGCTCCCCAATCCGGCACGCTTTACAGTTTACGCGCGGGAGGAAGCCTCGGCGGGCACGATGTTCTGGCGGAACCAGGCGTAGCCGTCGCGCAGGCCGTCTTCGAGGGTGCGGCGCGGCCGCCATCCCAGATCGAAAAGACGGCTTACGTCCATCACCTTCTTGGGGAAGCCATCGGGCTTCGTGCGGTCCCATTCAATCGGGCCGGTGTGGCCGACCACGCGCTGGGCGGCTTTCGCCACCTCGCGAATGGAGTGACCCTGGCCGGTGCCCACATTGATCATGCTCGGCAGTTGATCTTGATTCAGCAAGAACACGCACGCATCGGCGAGGTCGTCGGTGTGGAGAAATTCCCGAATCGGGCTGCCCGTGCCCCAGCATATGGCCGGCGTGTTCGGCATGTGCTCATGGAATCGGCGGAGCATCGCTGCCGCGACGTGACTATTCTGCGGGTCAAAGTTGTCGCCGGGACCAATGACGTTGGGGGGCATCACGGTGCCGTAGTCCCGCCCGTACTGCCTGCGCAGGCTGTCGCACAGCACGATGCCGGCAATCTTTGCCACCGCGTAGGGGGCGTTTGTCGGCTCGGGCGGGCCGGTTAACATCGCGTCTTCGCTCACTGGCTGCGGGGCGAGACGGGGATATATACAGCTCGAACCCAAGAACAGCAGGCGCGGCACGTCGGCCTGGTGGCTTTCCCAAATCAGGTTCTGCTGGATACCAAGGTTAAGTCCAATGAAGTCAGCCGGTTGAGTGTTGTTGGCGTGGATCCCTCCCACCTTGGCGGCGGCGCAAATGACCACTTCCGGGCGCTCGGCTTGCAAAAACTCACGCACGGTGGCCTGGCTGCTCAGGTCGAGTTCGCTGCGAGTGCGGACGATGACGTTCTCGTAGCCGTCGGCCATCAGTCGGCGGAACAATCCGCCCCCCACCAAGCCTCGGTGGCCCGCCAGAAAAATTTTAGTGTCCTTCTTCAGCACTCGCATACACCTTGTGGTCGGCGTGACGGAGCGTTTGCTCTTGCCGCGCAACTTCCACGTCGGCATCCACCATTTCGTCCACTAGTTCTTCAAACGTCACGCGAGGGCTCCATCCGAGCTTCTCCCGGGCTTTCGTCGGATCGCCCAGCAGGGTTTCCACCTCGGCGGGACGGTAATACACCGGGTCCACGGCCACCACCTTGCGGTCGCTGCCGGCCACCACGCCCGCCTTGTTCAGCCCCTCGACGTGATAGACGTATAGCCTCGGCAGATAGAACAGCCCCGCCATCACGCCGATCTCGTCCACGCCCTGGCCATGCCATTCAATCGGCAGGCCAACCCGCCCAAACGCTCGTTCCACGTACTGCCGCACGCTGTACTGCTTGCCCGTGGCCAACACATAATCGTCCGGTGTCTCGGTCTGCAGCATCATCCACATGCCTTCGACGTAATCGCGGGCGTGCCCCCAGTCGCGCAGGGCATCCATGTTGCCCAAGTAGAGCCGGTCTTGTAGGCCCAAGCTGATGCGCGCCGCCGCCCGGGAAATCTTGCGTGTCACAAATGTTTCGCCGCGAATCGGGGATTCGTGGTTGAACAGAATGCCGTTGCAGGCGAACATCCCGTAGGCTTCGCGGTAGTTCACCGTGATCCAGTAGCCGTAGAGCTTGGCCACCGCGTAAGGCGACCGAGGATAGAACGGGGTGGTCTCCTTCTGCGGGATTTCTTGCACCAAACCGTACAGCTCGCTCGTGCTGGCCTGATAGAACCGCACGTGCTTCTCCATGCCCAAAATGCGGATCGCTTCCAGGATACGGAGCGTGCCCACGGCGTCGGCTTGGGCGGTATATTCCGGCGTATCAAAGCTCACTTTGACATGGCTTTGGGCGCCCAAGTTATAGATTTCATCCGGTTGCGTCTGCTGGATCAAGCGGATGATCGCGGTGCTGTCGGTCAGGTCGCCGTAGTGCAAATAGAGTGGCTTGCGGACCTGGTCGTGCGTGTCCTCAAAGAGGTGGTCAATGCGCTGCGTGTTGAAGAGCGAGGATCGCCGCTTCATGCCGTGCACTTCGTAGCCCTTGGCCAGAAGGAACTCGGCGAGGTAGGCGCCGTCTTGACCCGTGATACCAGTAATCAGGGCACGTTTCGGTCGGGATTGGGGTGCAGACGCCATCTTTCGACTCCTATTGTCGGTATGCGAAGCCCCGACATTCATCCCTATGGGCACCGCGGCTTAGGTTCGAGTATGGCGTAAGATGAAGAAAGCGGCATGAGCCTCGCCCCGATTGATGAAGCAGCCCTTGGGGGTTCGCGCGATGTTGAGAAGTTGGACAAGTTTTCGTGGGCAAGTTTTGTTCGATTTCTGAGCCTCGCCCGCGATCACCGAGGCACGTTCATTCTGGGCTCGCTCATGACGCTCATGGCGTCGGGCATCAACCTCAGCTTGCCGCTGGCCGCGCAGCGGCTTCTCCCGAAGGTCATCGAAAGCGGCGATGTGCGCGCCTTGGACATTGCGGCAGGCACCTTTGCCTTGCTCCTGCTCATCGGTACCGGCATCACCTTCATCCAGTGGGTCATTACAGTGCGGGCCGGGAATGCGGTGGTCACGGCCTTGCGCTCCCGTCTCTTCCGGCACCTTAGCCGGATGCCAATTTCCTACTTCGACCAAGCCAAGACCGGGGAACTCACCTCGCGCCTCAGCAACGACGTCACCCAGATTCAGCAAACCCTTACACTTGACGTCGTTAATATGCTGGCGAACACCGTCACCTTGGTGGGCGGGGTCATTATTGCCATCTATATTGACTGGAAGCTCACTTTTGCCGTGGTTGGCGTGCTGGGCCTCGTAATGCTGCTGTTCGTGATAGCAGGGCGAAAACTACGACGCCTCAATCGCCTGACCTTGGATGCATTGTCCGAGTCCATGGGCACCATCCAAGAGGTGCTGAGCAATATCCGCATTGTGAAAGCGTTCGCCCGCAATGAGCACGAAGACAAGCGGATTGACCGCCAGCTCAACCGAGTCTTGAAGCTATCTGACCGGAGCGCGACCTTCGAGGCCGCGATGGGCTCTATCGCCATGGTCGGGTTCCTGTTGCTCATCGTCGCCGTGATCTGGTTCGGTGGACGCCGAGTGCTTACGGGAGATCTGACGCTCGAAACCCTCGTCGGCTTCTTCATCACCGTGACCATCATTAGCGGGCCGATGAGCATGCTGGCCTCGCTCTACACGCGCCTGCAGCGAGCGATCGGAGCGAGCGACCGCATCTTCCAGATCCTCGACCTTGAGGAAGAAGACAAGGACCCGGACGATGCCGTGGACTTCCCCGATGTGGCGGGCGAAGTCGCCTTCCGCAACGTCACCTTTGGTTACGATCCCACCCGCCCTGTGCTCAAGAACCTCAATCTCCACGTCCCGGCGGGCAAGGTCACGGCCCTGGTGGGGCAGAGCGGGGCCGGCAAAACCACCCTCTCGGCCATGCTGTACCGGTTTTATGACCCC
>CAZVHE010000134.1:4952-5894 GCA_964627705.1 uncultured Chthonomonas sp.
GGACGCCTGGATGCCACGGACGAAGAAGTGATGGAAGCCGCCCGCGCGGCCAATGTCGCCGAATTTGCCGAAGCCCTGCCGCTCAAATATCACACGGTGGTGGGTGAGCGCGGCGTCACACTCTCTGGTGGCCAAAACCAGCGCGTGGCCATCGCCCGCGCCCTCCTCAAGAATCCGCGCATCCTCATCCTGGATGAAGCGACGAGTGCCCTCGACACCCGTAGCGAAGCGCTCGTCAAGGAAGCCCTGGAGCGCCTGATGATCGGCCGCACGACGCTGGTCATGGCCCACCGCCTGACCACCATCCAAAACGCCGACCAGATCGCCGTGATGGCCAACGGTGAAGTGGTGGAGAAGGGCACCCACAGCGAGCTGATGGCGATGAACGCGCACTACGCCTACCTGCACAACCTCAACGAAGCGAACTAGGTCAGTGCCAACTCGCCCCCACCCCCGCACGTTAGAATGGAGGTGATGGCACGGTGGGGATGGATCCTGGCGGGTGTGGCCCACGCCATCTATGTCTTCAGTTTGGGGTCGATCTCCAGCTTCCGCGACCCCGAACTCGCCCGCATCGTCTGCTTCCATTTGCCCTGCGCCTGGGTGACGGGCTTGCTCGTGTTTGCCCTCGCCTGGCACGGCGGGCGGCACCTCAAGCATGGCGACCTCGCCAGCGGCGACAAGGTGAATGCGGTGCTGGATATGGCGGTGCACTTCGGGGCGCTCACCCTGCTTACGGGCATCATCTTTAGCAAAGTGCAGTGGGGCGCTTATTGGCAATGGGATCCGCGCCAGGCCTCGTTCTTGCTGCTGTGGCTCATCCTGGCGGCAGGGCTGGCGCTGCGCTCAGCCTTTGCCGACGAAACGCGGCAGATGAGCGTGATGAGCGGCTACGCGCTGGCCATCCTAATGTGCGCCATCTTCTTGATGTTTGTGTACCCG
>CAZVHE010000135.1:0-5815 GCA_964627705.1 uncultured Chthonomonas sp.
AAGTGAACGCCGCGCTGCTGGCCGCCCTGGCCGATGGGGACGCCGACGGCGACGGAGTGAGCAACGGGGAAGAGTTCCGGCAGGACACCCTGCCCAACGACCCCGCCAGCAAGCCCGGGCAGCCGGACGCGATTTCACCGCCAGAACGCGGTACGGGGATAGTGGGGGCCCGCGCGGTGGACGAAGGCCCCCGCGACCCCGCCGAAGCCAAGACCGAACCCGATAAGGAAGAGGAGGAGCAGGGAGAAATGATCCCGGACCACCGGTTCCACCCGGCCATTGTCCACTTCCCGATTGCGCTGTTCCTCTTTGGGGCGCTGCTGGATTGGCAGGGGTCCAAGCGCAAGAACTCGGTGTGGCGCGAGGCGGGCTGGCTGGCGCTGGCGGCCGGGACGATCATGACCATCCCCGCCATAGCCACCGGCTGGGCGGCCTACCTGGCCAATGGCTATGGGTGGGAGGGCGACGCCTTCCGGCACCTCATTGCCGGGCACATGGCGTTCTTGCTGATGGTGAGCACCACCCTCATGCGGCGTCAGCGCACACCGGAGAGCATCCCCTACTGGGCGCTGCTGGCGCTCGCGGCAGTGGCGGTGGGCGTCACCGGACACCTGGGTTCCATGCTGGTGTTCGGCTAAGGCCCCGGGGCTCTTTGGTGTGCGGGCTAGGATAGGCGTAGGAATAACCATGACCACCACCCTCAACATCACCGGAATGTCTTGCCAGAACTGTGTGCGCCACGCCCGCGAGGCCCTGGAAGCCGTGGCGGGAGTGACCGCCGTGACCGTGACCCTGGAACCCGGCCAAGCCCAGATTGAGCACGAAGGCGTCGCGGTGGATGCCCTGATTGCTGCCGTGAACGAAGAGGGCTACACCGCCACTCCGGCTTGATTTCGCCGGCCTAAAGGTGTTCGGGTGTCGACCGGAACTTGCGCGGTGAAGTTCCGGTTTCGGCCCGGATGAGCTTGTTGAACTGCGCCAGGTCCGGCACGCCCACCGCCCCCGCAATGGATTTGATGGTGCGGCTGGTGGTGCTCAGCAGGCGGCACGCCTCTTGCACCCGCTTGGCGCGAATGAACTCCTGCACCGTCATTCGGTGCTCATCCCGGAAGATTCTTAAAAGCTGACGCGGCGAGACCCCCGCGTGCTCGGCAATTTGCGGCACCCGCAGCGGGTCGGCCAGGTGATTCAGGATGAAGCTCTCCGCGGCGTAAAGTGCCTCGTGCTCGCGCAGCACGTATTCGCCCTCGGCGATGGCGAAGAGGAACCCCCAGATGAAGGCGCGGGGGTGGTCCAGGTCTTGGCTGACACCGTGGCAGGCTTTTTGCAGAGCGGGCCAGAAGATGCGGGCGTCCTCGACCTGCACCGGGATGGCGTAACGGCGGCCGGCGGTGGCGGGGAGGTTGAACGAGAGGTAGTTGTGGGTGGTTTCGCCGTCAATGAGGGTGTGGCCCGCGCGGCACCCGGGCGGGAAAATGCACATCGAATCCGGCGGGGCGAGGAAGGCGCGCTGGTTGAGATAGACCGTGTTTTGGTGGTGATAGTAGATGACGGTCCAGAGGGTAGGGGCCTGGATCCACTCGCGCCGGTTTTCGCGGAACTCCCCGTCCCCGGCGTAAATCACCGTGGGCGGGGCACCGAGCAGGGCGGGGGAGTAGAGCTTCATGGTAGCGGCGGACGCACTCCCTTAGCAATGGGCGACGGCAGCAGCCACACATTGCGGAACATCACCCCGCCCTCCGCCTCGGTCTGGTGGTCTTGCAGCAGCAGGGGCGCCAGGCCGGGGGCTTCCTCCTCGCTCAGGCCGGTCTTGGCCGTGATCTCCACATCCCGGTGCACCAGCACCCCGTTCCAATACACCGTGGCGCGGGCATTGGCCACCTTGCGGCCGCCTTCCCAGCGCGGCGCGGTGAACCAGATATCGTAGCTCTGCCACACCCCGGCCCCGTAGCTGGGGTTGAACGCCGGCGCGGTCTGCCGGTAGATGGAGCCCGCCTCGTTGAACTTGGCGGCGGGCTGCGCCAGGTCCACAATGCCGGGGGCGTTCATGATCTGAATCTCGTAGCGGCTCATCAGCTTGATGCCGCTATTGCCGTTGGTTTGGGTTTCCACCCGGCCACCCGGGGGGCTCAGCCACTCCACGTGGATCAGCGCATCGCCGTGGGGCTGGCCGCTCACGTGGTCCGATCCGCCGATGTCGGCGCTGGGGTCGTGTTGCACCACCAGGGCATCGCCCACCGCCGGCCACTTGGCCACGCCTGGGCGGAGCGGCCGCAGGTCGCCTTGGCCGCCCTTACCAATGAGGATCTGCGCCCCGGCCGGGGGCTGCGCAAACAGCTCGCGGCGGCGCGGGGTTTCTTTGATCTCCCCGGGAAGGCGCTGCAGCGTGTACCACACCTCGGGGCTCCACAGGAACTCGTCGTCCGGCCCCTTCAGGTCGCCCAGGTGCAGATACACCACGGTGCCGGCCTGCAGCCCCTCGATATCTAACCAAAGGGTGCGGCGGTCGGGGCTCAGGCGGGTTTGGGTGATGGGGAGATTCTTCTCGTCCACCTTGGGGCCGCCGTAGGCAATGGTGGCCTCGTAGCGCCAGCTCTTGGCCTTGATTTTGCTAAGCAGATCTTCCATGCCCGGGGCCAGCGGGTGGGTGAATTGCACTTGGAACCCGCCCTGACGCACGCCCACTTCCAGCATCTCAAACGGCACCTTGCCGGTGGGGCGCAGGCGTTCCAGCCCGAACTTGTGGCCCAGGTGGTTCCAGTTGCCGTTGCTACCAATCCCCCCGGCGTAGAGGGCGCCATCGGGCCCCCACACCAAACGATTGATGCCGGCCTCTAGCCCCTGGCTGTGCCGATACACCGCGCCTTGGTAGTGCCCGTTCACTTTCTCCAGTTGCAGGCGCTTCAGGCCACCGTGGGTCACGTCGCCAATCAGCATTTGCCCCCGGTAGGGGCCATCCGGAATCAGGATCATCTGCGCGGGGCTGTTGCCAATCTCGCCGTGCGGGAACCACACCGCCACTGAGCTCTCATCGGCATCACCATAAGGTTGTTCTTGGTGCAGATACCGCGCGCCGGGGCGGATGTGATAAAGCGGGCTGGCGGGCAGCCACGAGCCCTGGTTATCGGCCACAAACATCTGGCCGTCCACGCCCAGGTTCATGCCGTTGGGGGTGCGCAGGCCGCGCGCCACCGCTTCCCACTGGCCCGTGGCGGGGTCGATTTTGTAGAGGTTGCCCGGGCCTTCGGGGGTGGAATAGGCGGGCTCGCCGGGCTTTTGCGAAGGGGTGTAGTTGGTGTGGCCGCCGCGCAGGGGCACGCTGGAGCTGATATAAAACGAACCCTGGAACGGTAGCAGATTGAACGTGAACTCGTGGTAATTGGGGCTGACCCCCCAGCCCGAGGCCACCACGTCGTATGCATCCGCGCGGTCGTCGCCGTTGGTGTCGCGCAGGCGCGTGATCTCGCCCTTCTGCGTCACGTAAAGGTCGCCCTTCCAGTACGCGATGCCCAGCGGCTCGCCCAGCCCCTCGGCATAGAGATGCGCCTTGGCCCGGCCCGGCTTGTCCAGGCCGCTCAGCAGATACACCGCGCCGCGCTCATCCCAGGTGCACACGGCCAGCCGGCCATCGGGGAGGAAAACCATGCCCCCCACGGCCGGGCGGAAATCTTCGCCGCGAATCTCTTCCCGCGCAAAGCTGGGGTGGACGGCGGTGAGCGGGCGGCGGTCGCCGGGGCGCGTGGTGGGGGCGCCCAGGGTGGCGCGCTTGAGGCCGGGGTTCACCACAAAGGTCTGGCCGGGGTCGGTGGATAGCAGTTCGGGGGCCAGGGCGCGATATTCGCTCTCGTCGGTGCGCTTCCAGCGGATATCTAGGCTGAAATCACCCTCGTTGTGCATGATGAAGGCCTTTAGGTTGGTGCGCCCCACGGGCAAGCGATACTGCCCGCGCCACACCCCGGTCTCGCGGCGGAAGGTGCCGTCGGTGGTGTTCAGCATCGTCTCCCCGGAGAGAGACATGCGTACCAGCGAGGTAGTGCGGACCTCAAAATCGTAGGTGGCGGCGCGGTCCACCTGCAGGCGGGTGGTCACCTCGGCGTAAAAGTTCTGGGCCACCGGGGCGTCGTCGGTTTTGAAGGGGCCGGTGAGCGGGAACGAAGGCGTGACGAAGGAGGCGGTGGGCACCTGCCCCTGCACCAGCTGCGGGATTCCACCAAATGGTTGCTCCAGCTGCCAGGCCATCACGGTCATGCCGGGGGCGCTCGCCTGGGGGGTGGCCAGCAGCAGGGCCAGCAGGGCGGTGGTCATCGTCGCACCTCCACGGTGGCGTCGGCGGCCTCGCCCAGGGTGGGGTCGGGCACGTTGGGCTGATAGGTGCGCAGGGTCAGCGCGGGGCCGGCGGCGGTGGCGCGGTAGCGCATGATGAGGAGGGAGCCTTCCATGGTCATGGTGAGTTCAATCGGTCGGGCATCGGCGGTGAACCGAATGGTGGTTTTGTCGCCGTCGCGGTGGTAGCCGCGGAACTGCACGGGCACCGGAGTCTCCCCCCGGAACCACGCCAGGCGGTCGCCAAACAGGCGGGCGCGGCGCACATCCTTGGGGGCCTTCAGGGTGGGGGCGGAGATGCGGATCTGCCCCTGGAAACGGCCGGGCAGGGCGGGCATCTGCTTGTAGTTCCACTGCCACACGTTGGGGCCGCTAATGGTGTTGGAGGAGAGGTATTGGTAGATGGGCTGACGGCGGGCATCGCTGAGTTCGATGGCCACGGAGTCCGTGTCGCCTCGCTCTTCAAAGGCAAAGTAGAGCGGCCCCCAGTTCTCGAGGTTGAAGGGGCGGGATTCCACGGCCATGCCAACCTGCGTGAAGCGCCAGACGGGGTCCGCCGCCGAGGAGGGCGGACCGAAATCGGTGGGGCCAAGCACCTGGCTGGGGACCTCGTAGAGGCTGCGCCCCTCGCCGAAGGAGTTCTCTTGGCTGAAATCGTAGACCTTGCCCCGGTAGTTGATGCGGCCGTGCCACACCCGGCGCACCGCGCACACATCGGGGGAGAACACGGCGTAGATGCCCCCGTCGCCGGGCTCATTGAGGAGGCGGACGATGAGCTGGCGGGGACGGTCTTCGAACACCGCCCGGAAGGCGGCCGGCTCTTGCGGCGGGGCGAGCAACGCGATCAACCCAATCACGCCCGCAGAGTACCGCCAACGCCCTTGATAGACAGCTTGGGCTTGGGGGGTAAATTGAGGGTAAGACCATGCGGACTTCTTGGATGGTGGGAATCACGGTTTTGGGTTGGCTGCTGGTGGGCTGCAGTCAACCGCCGTCAAGTGCAGCGGAAATCCCATTGGTGGAAAGGCTGGAGATACTGTCTGGGTCAGAACGACATACCAGTCGTACGGGTAAGTCAGAATCTGCTACTTACAATATTCCGGGAGCAAAGGTCGAGGATACATCTCAATTAGTCCTCCAGGAATTGAATCGCCTTGGCTTCTCTTGGGTTTACAAAGAGACCAATCGTCAAGGGCGCATTGTTTTGCGTCCTTCTAGTGCTGAGCTTAGTGGAGGTCCAACAATGATTACGATCAGTCCAGGGTTTGATGGTGGCGCAAATGGCGAGTTGTTTAACTTAAGCGCAGACGGGTGTAACGTCACGTTCTTCTATGTCAAATAGAGGGTATCCGTCGTCACGACAAATGACACACTCGCAAGACATGCAGTTGTTCGATCAAGTTTCTGACGCGAACTCAAAGACCACATTGGCTGGTCCACCACGGTCTATGACCTCGCGGATCAGGTGATGGCCTCGGTGGACCCCCGGCAC